>CAYOIT010000552.1:0-1501 GCA_964404035.1 uncultured Verrucomicrobiota bacterium | reverse complement strand
TCTATCCGCACGACTTCCTCGTCGAGAACTGCCCGGACGACAAGAAGATGGACGTCGACTACGTCCTGAGCCTGATGGACTGGAAGAAGAACGTGGATCCGCACTACAAGAAAACGTTCTACCGTCCGCCGCTACCCGCCGGCGTCGGCAAGGGGTGGGAAGAGAAGTGGATCACCTACGGCAACGAATACGTCGCGGCCAAGGAACTGACCGTGCATCCCGGCGCCACCGCGACGATCAAGGATGCCGGCGCCTACGGTTGCATCGCGATTCAGGGGCACGGCCAATTCGGCGGGCAGCAGACCGAGACGGCAACCATGCTACGCTACGGCCAGACCAGCGCCGACGAGTTCTTCGTCAGCGCCCCGGCCGCGCGCCAGGGCGTGAAGGTCGAGAACCACAGTTTATGCGAGCCGCTGGTGATTCTGAAGCACTTCCCGGCGCATAAGGGGGTGCCCGAGAAATGACCCACCCTGAACGCATCTGGAACGGCCCTGACGGCGACGATGGCAGCGTGCACATCGTCGGCAACGGGCAGATCGCGGCCTATGGCTGCGGGCCGAACCTGTTCAACATCTTCGGTCCGCCCTACTCCGGACCGAGCTGGGGCTCACTGACCCTGGCCGATGCCGACCTCACCTGCCGCGTCTGGCGCGAGCCGGGCACGGCCATCTGGCACTACCGCCTCGCGGACGCGCAGGGGAACGAGGTGGCCGAGTTCACGGACCTCGCCGTGGCTGGCCACGCCCTGCTGGCGCGGCACTGCCGCTGCCGGCAGCCGCTGACCCTGATCTTCCGACTCGCTGATGGGAAGGCGCGCCATTTCACCACCATAAACCCGGCCAGCCGGATGCTCTTCTTTCCCCGTGGGCGCCCATACTACTGGGACTACCCCCTGACGGACGCCGCATATTGCCTGGTTTCCGCCACCGGATCCGCCACGTTGGCTGATACTGAAGGGAACACCATCAGCGTGCACCTCGCCGCCGGCGATTCACTGCTGACCTTCTCGGCGGCTGGCGCGCTGCCGGAAGCGACGCAAACCAGCGAATGGGCGGCTACCGCGGGCTGGGATGGCCTGCTGGATCGGACGCGGCGTCATTGGGCCGAAGTCCTGGCCCCCATGTACCCCCTGCCGGCCGCGGGCGAACTCGACCCGGCGCGCCTGGCCTGGATGGTGGACAGCACGGCCGTGCAAATTATTGCCCAGCAGGGGCTGACCGGCGGCGTCCTCGCCGGCCACAACTTTTGAAGTCTAGGCCGACAACATGATCAAGCAATCCTTACACAGACTGTACATGGGCATCGACGGTGGCGGCACCAAGACCCTCGGTGCGTTGGCCGACGATACCGGGACGATTCTCGCCGAGTGCAAGGCGGGACCCTCCTCCATCGTCGGTGTGCCCTCGACCGAGTCCTGCACTGTTCTTCAGTCGGTGCGTGACAATCTGTGCGAACTCGCCGGCGCTCGTCCCGATGCCATTGCATGGCTGGGACTGGG
>CAYOIT010000551.1:0-1502 GCA_964404035.1 uncultured Verrucomicrobiota bacterium | reverse complement strand
CCTGGCGACCGTGAAAACTGCCGTGGCGACAACCGCCACGGCCACGGGCGCCACAACAACAGCAGCAATGCTGGCGAAGGGAGCGATGAAGGCCATGTTCATAGCGAAAGTTCAGACAGCGGCGGTGATGACGGCGGCGGCACTGGTGGTTGCGGGCGGCGGCGCGATGGTGGCGCAGGAGGTGACGCAACGGAAGACGGCGGAGCAACTATCCCCCATTGTCGCGCCGGTTGTCGCGGGAAGCGCGGCGACAAACGCGCTGAAACCTGGCGACGAAATTGCCGTAGACCTCGGCAACGGCGTGAAACTGACCCTTTTCTGGTGTCCGGCCGGGAGCTTCGTCATGGGGTCCCCGACGAATGAATGGAATGAAGTCGGGCGTTTCACAAACGAGACGCAACACCGAGTGACCCTGACCAAAGGGTTCTGGATGGGCAAGTACGAGGTGACGCAGGAGCAGTGGGAGAAGGTGATGGGGAACAATCCGAGCCATTTCAAAGGGACAAACCTGCCCGTGGATAAGGTTTCCTGGAACGATTGCCAGGAGTTCGTGCGGAAGTTGAATGCGTTCGTGCCGGGCGGCGGTTTTCGTTTGCCGACGGAGGCTGAGTGGGAATACGCGTGCCGGGCGGGGACGACCAACGCCTATGCGGGCAATCTGGACGAAATGGCTTGGTACTATGGCAAGAGCACGCACGAGGTCGGAGGGAAGAAGCCGAATGCGTGGAACCTGTACGATATGCACGGCAACGTGTGGGAATTCTGTCAGGACTGGGGTGGCGAGTATCCCGGTGGCGCAGTGACTAATCCAGTGGGGCCGAGTTCGGGCGACAGCCGGGTGGGCCGCGGCGGGGGCTGGAATGTCTATGCCAAGAGATGCCGTTCAGCGAACCGCAGTTGGTGCGATCCGGACGATAGCGGGGACAATGTGGGCTTCCGTCTCGCGAGGACACCGTAGGCCCTTACCGCCCGGTGTGCTCTGGAGCGGCGGCGGTGGGGTGCAAGTGCCGCAGGCGACACGCTTGGCCGGTGAGCCGGGTGGGCCGTCACGCGCACTTGCACGAACGGATCCGGACGCCGGAGACGCCGCGACCTCGTGTCGCGGGTGAATGCGATTGGCGGGAAGAATGTGCTTCGTTCGGAAAAGAAGACAGCACTGCTCGGCTGGGTGCGCAATTCAGATTCGGACAGCGTAAAACATACGAATCCTTTTGTGGCGACAATCGGGGCCATGTATGGCAGGGAATGTTTGCTCGAAAAGCTGCTGAGGCCTCGCACATTGCTACCGCCATCCGTCCGCTGATCATCGCCGCCTGTTGCGCGGCGGCAACGCCGGAGGGCGCGCCATTGCCAGAGGTGACGAACCCGCACCCCGCTCGCCCAGCTATCTCTCCAGCGTCGCCTCGCTCAGACGACGGGCCTGGCCGATCAGGTAGGGCCCCGACAAGGGACGGGCCTTCCATCAGCCGCGCTCGCAATGCGGCCGGAGCGATGGATGGCCT
>CAYOIT010000550.1:0-1520 GCA_964404035.1 uncultured Verrucomicrobiota bacterium | reverse complement strand
ACGAGCGCCATCCCCGTCTCTCAGGGCTTAGGCTGGCGCCAAGGAAATTGCTTTTAGGAAAGGCGATGCCCGAACTCGAAATGCCGGGATGGTCCGATGCCGACCGCGCCGACGCCATCGCCCAGATCTGCCACGGCGCGGTGAGTTACAAGGAAATCAAGGAGGCCAATGTCTGGCGCGTGCTGCGCGATTGGCTCAGTCCCGCCCAGCGTGCCGCGCTCGACGCCTGTTGCCCGGAACGCATCGACTTATCTAACGGACAATCCGCGAAGATCTCCTACGATCCCGGCAAGGACCCGTTCATTTCCCTGCGCGTCTCGCATCTGTTCGGCGTCTGGGAAACCCCGGCCATCGTCAACGGCCGCGTCCCGCTGCTTGTCCACATCCTCACCCCCGGCCAGAAACCCTGGCAAATGACCAAGGACCTCAAGGGCTTCTGGGCATCCGGCTATGCCCAAATGAAAAAGGAAGTCGCCGGCCGCTACCCCAGACACCCGTGGCCCGACAACCCGCACGAATGGGTGCCGCCGCCCAGGAGGATCTAACATACACCCCGGCACCCGCCCGTGAAACAGGTCGTTTGCAGCGTCCTCAGTCTGGAACATCCTGAAGCACAGGGAAAATGGCTGATAGAGATCAGGGTGTCTCAGGCCGTGACCGGCGGCGCGTGGTGGCAACCCCCAGGGCCAGGATGCAGCAAAGCAACAGTTCCGATGAGGGTTCCGGGATGACCATCAGCGCCTGCCCCTGGCTGGCGAGCACACCGTTGATGTCGGGGATGTAGGCCGGCACCGCGCTATCAACAAACAGTTCGCCCTCGTTCGTGCGGGGAAATTTGTCCGAGATCGCCCAGTGAATCCCAATCAATGCCAATTGGCCGCTGACCACGTTGAAGGTCGGCCCGCCGGAATCGCCGCCTTGAAGGAACGTTTCGTCGCCACCCACCGAGGGCGTGTCGAGGTTGTCGTAGTCGGCATACCAAACGAACCCGGTCGATGCTCCGACGGTCTCAAGACCGATGCCTTCGGTGACATTGAGCCCGACGCGATGGTTGACCCCATAATTGTACTGGACCAAACCGAGGTAGGCGGACGGATCCGTTAGATCGAGGACCGGGTAACGCTCAAGGCTCGCATCCACGGCCGTGCCAAACCAACCCACCCACAAATCGGTACCGCCGATCTGCTGGCCGCCCGTCACCGGGTAGGTGTGACTCGGATCCGTGAGGCTGTTGGTCTCCCAGAAGGTGACGTTGCTGCCCACCGCGGGATGGAAATGCGTCGCGGAAATGAAGTAGCTGTCCGAGACCAGCGTCGCCCACGTGCCGGATGTTGCCCGGCCCACCCCGGACCAGTCATAGGGATCGCCGATGAAATCCTTGTTCGCGCCGGTGTAGAAACGGTCGTGGCGCGGCGCCTCGAAATCGCGGATCACCATCGTCGCCGCCGCGGTGGCGATCAATGGGAGAAACAAACAGCAGGCCTGGAGCAATCGTTTCATCAACCGCAAGTTAAGGATAA
>CAYOIT010000549.1:0-1526 GCA_964404035.1 uncultured Verrucomicrobiota bacterium | reverse complement strand
CGTTTGTTATCACCACCCGGTTGCTTACGCCGCCCATGGCCCGCACCCCGGCCGCGTACACGCCATTCGACACCCACACCGTTTCGCCATCCAACGCCACATCCACCGCCGCCTGGATATTCGTGGCGGCGGTCGCCCACGAGATAAAAGGGGACACATGCCCCCCGTTCGGCGCCACATACCGCGCGGTCTTCCCGCCGTGGGCCGAATCCGTCAGCCCCGCGTGCGCAGCCAGCGCGGCCAAAGCGCCGACATCGAGTTCCGGCACGTCCGTCAGTCCGCTCCCGCTTCCGAAGAATCCCGCCCCGGTCGCCCAGAACGACCCGGCTGTGACTGACTTACTGCCATGCGATGCATTTCCATCGCCCACCACAATCGACTGGCTATTGCTCGCCGTCCCGGCTCCCAACAGCAACGAGCCATGTGCCACGTCGGTAATCACCGCCCGCTGCCCGCCGGACAGGTTCCCCAGCAAGACCGAGCCCTTGCCCTGGTTCGTCACCACGGCCAACGGCCCGAACGCGCCCATCACGACCCCGCCATCGCTGTCGACGTAGACATTCCCCTCGTTCCTCCCTCGAAACTGAGCGCCGGCCCCGCCGATGTAGCACATGGCGGTGTTGTCACCGGCAAACTGAAACGAGTTCCCGTTCGTGGTGATCGTCCCGCTGTTATTACCGCTTATCGGCTGATACGTTGTGTAGGTCTGCAACACGAATCCTGGCTGCGTCGGATTGAGCCAACCCGCCTGACACCCGCTCGCCAGTCCGAGAACCATCACCAAAACAAAGCCCGCCATCGTCTTCGTTGCCTTCATTCCAACCTCCCCACTTCGCTCAATCTTCGACATTTCTGCAGTCTCCTGTGATAACACGGCGTTCCCGCCGCCGTCGGTTCCCGTGGTACCGGCCTCAATTTCCCTGTCTGCACCATCCGCAACCAGATGTTGGCCTGCATGTTCAGGCTGTAGACTTCCGGCGCGAACTGAACCCCCATCTCCATCCCCAGATTGAACACCACCAGATTGAACGCATGCCGATACCCCGTTCTCGGGATCATCGTCAGGTCCTCATCCATGGCGATTCCTTCCTGCGTCTCCACCGCATCCCGGAATGAACCGACCGTCTCAGCCACAATTTCTGCCAAGCGGTTCGCCTTCGACGGATTCCCTTCCACCCAGGACCGGTAAAGATTCCCCATGTCGGTCGGCAGTCCGGCCTCCACCTTCGCCACCGTAAGTTCAGTCCACCAACCCATCACTCACCGCCTCAAAGAAAAAGGCGGGGATCCGGCCTCCCGTATCCCCGCCTTTGATGGTGTTCCCCCTCTTCAATGTGAGAGGCGCGCGATCAGCTTCCCGCTTGCCCGCCCCCCGATCCCGCGCTCAGCGGGATCGCCACGCCGTAGCCGGCTGTACTCATCCGCGGAGGCGGGTTGCGCTTTACGTGGCCGACACGTTCAGCCGCACGCACGCTGCGGCGTTCGACACCTTCACATCCTCCGACCAGTCGAACTTCGCCACCTCA
>CAYOIT010000548.1:0-1530 GCA_964404035.1 uncultured Verrucomicrobiota bacterium | reverse complement strand
CCACCGCGTTTCGGGCAGGCCCGTATCCGCGTTGACGATGATCCGCGAGGCGGCCCCCACCAGGTCCGGCAAACCATCGCCGTTGATGTCGCCGAGCGACATGGGCGCCACGCGACCAGGCCCGTACAGATCCGCCGGGTTCTCGCTTTGACGCCATTCCCAGGCGGAACCGAAGTCGCCGGCTCCGCTATTCGTGTAGACCAGCCAACGCGTGCGGTTGTTGTCCAACACCGGATGCAGTGAGGTGATCGCCACAAACAGGTCCAGGTCGCCGTCCCCGTCCAGATCCCCAACGAACTGCGGGGAGGCAGCCATGTTGACGAATGGGACATAGGGCGCCCACCAGAAATCCACGGCGATGTCGGCCGTGGAGTTTACCGCCTTGAGCGCTCCAAGAACCACGGGACTCGTATCGCCGTAATACCTTTTGAACGCTCCAAGAACCACGGGGCCCGAGTAGCCGTACTCCCGCCCGGCTTTGTCGACGGTGGCGGCATACACGACGCTGCCGGCCAGGCTGGAGGGCGCTACAAACTGCGTCTGGGTGGCCGGCAAATCCGCAATCAGGGTGGTGCCATTGTAGAGCCGGTAGCCGGCCACATCGGGACCCGGCACGGGATCCCATTCCACGAGAGCCGTGGTCCGGTCGGCGGGATTGATACCGGAGCGCAGCCACATCGGCGCCGACAGGGGCAGCGGCGAGGAGTGCCACAGCGGTTCGAGCAGGAAGATCCCGCGCGGGGTGGCCACATCGAGCACGCCGTCGCCGTCGGCATCGCCCAGTGCCCCCATATAAGATGCTCCGGGCTTTGGCTCCGAGCTCCAGACCGGCAGATCGGTCAGGCTTCCCGCATCGTTGCGGTACACCATCGCCTCGCTGTTGTCACCGCCCCAGCTCCCTTGCAGAAACACGGCCACGTCCGGATCGCCGTCGCCATCCACATCCCCCGTATCGATGGCAAACTTGTTGAACTGCCCGGAGGTCAGAGTCCTGGCCTTCCACGCCAGTTCCGGGCCGAACGACCCCTCATGGTTGGTGTAGGCGAACAGGGGGCCCACGATATCCAGCCACCAATCGCCATTGAGGTCCGCAAACTGGATCGCCCCGGCAGACCCGCCCAGCACCTGGGCCTCCGTGAAATTCCCCGCGCCATCGTTGGTGTAGACGCGCACCGAGTCGGGCACGCCGTTGCTGTTCGACTGCATGGCGATGGCCAGATCCACGGAGCCGTCACGATTGACATCCTCCCAGGCCATGCACCCGTAGGTGGCGGCCATGTTGCTGAAGACCAGGTTCACGGAGGGCGTGGCCGCCAGCGTGGACCCCGTGTTGGTGTAGACCGCTACCCCGCAAAACGTGTAGGGCGAGGTGGGATCGGTATAGAGGAGGGCCAGGTCCGCCCGGCCATCGCCATTCACGTCGACCCAGGCCAGTTCCAATACCCGCCACGTCGAGACGCTCTGCGACCAGGAGGCCGTGCTTGCGAACGTTCCGTTCGGTCCGCCGGCCAGTACCCGCACGTCGCTCAC
>CAYOIT010000547.1:0-1539 GCA_964404035.1 uncultured Verrucomicrobiota bacterium | reverse complement strand
GCATCAACAATTGCCCCACGGTACCCAACCCAAGCGCCAGGTCTGCTGTCAGCACTCCCGGCACCCGCGTTGCTGGTCCACTTGCCCACAACTGCCCGTTCTGGATCCCCGCGAGCTGGTACACCCCGTTCCGACTACACACCAACCGCCGCCACGCCAACGCCGGGCCCACCTGTCCCCAGGTGACCCCGTAATCAGCCGACCGCCAAATCGACTGCCCGGACACTCTGGCATATACCTGCCTCCCATCTCCGCTCATCGCGACCGCTCCCCAGTTCCGGGTCGTCGTTCTGTTTGTCCAGGTAACCCCGTAGTCGTCCGTCGTGTAGACCCCGCCGCCGTACACCGCGGCCGCCTGCCGCTGCCCACCCTCAGACACGGCGCAACTGTTCCAGTCCACGCCCTCTCCTTCGGGTGCATCTTTCACTAATGTCCACGTATCCCCGTAATTCGTGGAAACGAACATCCCGCCGCCATAGAAACTCTCGGTCTCCTCGTCGTAAGCCTTTTCGACGGTCGCCGTCTGATATTGCCCGCTCGCGCTCATCGCCACGCCCCGCCACTTGCGCTCAGAATCCTTGGCCGTAAAAGTCACGCCCGTGTCCGTGGACACGTACAAATAACTCCCATCGGTCCCCGCTGTCTGATATTGCCCGCTCGCGCTCATCGCGACATCCAGCCACGTTGGCGAATCACCCCGCGCCGTCCAGTTGGCTCCATAGTCCGTTGAGAACCGCATTTGGGCATCGGGCACGGTCACGGCAATGACTGCCCCGTTTGCACTCATGGCCACGGAATCGAAGTCGCCCGAGGTGCCCCGCGCCTGCCAGGTCACGCCGTAGTCACCCGACACATAGATCAGCCCGTTCTGCACCACCGCCACCTGCCATTGTCCGTTGGAACTGATGGCGAGCCCGGTCCAGTTACGCGTCGTGTCCCGTGCCGACCACGTCAGCCCACCACCGTCGGACGTCACAGGCTGTGACGGCGTCGGCGCCGCGCCGCCAGCCTCGACCGTCAATGCGAGCACCCCGTTTGCCAGCGTGCCCGCCGTCCCGTTCACAGTGACGTTGGTCACACCGCCGCCTGCCACAATCGCCGCCCCCGAGACATTGGTCAGGGCCCCGGCCGCCAACACCGCCACCGGTGTCACGTTCGTCAACGCCCCGGCGGCGATTATGGCCGCGCCGGTGATATTGGTCAGACCGCCGGCCGCCACAATGGCCGCTCCGGACACGTTCGTGAGTGCCCCCGCTGCCAGCACCTGGGCCGCAGTCACATTCGTGAGCCCGCCGGCCGCCACAACCTGGGCCGCTGTCAGGTTAGTCAACCCACCCGCCGCGCCGATCATGGCCTGTGTGACGTTGGTCAGCCCGCCGGCCGCATAGATCGAGGCCCGTGTGATGTTGGTCAGTCCCCCGGCGGCCACAACGGCGGCGGCAGACACATTCGTGAGGCCCCCGCCGGCGGCAATCGACGCTGCGGTCAAATTCGTCAAACCACCGGCGGCAC
The DNA here is from genome assembly GCA_964404035.1 of uncultured Verrucomicrobiota bacterium. GTDB lineage: Bacteria > Verrucomicrobiota > Kiritimatiellia > CAIKKV01 > CAITUY01 > CAMBRF01. The sequence goes on along the minus strand of CAYOIT010000547.1, from coordinate 27 downwards.
CGATCAACGCCCTGGTGATATTCGTCA
>CAYOIT010000546.1:0-1543 GCA_964404035.1 uncultured Verrucomicrobiota bacterium | reverse complement strand
TGCAACCCATCTATCTGCGCTACACCAACAACACCTACAGCGGCGGGACGGAGGTTCAGGCCGAACGAATGAGCCGGCCTGACGGCCAGAGCTTCTTCTGGGCCGACCGGTTGTACGCGTCGGCGCCCGGATGCCTTGGGACCAGCAACGTCCTGGTTCGGAGCAATGGGTGGTTGAATCTGGCCACCACCAACACCACGGGGCCGGGCGCGGTCATCACGGTGGAGAATGGCGGCAAGGTGGAAATCGGCGCGAATACGGCCGGCCACACGATTCTGCTCAAGGACGGCGGCCAGCTTCGGAAAGACTGGAGCAGTTCGAGTAGCCGCACTTCGGCTGACACGATCCAACTCGAAGGTTCCGGCTACGTGGTCGGCGGTCTTAACGAAACCACGCTGAACCTGAACGGCCTGATCCAGGACGGCGCAACCGCCGGAAGACTGGTGCTCGACACGGAAGTCTTCCAAAACTGGGGCGTGGGCATTTCCCTCAACCGCGGCACCAACACGTACTCGGGAGGAACCGAGGTGCGGCCGACGCGCCATACGATCCTGAGCAGTTCCTGGATTGACTGGGTGTATGCGAAGGCTGACGGGTGTCTGGGAACCGGTCCGCTGATTGTGCATCCCAACGGCTGGTTGAACCTCCTGTTGGCGACCGCAGCGGATTGGACGCTGACCAACAACATCTCCATGGGGCTCAAGACCGCACCCCAGAGCAACGGTGATTGGACCAAGGCTAACATCAAGGTCCAGGCCGGGGCGCATCGCCTGACGGCGGCGGGAAGCGTCATCACCCCCGGTGCCTTCACGAACAAGGCGTCGCTGACGACGAATACGACGGGGACTCTGGCGATCAACGGGAAGTTCGCCTTTGCCCGTAACAACGGGACCTGCGCCACGCTGGCGATCGGCATCGCGGGAACCAACGGCGTGGCGGGCGTGGACTATTCTCAACTCTCGGTCGGTACGGGCGACTCCATCCTGGCCGCCAGCATCACCAACTGCGACCTGATCGTCACGGTTGTGTCGAGGCTGGTTACTGAGGGGATGATCGTCACCAACCTGGTGGCTTCCGGCGCCGATTTCTCGTCCTATCGGTTTAGCACGGTCACGTGGAGCTCCGGATGGAATGGAAACGTCCAGTATGGCAACGGGGCCATCCTGCTGACGGATATCAGGACCGCGGAGGGTTCGGTGTTCAGGTTCAGGTAGGAACGTGTCGGGTGTCGCGGGTCGCGTGTCGGATGGGGAGCGAAGATGGGACGGGCTGGAAGCCCGCCCCCACGGCGGAGGGAGAGACCGAAGGCCGTGGCGGCAGGTGTCTCACCTGCCGGGTGGCCGGATGGAAGACGGGGAGAATCGGTTGACGAGAGCGGGCGACGAGAACGGCATCCGAGGTAGCGAGTTCCTCTCGTTAACCGTTCTCGTCGCCCGCTATCGTCAACCGATCTGGGGCAGCTGAGTAGTTACATGATTTCGAACAATGGCAAATCCGATGAAGCGGGTGGTTTAAGCGTAACCAACTAAGAGTGGGCCTAAGT
>CAYOIT010000545.1:0-1554 GCA_964404035.1 uncultured Verrucomicrobiota bacterium | reverse complement strand
TTGGCGGGCTTGATTCCCTGCTGTCCACCGTGCAGATGCCGGGGGGGATCCCCGTAGCGACGGTCGCCATCGGCAAGGCCGGCGCCAAGAATGCGGCGCTGCTGGCGGTCGCCATTCTGGCTCTGCAGGACAACGCCTTGCGCACGCGTTTGGCCGCCACCCGCATGCGCATGACCGAAGAGGTGGTCAAAGCGGATCGGGCATTGCAGGCGAGTGCGAGTATGGCGTGAGGTTGGCGCCAAGGCCGCGCCGCCGGGGGGCATGCCGTGGAGAATCGGGAACCCAATGGCGTTTCGTTGAAACGCCTGTTCGTTTTGCCCGCGGCCGTGCTCATGCAGATGTGTCTGGGCGGCATTTATGCATGGAGCGTTTTTGTTCCGAGCTTGCGGGCGGATTACGGACTGACCGCCAGTCAGGCGCAGTTCGTCTTCGGCTTGACCTTCGGGACGTTCGAGGTCTCCATGTTGCTGGCCGGCGGCTGGTTGCCCGCCGGGGGGCGGCGTTGGGTGGGGGTGCTGGGCGGGCTGCTGTTTGCCTGCGGTCAGCTGGCCGCATCCGCGTCCGGCAGACGTTTCGTTGGAATAGTGTTGGGGTACAGCCTGGTTGGCGGGGCCGGAATCGGCTTTGGCTATGTTGCGGCCCTTACGGCCGGGGTTCAATGGTATCCGAAACATAAGGGGTTGGTCACGGGTACGGCCGTCGCCGGATTTGGATTCGGATCTGTCCTGCTTACCGCGCTGGCGACGTCGTGGCTGCAAAGCGGGTGGACGATTCTGGAGGTGTGGCGCGCCATCGGATGGGCCTATGGCGCGGTTGTGTGCGCGGCCTCTCTTCTGCTGTTTTATCCGCCCGGCGCCGGTACGGGCACGGCAGGCAACTTCAGCGCGGGAAAGCGCCTGCTCAAAGATCCTGGCTTCCGCGTGCTTGGCGTGGGGATGTTCTGCGGTACATTTGCCGGGTTGCTGGTTGTTGGTATTCTCAAGCCGATTGGCATAGCATGTGGACTTTCCTCTGAAGCAGCCGCAGCGGCCATTAGTGCGCTGGCCGTGGGCAATGCCACGGGACGGATCGCATGGGGCTGGATTTCCGACCGGATCGGTTACCCGGCTATTCCGGGTTCGCTTCTGTTTCTATGCCTTGCCCTATGCGCCCTTCACGCGGCTGGATTTGCGCCTATCGCGTTTATGGTAGCAGTGATTCTTGTCGGTTTCGGATTTGGCGCCTGTTTCGTGCTGTATGCGGCCCAAGCGGCCGCCCGCTATGGCGTGAGCGAAGTGGGGAGCGTGTATCCCCTGCTTTTCTTGACGTATGGGTTGGCTGGCATAACCGGGCCCTTGCTGGGGGGGCTTCTTCACGATTGGACAGACAGTTACAGGGCGCCGATCGCCGTGAGCGCGGTTGTCGCGGGGACCGGAGCCTGGTGGACGGGGCGGGCGTCAGGCGTTTTCCACGTGACGCCGGCTGCCCGGGTATGCTAATTCTTGTCCAGAAGGGATCGATCATGAAGACTAAAGGGCAGATTGAAGCCGAGATCAGTGAAGCCATCATTAAGTT
>CAYOIT010000544.1:0-1559 GCA_964404035.1 uncultured Verrucomicrobiota bacterium | reverse complement strand
CTGGTCGGAGCTGACCATCAGCCGCCCCGAGAATACGCCATTGCGCGCGGCGTGGACCGTGATCGGGCGCAGAAGCTCGGTGCGGTCGCCATAGTCGAATGCCGTGACCGTGTCATAAGGTGCGCAGTTCCACACCTGGATGCCCTGCGGCTGCGGCACATTTGCAGCCGCAACGTCAGGGGGTGACTTCGTCAACCGCGCACTCAGCAGCCCAACGGGCGGCCAATCGTAATCCTGCTTATTGAAGGCCCTGAAATCCATCGGGGCGGCATCGACCTTGATGGCCAGGATATTGAGCCCCTGTCGCAACAGGGCGGTCGGAATCTCCACCTCCAGCTTGCGATCACGGAGCGCAAGACGGTCCGTGTTTTCTTTGTCGGCAGACAACAGCGGCTTGCCTTTCGGAGTTGTCCATGCCTCTGCCGGGTAGTCCTCGGCGATAGCCTCCTGGGGCGTGCGGTTGGTTTGCATATGCCCGCGTGCGGCTTCCTTGCCGTTGATATAGACCACCACCCCGCCCCAGTAGCCCAGGGACAAGCAGCACGACTTCACTTGCGCGGGGTCCTTGACCTCGAACTTGCCACGCACCAGGAGCGCGGCCGGTAAGCCCCCCTGCATGTGCGGACGGCGCCCGATCCGAACGGGTTGGGGCAACCGGACGCGCGGCCAGACGCTGTCGTCAAAGCTCGTGCTGACCCACTCCGCAGGAGGAAACAGCCAAGGTGCAGTCGAAGCCGCCGGTTCGAACCACATATGCAACCAGCCCTTGATCGAAGAGGGATCCAGTACAAAGTCCCACGGCTCCAACTTGCCGTCGGCAGTACGGACATAGAAACATCGCGACACCAGGAAGTGCCGCCAGAGACTGCTGTCGTCCAGCACCACGGTGGCGTCCGATTTCGTGCCAGCCTGGGCCGCCGGTTCTGCGGCCAGCCCGCCCGCGCCGCCCGCCAGCCAGATTGCCATGATCGCCACGGCGGGCCACACCCGCGCTAATCCTTTGTAGCCGAACGATGCGAAGTGCCGGGCAAACTCAACGCCAGAACTGACAGCGCACCGGCTGGCTTCGCACGTATGAACATGTATCTCGTAGCGGTATTCCATCTCAACACCCCCTCACTTGATCTCCACCTTCAGCGTGCCGGCCTTTTCCAGAACGACCTCCTTGGTTTGTTTCTTCCCGCCGGGAAGACGCCACTCGAGCGTCACGGGGCCCGCGTCCGTGCGGCCAAAGCAGGCCTGACTGACGCCGGGCAGGACGTTCCACGCGCCCAGACAACGCTTGCCGATCCAGCCGCTTACGGCGACCGGACCCTTGTTCGGGCCGCCGACAGGCAGAACCGCCACCGCCATTATCGCCAGACGGTCGGGGTTGTCGTTCTCCCGGAACGCCACCCAGACCTCACCGTTGTTCAGCGCCAGAACCAGATCCTGCGCGCCGTCGTCGTCCAGATCGCCAATGCAGGCCGACGTCTGCCCCTGCATCGACGCGGGCAGCAGTTCTTTCCAGCCCATGTTGATGCTTGCGGCATTCCCGAAGCTGCGGAAGCCGCGATTGA
>CAYOIT010000543.1:0-1571 GCA_964404035.1 uncultured Verrucomicrobiota bacterium | reverse complement strand
GACCGTCGCCGGCGGCTATGCCGGCTGGCAGGGGGGCACGACGTTCGACTGGACCACGCGCACGTCACGCGCCACGATCATCGATCTGCAAGGAGCCGCCTCGCGGGCGTTCCGGGCGCAGTGGCTCTCAGGCAACGGGCCCTCCAGCGGGCCGACATTCGATGGTTTCATATTCAAGAACGCGAACGTGACGAACGATGGAGGCGCCATCTATGGGGCCAATTACAACTATTGGACCGCCTACGTCACCAACTGTCTGTTCACCAACAACACTACAACAACGGGCAACGGCGGCGCCGTTCGGCTCGGCAGTGCCTACGTGTCGGGCGCAATCAGGAGTTCCGACTTCATCGGCAACCGCGCCGCCACCAATGGAGGCGCGGTGGCGTTCTATGTCGGACAGGGTACGCCAATGGTGGAGGACTGCACATTCCTTCGCAACACGGCCACGGTTAGCCGGGGCGGTGCCATCTGGTGGGACGGGACGGGAGGTCCTGTTCAGGCTGTGCGTCGCTGCCGGTTCGAGGGGAACGTGGCCGCCCTTTCGGGTGGTGCCGCCTTCAGCAAGGATCCCTACATCCAATTCGATCGCTGCCTGTTCGTCAGCAACACGGCGCCCGCCGGTGCCGCGGTTGGTGGTGCAGACTATTGGTGCGGGGCTACGCGTTGCAGAACTGCCTTATGTATGGCAATACCGGCGGGTATGCCCTGCAATCGGAGGGTGCGCGAATCTACAACTACACCCTCGACATTCTCCATTCTACCATCGTGAGCAACGCTGGCGGCGGCGTGCGCGCGCGCTTCGACTCCGGGGCGAATAACAAGCCGATGCGCGTCCGCAACAGCATCGTTGCCTTCAACGGCAGGTATGGCGTCTACCGGCCTGAGGACGACTATGCGTTCACCAACAACAACGTCTACGGCAATGTCACCAACTACTACAACTGCACGGCTGACGCGGGCTCGATCTCGGCCGATCCGCTGTTCGCCAACCCGGCCGCTAACGACTACCGGCTCGCGAAGGGCAGCCCGTCCGTGGACGCCGGGACGAATATGGCGTCGGTGACGAGCGACCTGGCCGGCGTGCCTCGCCCCACGCGCAACGGGTGGGACCAGGGCTGCTACGAAGAACGCGGTGCCGGCCGCATCATCCACCAGGCGCCGGTGATCACCTCGTCCAACGTGACGCTGCGCGGGCAACTCGTCTACGACGGCGGTTCGAACGACGCCAACGTCACGATCTACTGGGGCCCCGCGGACGGCGGCAAGACCGCCGGGACCTGGGCTAACCCGGGCACCGTCGGCTACGTGACCAACGGCGGAAACTTCCAACTCACCATCACGCCGCCGAGCGGCACGATCTGGTACCGCTGTTATGCCACCAACTGGTACGACGGCGACTGGGCGGATGCCTCTGAGAGCCTCGAGTTTTCGGGTGGCTCGGCGACCGTGATCTGGACCGGCGCTGGCACCAACTCGCTGGCGAGCAATCCGAGCAACTGGTTTGGCGGCACACTGCCCCAGCCGCAGGATACGGCCAAGTTCGACAGCAGCCCCTCGAATTGCACTTG
>CAYOIT010000542.1:0-1574 GCA_964404035.1 uncultured Verrucomicrobiota bacterium | reverse complement strand
GGCTGGTGCGCAACGCATTAACCCCCATCTCCTTCATAATCTCAAGCTGGCGCTCCGCCGCCCGCGTATTGAACGCCGCGCCCAACGCACCGAGGTCATGGTGGTTGCACACGCCCTTGAGTTGGACGCGCTTGCCGTTAAGATGAAAGCCGTCGGCGGCGGTAAACGTGATCGTCCGGATGCCGAAGGGGGTCTCGTAGACATCCACGGGTTTGCCGTCCTGCGACACGGTGGTCACCGCCAGATAGAGGTGCGGGGATTCGGGCGACCAGAGCTTGGGATTGGCGAGAGTGCCGGTTTCGGTGAATTCATTTTTGGAGTGCGGCGGCTTGACGCCGCTTTCCAAAGCGGACAACTTCAACACTGGCATCCCACCCCTGTGCCCCTTCGTGTCCAGCTCGTAAACCTCCGTCGCCACGGCCACCTTAGCTTCCGCTGCAGAACGATTCTCCAGCGTCACCCGGATCGAAACCTTGGCCCTCTCGGACGAGACCTCGGGTGTCGTGACGCGGGTTCCCCAGTGCGCCACATGTACCGGTTCGGTCTTCACCAGCCAGACGTTGCGGTAAATCCCGGCGCCGGAATACCAACGCGAAGAATCGAGAGGATTGTTAAGTCGAACGACCAGCGTGTTATCCGTTCCCGGCTTGATCCGATCCGTCAGATCCAATCGGAAGGAGGAATAGCCGTAGGGCCAGCCTCCAACGAATTTGCCATTGCACCAGACCATCGAGTACGACATGGCGCCGTCAATGTCCAGGCATACCCGCCTGCCCGCATCGGAAGCAGGCATGGAAAAGGTCTTGCGGTACCAGCCGGTTCCGTCACACGGCAATTTTCCCGTATTGCCGGGCAACTTCTGGTCAAAGGGCCCCTCGATTCCCCAATCGTGCGGCAGATCCAGTAACCGCCAACCCTTGTCGTCAAAGCCGGGCTGTGTATAGGAAACATCCTTGCCCAGGTCTTCCTGCCCGGCCGTCAGACCGGCTTCAGAGGCCGAGGCCAGCAAGGCCTGTTTCACACCATTGTCCGTCTTCGGCTGGTTCCTGGCATAATAGCCAAGCACGTTGGTCATTCCGTCGGGGTCGCCCTTGATAAAGCGCCATCCGGAGTTGAACGACAGGCGCTCGCGACCCTGCCCGCTCGCCTGCAGTTGGCAAACAAGTGCCAGTGTTGAGAATAGTCCGACGGCAATAAGTTTGTGAGTCATGAATCTCCGTTTTCTTTGTTACAACCCTGACAGATCCGAACACCACACCTCGTTGAGGGAATCGCTTGTCGCCCGGTTGTAGTACAGGCGCTTGCTATCCCTCGAGAACGCCGGATTGACATGGGCCCGCATATCCCAGGTCACATGCTGAAAATTGTGTGCCATGATCGTCGCCGTGGCATTCGTTGAGCCCGTTCTGTAGAGGGTGAGGACGGGATCCGTGTTATACCAGGACTCACCCGCAAACCACCGCTTATCGGGGCTCATGGTGTTGTGCGTCGCGGCCCCGGCTAGGGTTTCAATCCATTTTCCGTCGCGGGTCCATCGCCTGATCGAATTGTTGTTCTCCAAGCCATCCTGCACC
>CAYOIT010000541.1:0-1575 GCA_964404035.1 uncultured Verrucomicrobiota bacterium | reverse complement strand
ACAATCTTCAACTGGAACAGACGGCCGTTATCGACTCCCTGGGGCGGACGGTTGAAGCGCGGACGACCGATGCGGCGGGCCGCGTCGACTCCGTAACCAATATCGAGGGACGGGTTGCCTCCGTCGAATATGGCGTGCTCGGATTGCCGAAGGAAGTCACGCGCTTTGACGGGAGCCTGGCCGTGTTCGATTACGATAGTGGCGCTCGCCTTTCGAAGCATTCGTTGCCCGGTCGCACCAACGCTTACACTTGGCTGGCCAACGGCTTGCTCGCATCCGTCACGGATGGCGGTATAATGGTAACGAATGACTGGATTGCTCCGGGCCGGCTGACGGCCCAGGAAATCCGGGCTCCCGGGTGGACAGGGCGTGTCGCGTATGGTTGTGATTTGATCGGTTCCGTGACCCAGCTTGTTGCCTCCGGCATTGGACTGACGCAAGCCATCGGTTACGATGCGGGCAATCGTGAAACGAGCCGCGAATCAACGTGTCGAAGCACGTTCCTTTCCGTTGCTCGCGAATATGCGGATTGGAACGGGCTGCCTTCCAGGATGACGACTGGCCCTCTCGAGCAGGGCTTTGGATGGGACCGCCTTGACCGGTTGACTAACTTGACGTGGCGAACACAGGGCGCCGTCGTTCGCTCCATGGACTTCAGCGTTGACGCGCTTGGGCGCATCACCCAGCGCGTGGATCGCGCGGCGGGGCATGCAACCGTGCGCCGCTACGCTTACGACGATCTGGATCGGCTGGTGTCAGAAGCAAAGAATCAGGAACAGGGGATGACGAATTTAGTCGTCTACTCCTACGACGACGCAGGCCGGAGGATCGTCAAAACGTCCACCGCGTTTGACGTGCACTACGCCAACGGAACAGGAGATCGGTTGGCCGGTTGGTCGGTGACCCGGACGAACACGCCGAGTTGCACGGTTTCCGGATTTGCCGGAGAAACCATCGGCACAGATCCGCGTTATGGCGTTCGCGAAATTCAAGGGGGGCTTCATGCTATCGCGCCTGTGATCAATGGCTCCAATTTCAGCGCGCAAGTGGCTTTTGGATCATTGGGGGAAAAGACGATTGTGGCGACCGTTTCGGATGCCGCTGGCAACAATGTAGCGGCCACCAACACCTTCGTTCTCGCTGCTTACACGACGGGCGATTGCCTTTACAACGCGGCGGGGTGCGTCACGCAATTGGTTTATCGTGGGGCCGAGGATCTGTTGGTACGGTCGCTGGACTGGGATTCCGAATATCGGCTAACCGCCGTTTCCACGAACGGGGTTGAGTCCGAAACTTATGGGTACGACCCGCTCGGCCGCCGCATCTGGACGGCCGCTGAAGGCGTCACGACCCGGCATCTCTACGACGGACCACACGTGCTTGCCGATCTCGACGCCACCGGCGGGGTTATCCGCACGTATCTCTACGGCCCCGGTCTTGACGAGTTGATCGCCATGACGGTTCACACCGGCACCGTGGCGAAGACCTATTACGCCATCCGCGACCATCAGAACACGATATGGGCCTGGGTGGACGAGAGGGGCTCAGTTGTGGAATCCTACGATTTTGACGCCT
>CAYOIT010000540.1:0-1580 GCA_964404035.1 uncultured Verrucomicrobiota bacterium | reverse complement strand
CTCCTGCACTGCGGCGGCATTGATTTCGAAAGCGGTGTGTTCATCGACGGGCAACAGGTCGGACGTCACTATGGTGGAACGGCCAGCTTCTCCCACGACATCACACGTTTCGTAAAGGCCGGCGGTATCCATAACCTGGTCATTCATGTTCTGGACGATGTTCGCGGCGGGCGGCAGCCGGTCGGCAAGCAGTCCAGTCAGTTCAAGTCCGCCGGTTGTCACTACACGCGCACGACCGGCATCTGGCAAACGGTCTGGCTCGAGGCCGTGCACCCGTGCGGCCTGCAGACCGTTCAGGTGTTGCCTGACCTGGATGGCAGCCGTTTCGTGCTGGTGCCGCGTTTCCATGCCCTGGAAGGAGGACTGCGTTGGCGCGCCGTGCTGCGTTCCGGCGGGACCACGCTGGCGGAAGCCGAAGGCGCGGCGGTGCAGGGTGCGGCCCTGGTGTTGCCTGTGGCGGCGCCCCGACCATGGTCGCCCGCCGACCCGTTCCTGTATGACCTGACGTTCGAGGTGCTGAAGCACGGGACCGTGGTGGATACGGTTGAGAGCTATGCGGGGCTGCGGAAGGTGCACATTGAGGGCAACCGGGTATTCCTGAACAACCAGCCGCTTTATCAGCGCCTGGTGTTGGATCAGGGCTTCTATCCGGACGGCATCTGGACGGCGCCGGACGATGCGGCGTTGAGGAGGGACATTGAACTGTCCATGCAGGCGGGGTTCAATGGCGCGCGGTTGCACCAGAAAGTCTTTGAGGAGCGTTTTCACTACTGGGCCGATAAACTTGGGTACCTGACCTGGGGCGAGTCGTCGAGTTGGGGCATGGGCATCTTCGACGCCCGGGGGCAGGACAAGGCGGGGGATGTGGCCTGGGCCTGGCTGAGCGAGTGGCGTGAAATCGTGGAGCGCGACCGGAATCATCCCTCGATCATCGCCTGGACTCCGTTCAACGAGACGCAGGGAGCGTGTGACTGGAACCTGCACAAGCGGCTGCACATCGACGCGTATGAGCTCTGCCGGGCGCTCGATCCCACGCGACCGGTTAACGACGCAAGCGGCTATGTGCATGTCCGCACGGATCTCTGGACCGTGCACACCTACGAGCAGGATCCGGAGAAGCTGGCCCGTCAACTCGTGGCGTCCGAAGCCGGCGCGGTCTTTCGCAACTTTCCCGAACTGGAAGCGCCGTATGAAGGGCAACCCTACCTGGTCGACGAGTTCGGCGGCATCAAGTGGATTCCGGAAGAGCGCCGGGCCTGGGCGGATAACTCGTGGGGCTACGGCGAAGGACCGAAGACAAGGGAAGAGTTCTACGTGCGGCTGGCCGGGCAGGTGGAGGCCATTCTGAAGCAGCCGCACATCAGCGGCTACTGCTACACCCAGCTCACCGATGTGGAGCAGGAGCAGAACGGCATCTACAACTACGACCGCACTCCCAAGTTCGATATGCCACGGATTGCGCGGGTGTTCGGTCAGGTGCCGGAAGGGTTTGGCGTGGTACGGGTTTCCAACCCGTAGCCTGCGGCTGGATGGGCAGTGGAGAAGAGGCTACGGGCTGAAAGCCCGTGCCACGAAGGGAA
>CAYOIT010000539.1:0-1585 GCA_964404035.1 uncultured Verrucomicrobiota bacterium | reverse complement strand
CATTTCCGGCAACGGCGGAGCCGGCTTGTATTGTCCGCACTGCGCCGATTACGGCGGCTCGCCCTCCGGCTGGTTTGCGGGCGGCGGAGGCGGCTCGAAATACAATGCCGGCGGCGCTTACGGAACCGGCGGCACGGGCGGCGGCGGTGCGGGCGGGGCGAGCGGTACAGCCGGCAAAGCCAACACCGGCGGCGGGGGGGGCGGCTCGTGCCAGAGTTATGCCGGAACGAATGGCGGGTCCGGCATCGTGATCGTGAGATACTTCCTGGCCGACCTGCCCGGAGTCTCCAACGGCGTGGCTCAGAGCCTGACGATGAACTCGGCGGACCTGGTGGGTACGCTCCTCGCCACGGGGGCGTCGCCGACGACGGTCTACGCATTCTGGGCCACAAACGACTGTACGACCAATGAGACCGCCTGGCTGGCGAATGGCGCGGGGACGAACCTGGGCCTGCGCGTCCAAGGCGAGGTGTGTACCCACACGGCCGCCGGTCTCTCGCCCAATACGCCCTACTACTTCAATTTCATGGCGAGCAACACGGCGGGTAAAATGTGGGGCAGTGTCTTTGGGCCCGGGTCGTTCCAGACCCCGCCCGACTGGACCGTCTATAGTCGCAAGTGCAAGGTGACCTTCGCGGGCTACAACCGGCCCGCGACGCTGACCAACTTCCCAGCCCTGGTCGTGCTCAGCACGAACATTCCTTTCTTCACCTACAACGATTTCCTCTCAACCAACGCCGATCTGCGCTTCGGTGACTCCGGGCTGACCCGGGAACTGCCCTACGAGATTGAGAAATGGGATGCCAACGGCGCTTCCTACGTCTGGGTGCAGGTGCCTCAACTGACGGACACAAACACAGCCATTTGGGCCTACTGGGGCAGGAGTGGTGCGGTCGCGCCGGCCTATGCCACCAACGGGACGATGTGGTCGAACGCGTTCGCGGGCGTCTGGCATCTCGCCGAAACGAACGGGGCGGCTAAGGACTCCACCACAAACCGGAACAACGGGACGCTTTCCGCTTCGGGTGTGACGCGGGGCACGACGGGCACGGTGGATGGCGCCTATGCGTTCTCCAATCCCGCCTCCGGCAATCTGGACTGCGGAACAAACGGAAGCCTCGACGTCGGCTACGCCACCTGGGAAGCGTGGATGTACCGGACCGGTGGGGGTAATTACTATGTTGCCATCGGCAAAGGATACAGCGCGGCCTATTGGTTCGGATTGAACACCGCCAATGGCATTCGGCTGCACTGCGCCGGGCCGGCGCATGACTCCACGTCCGCCGTTCCGCTCAATCAATGGACTCACGTTGTGGCCACCTGGGACGGGCAGAACGTGCGTCACTACCTGAACGGTGCGCCCAACGGAACCGTCGCGGAAACAGGGGCACCGAAGATGAACGCCACGCAGGCCGCACACATTGCCGCCGACTTTAGCAACGGCTCCAGCTCCAGCGGAGGCTTGACTTACTACTTCCCAGGGCAATTGGACGAAATACGCGTGTCGAATATCCCCCGCTCCTCCAACTTAGATTGTTCTCGTCTTTGCCTGTGACTGCTACAAAAAAATCAGCATTCATGCATC
>CAYOIT010000538.1:0-1591 GCA_964404035.1 uncultured Verrucomicrobiota bacterium | reverse complement strand
ATACTGCGCGCCTCAGATCATAACGCTGCTTTATCAACAGTCCATCCTATAGCCCCGCACCGATTACGCCACACAGCGGCGTGGCTGCAAGGCCTGCCGGCCCTCTTTCCCGACCGCTGTAGCCGCGGCGCTGTGCGCCGCGCTGCCTTTCGGAGAGACTGTCAGTAGATCGAGATCGCCGTTCCCCGGGACAGTGCGGTGAGCACGATGTTGTTGCCGCTGTCATAGGAAATCCTGAACCCGTAGGCCTGGCCGTTGTACGTGCCGCTGACAATCTGGCCCGAGGCGAACTGCCCGCTGATGCTGCCGCCCGCGTTGTTCAGGATCGTGAAGGTCTGGCCGGGCGTTGGCTTGAAGCCCAGCGTCAGGGCCAGTGCACCGCCAGTCAGGTTCAGCGCACCGTTTACGGTCGTCACGTCATACTGCCCCACCCCCGCCCCGTTCAGCGCCACCTCCAGCACCGAGTTGGCGCCCAGCGACAACTGCTGCATGACGAGGTTGCCCTTCACCGTGCCGCCCAGGTTGCTTACGATACCCACCGTCCCTATCCCGTCCAGCGTCGCACCGGGATACACGGTCACCGGGGCCACGGGATTCACCCAGTTGTTCACCCGCAGGGTCCCGTTGGTTACCGTCACGCTGCCCCGAATGGTCACCATCCCCCACAGGGACCACGTGCCCGTGCCGTCCTTCACGATGTGCCCCAGGACCAACGGATCCTGCTGTTCGATCTGCCCGACGAACTCTGCGTCGCGGTTATCGAGCCCGAACGTCGCCCTGGCATTGTCGAGGGTGATGAACCCGTTGCCCTCAACCGAACCCAGTTTCGGGTTGGGCGACGCCAGGTACAGCCAGGAGGAGCGGGTCTTCAGCTCGACAAACGTGTTCGTATTGAGGGCGCGGTCGTGGTACACCTTCACGGAGTTGCAGTTATTCAGCGTCGTGCCGGAACCGACACCCATGCAGAGCGGCCCCGTGCCCAAGGCATCGTTCGTGTACAGATTGAGTGCGCTCATACGCTCGGTATAGGTGCCCCCCGTGTAGGTGCTGACCCCGTAGAGGTTGTAGCCCCATCGGGACACGATCTGAACCCACCCCGACCCGCTGATGGAGCCGTAATAGCGGCCATTTCCACCGTTGTCGACATTGCCCAGGGTGCCGCCACAGGGGCCGAGGATGATGTCGTTGGTGATGCGAGGGGAGGTCGCCGCCGTCCAGATGCCCAGCAGCAGCAGCGACCCGCCGTTCAGCGTGATGGGGTTGGCGCCCAGGTGCACCCAGTTCGTGTAATACAGCGCGCCCTGGTTGACGACGATCCCGCCCGTCAGGGCCGTGTTGTCGGCATTGAGCACCAACGTCCCGTAGCCTGTCTTAGTCAATCCGCCGGAGCCAGTGAGCGGCCCATTGAAGAAGTGCAAGCCGGAACCCCGCGTGATCACGACGGCTTCGTTTGCGCCGAAGTCCATCGGCGGCTCATTGGTGGAGGTCACGCCGAGAAGCAACACGCCGCCGCTGGTGTTGGTCAGAACCGCTCCACCGTTGGCCAATACTCCATAGTTGTTGGTCGTGCGCAGCGCATACACCGACACGC
>CAYOIT010000537.1:0-1604 GCA_964404035.1 uncultured Verrucomicrobiota bacterium | reverse complement strand
AGAAGAACTCCATCCACATGTCCAGGCTGACAAACGCCGCCTGTTGCGTGCCCCAGTCATCGGACATATTCCACCCCTGGATCCGGCCCGGGAAGCGCCTGGCCGTTTCCCGGACCAGCGTGATATGGGCGTCGGTCACCATATCCGCCAGCCTGCCCAGGGCCGGCCGCGTCTCGTCATCGAGCAGTCCAGCGAACAGGTTCTCGAAACCCAGCAAAGATTCAAGCCGCTCAACCAGCACCATGAAGATGCCGGACACCACATACCGGCCCTCCGCTTCCGCCTTCGCCAAACCCTCAGCCGTGCCGATGTAGCGCCGGTCGTCGGCATAGTCCGGCACCCGCAGGTGGCCGAGATCATCCGGCCCGCTCATGGGATGACCTTTGACCTGCCCCATGTTCACCACTTCAGTGCGCTCCCAACCGCAACCCCAGGCATCCACTCGCTTGCTCCAGAGCGCGTCCTCCTCCGGCGTCCCCTGGCGCGGGAGCCAGGCAAAGTCGGTCACGCCAAAACAACCGAAATTCACCGGCAGCCGTGGCGGATCCTGGAAGTGGATGGCCCGGCTGACAATATCACGCGAACTCATACTCATGCTCATGTTCCTTTTTCCTTATTATGTCCGCCGATCCGCCCGGCGTGTCCTACCTCACCATCATCATCGTGCCGGGTGGCGACGCCACACGGATCCACACCACAGTGCCGCTCACGCCATTGGTTGCGTTGACAGGACTGCCGTTGTTGGGCGCCAGCACGCCGCCGCCGGCCTGCGCGCTGCCCGCCCAGCCGTTGCTCCCGTTTCTCGACCAGACCGCAATCCGTCCGCCCCCACCCCCGCCGCTGGCGCGAGAGTTCCCGATCTGGGTCCATCCGTTGCCGCCGTTGGCGGCCAACATGCCGCCCGACACCCCTACAAACCATTTGCACGTGATGTGAATTCCGCCCCCCGATCCCGGGCTCCCGTATCCGGTGGTGAACGTTCCATTGGCCAGCAGACTGCCGTCCACAATCACGGCGCCCGCAGCCTCAATATCGATCAAGCCGCCCCCCGCGCCGGCCATGGGGCCATTGACGTAGCTGCTGCCGCCGCTGCCGGGCTGATTCGGCGCGTTGGAGACGCCATAGGCCGGACCGCCTGACAAAAACGAGACGTTATACGGCTTGCTCCAGCCGCCGATTCCCCCGTAGCCGGCCCCGCCAGAGCCGGACGAACCCCCGGCGCTTGCCCCGGCGCCGAACCCAACCTGACGGGGCCCTCCGCCACCCCTGTACCCCTTGCCGGTCGCATCGAATCCGCCACCCGCCTTGACCGTAACCATCGCGGCCCGGAAACGAACGGATCCCCCATTGGTGTCATGCGAGAACGGATAGACCCAGCAGTTGGTTGCAATCGTCATGGCCCCCCCCACATTGACCACGAGGCCGTAGGGCGTCTGCCCATTGGTGGTGCCGCTGTAGAGATAGGCCAGCGCCGAATTTGTCGCCACCATATTGCCCGCGATATTCAGCGAACTGACATTCGTCAAATGCCCCCGGAAAAACAAGATCCCCTCATCGAGCGAAAGCGTCCCGTGAAGATCCATCGTCGCATTCGACATGCCCTG
>CAYOIT010000536.1:0-1607 GCA_964404035.1 uncultured Verrucomicrobiota bacterium | reverse complement strand
CGGCCGAAAGATCCAGCGCGCCCGCCCAGAAGTGCTGGATGTACTTGATGCGGACCTTGTCCTTGGCGCCAACGTTGTCGAGTTCCTCGTCCTGATGGGCGCAGATCGAGGTGTCGGACGTCACCTTGCACTCCACGGAACCGGCATCACCCGGCCATGTGAAACGCGCGGCTCCGGCCGCCTTGCTTTCTTCCGCCACAGTCACCTTCAAGTACGGCTGCAGGATCGCCCGCTGGTGTACTGAGACGAACGAGATTCTCTGGAAATTCCCCAGTCGGGCCAGATCAATAAAGAAGCCGTTGTTCGGCCGCTTGCCGTCGGCGATGTCACGCAGGACCGCCAGCCCTTCCTCGCTGAACGGGAAGGTAACCAGCGCATCCTCCGTGCCCTTGGCCAACGCGCCCTCACCCAGATCGGGACCGTGTTGCATCTTCAAAAAGCCGCCAACAGGCCACCCCGGCTTGGAGCCGGCGCCGTTCAGCGTGGCTGTTTTCGGATCCCACGGAATGAGCGTGTCGCCACCGATGGCCCTCAGCGTCAGCGTCCAGTCCTCCAGCCGCTCCCTTGTCACATTGAGAGTCATGACCGCCTTGACGATCTTTACGCCCTTGAGCGCGCTCAGGTCGTAGCGGAACACCGGGATCTCGATGTTGGCCCCGCCCGCGTAGGCCATGCGGATCAGCGTCTTTTCGGAAAACGTCTCCCGTGGGGAGAGACACGTCTGCGCCTCCGCCGGAATCGGGATGGTCGTCTCCCCTGCCGCCACGCGTCCTGCGCCGGCCAGAACCAGAGCCATCGCCACACCCCCGCTCCAACACCATCCGTTCATTCGTTTCACTGGCACTACCTTTCGTTGATTTCTCCACCCCAACCCAATGCGTCAATAGTATGACAATCCGAGCCGCATAAGGAAGTCCTCATGCTGTGCATTTAAGCACTAAAGCAATGCAATTACAAACACACCCCTTTGCTCGTAATCCGCTCTCTCCCGTTGGTGCTTCCGGGTTTCTGGGGGGATTTTCTAATGCCCATTGCGCATGCCAACACTCTAATGGTCGTTTAAGCAAGTCGGGTAAGGGTATCCGAGTAAGGGTGGCGAGTAAGAATGCGAGTAAGTGTTGACACATTACACTGCACTCTTAACCGATCCACTTAACCGCCACCCTTAACCGGATACCCTTACCCGCCTCGCTTTATCGTTTCCTTTCACCTGGACCGATTCAACAACACGAAATCCCCCCACAAACCCAGAAGCGCCCTCCCGTTTGCTTGCCCATGCACTGCCGGGGTCACCGACCCCAGCTACAAGGTGCTTACCCAGCTGCAAGTGCTTACCCAACTACAAGTGCTTACCCGGCTGCAAGCTAATTCGTTTCACTTGATAGTGGCCGGGGCCGCCGGCGAAGGACAGGCAGCCCTCCTCCATCGCGACGGGCAGACCGGCATGGATCTCGCGCCCGTCACACTCCACACGCCAGATGCCCCCTTCAAGGTCACAGAACAGGATACGGGTCGGCGATTGACCATCCAAGGTAAACGTCATCTGCGCGACCGGCGTCACGGACGGCATGTCCTGTGCCAGCACCGCCCCAACAGCCGCCGCAACG
>CAYOIT010000535.1:0-1614 GCA_964404035.1 uncultured Verrucomicrobiota bacterium | reverse complement strand
CGTTCGTGCCGCCGATGATGACCGTCGACGTGGCGGACGTGAACGAGCCGCCGGTAAAGTCCGTGTTCCCCTTGAAGACCACCGTCTCCGTGTTCGAGGCGATCAGTGCACCCGCGATCGTCGCCGATTCGTTGACGACGATCCCGAAGCCGTTCAGGCGCAGCGAGGCGCCGTTCTGGATATCCAGGTTGTTGAGCGTTTGCGCGGACGGCAGGATCGGAGCGTAGGTGCCCGACACGATGATCACGCGGGCATCCTCCGGGATCGGTGCCCGGTTCTTGTCCCAGTTGGCCGCCGTGCTCCAGGCGGTGTTGCTGCCGCCGATCCACGTGTTCGTCTGGCCCACGCTGCCGAAGTCCCAGTTCAGGTTGTTCTGCGAGGGACCCACGGAATTGAGTGCGACGAGCTTCTTGCCCGGATTGGCGTCGGAGTCCTGGACATCCAGATAGGAAAGCGTTGGATTCACCGCCGCCGCGACGTTGATCTTCCACTGACTTCCGTCGCTGATAGACCGCAGGAAGAGGTTGCTCGTGGCGTCCCCGGTCAACGTCAGCGCAGTGGTCACGCTGTTCGAGCTGCTCACGGCGAATTCGAGCCGCTTGCCGGCGTTGGTGCAGAGGAGCGTATCGAACGCGGAGTTGCCGTAGATCCGCGCGGTGTTCGTGCCCACGAACCGCACGGTGCCGCCGCTGCTGGCAGCGAAACTGGAGCCGTTTGACCACACGCCGCTCACGTTCAGCGTCTGGTTCGTGATCCGCAGCTTGCCGTAGCTCGGCTGGATCAGCACGTCACCAACCGATGCATCAGTAACTCCTGAGTTGATGTCGGTCCAGCCGGTGGAATTGGCGTCACCCTTCACGATCAGAGTACCATCCGTGGGTCCTTGGTCCTTGGTTCGAAGGTAGATTGTTCCGGCACCGCCCTTTTCGCCGTTGTTTGCGCCGGCATACGCCGTCATGGTTACGCTGGCGAAATTCGTGTCGCCGGTCAGGATGACCGCGATGCGGCCGCCGCCGCCTCGGGCCTTGTCCCCGTACGTACTGTTGCCTGCCCCGTTGGCGGTGATGCTGCCGCTTCCGGTCAAATTCGAGGTCGTCAGAAAGACGCTGCCGCCCGAGCCTTGCCCCGGGTCGGCATCATGTGGGAGAGCATTGGCCGACATGGAACCGTTGAGCGTGGTCGCGCCGGAAACCGCGAGGCGGATCGCCCCGCCGGCTCCACCGGGACTCGGATCGCTGCCCAGGGTGACGGGCGCGGTGATCGACCCGTAGCAGGGACCCGAAACGCCGCCGTAGCCGCCTCCGCGCCCGCCATGGCTGCCGCCGTTTCTCCAAGTGCCTGCACCCCACGGCTCGGCGCTCTTGTGCCCCCTGCCATTCACACTGATCGTCGCGTTGGAGCCGAGAACGAAACTGCCGCCCACCGAGACATCCAGTTTGTTCGCCTGCGTGGTCGTGTTGCCATTGTGCGTCCACACGCCGTTGCTGATGACGCAGTCGCCCGTGATCGTGAGATTGGTGAAGGCCCCGCTGTAGACTGTGTTCACCGTGACGGTGCCCGCGTAGCCCACCTGGGTCCAGGCGCCCACCGCGATGTTCAGGTCCCATGTCATGT
>CAYOIT010000534.1:0-1632 GCA_964404035.1 uncultured Verrucomicrobiota bacterium | reverse complement strand
TCACCGTCCCGCCCAGGTTGCTGACCACGCCCACCGTGCCCAACCCGTCCAGCGTCGCGCCCGGCCGCACCACCACCGGGCCGACCGGATTGATCCAATTGTTCACCACCAGCGTCCCGTTGCTCACCTCCGTGCCGCCAGAATAGGTGTTCTCGCCCCACAACGTAAACCTGCCCGTTCCCATCTTCACCAGTTTCGCACGGCCAGTGATGGGACTCTCCATGATCTGGCCGAAATAGTCCGTGTCCCGATTGTCATAGCCGGTCGTCAACCGCGCGTTGGCCGCATAGAGGACGATCATGCCCATGCCCTCGAACGAGCCGACCTTGGGGTTGGCCGAATTGAAATAAAGCCCTGCGCTGAAGGAACCCTGCGTAAGGGTATGGTTGGTGCTGAAATTATCGTCGCCTAATGAACTCACCCCGCCGGCGGGATTGTTGACCGTGCCACCGCTGGAGGACCCGATGTAAACCGGCCCATTGCCGAGTTTGCCGGTGCTGGTAACCGTCAAGAAGGCATTGTACACATACGTTCCGCCCGTGTAGTCGTTGAGGGGGTTGGAAACCTGCCACCCGTTCTCGCCTCCCCCGAACGGCCAGTAGTTGCACTGCAACGCTCCCGGTCCGCTGATCTTGCCCCTAAAAATCACAGTGCCGCTGCCGCTGCCCAGATAGCCGGACAGCCCCGCCGCAAGGTAGATGTTGTTGGTGATCGTCGCGCCCACATTGACGTGCAGCAACCCGCCGTTCAAAACGATCGTGTTGTTCGTGCTGCCAAGGCCCGCGTTGTTGTTGATGGACAACCTGCCATCGCTGAGGGTGATGTCGCCATAGAGAGCCGCGTTGGTCCCCAACAGGCTCAGCGTGCCATACCCCGACTTGGTGAACCCGTTCGTACCGCTGACCGGTGCGAGCAAGCTGTGCGTGTTGCCGCTGATCACATGAACGATCGCCTCGTTCGTTCCGAAGGCCAGAGGCGCCGTGTGGTTGACGGTGTTGTTATAGAGAATCAAACCGCCGCTGTGGTTGGTCAGCACGTCAGGCCCCAAAAGAGCTCCACCGGCCCGTAGCGCGTAGACCTCCGCGCCCCCAACCGGCACCGTGCCGCCGCCGGTCAGGTTGACCTTGTTGGTCGGCGTGGTGCTGCCCAACGCGTTCGTGTCCCAGCCGTTCGCCACAAAACCGTTCGCCCCGTAATCCAAGAAGGTGCCCGCGCGTAAGTTCCAGAAACAGGGCGCTACCATGCCGTTGGTCGAGGCCGGGGCCGCCGTGATTTTCACCAATTCCCGCCCCCCGAGTTGCGACTGATCATCGTATATACCCAGCGTGCTGCGATTCGTGCGAATCAAGGAAGCAAAGACGACAGTGCCTGTCCGCCCCGCCGTCGCACTGGCATCCAGACGCACGACGGGACTTCCGAAGAACGTCAGGTCACCTTTCCGCGCCTCCACCGATCCGGTGCCCGACTCGATGATCAGCTTCAGTTTGTCATTGCCCAGATCGTTACCGTAGAGTTCCACAGGCCCCGTCACGGCGCCCATCACGTTCGAGACCGTTCCAATGCCGAGATACCCCCAGTACACCCCCCTTACTTTCAGGGTGCCGGTGAAACCGTGGTTATCGCGCGACCTTA
>CAYOIT010000533.1:0-1634 GCA_964404035.1 uncultured Verrucomicrobiota bacterium | reverse complement strand
CCTCTTCCGCAACGCCCAGCGGACGCGGCACCTCCTCGACCTGCTCGACCCGGAGCGCCGGGTGGTCTCGCCAGCGCGCCGCGAGGCCATTGACGACAAACTCATGCTCTACGCCGAGCACACCTTTGGCCATTCGCATCCCGCGCTGTCCAGCCTGCTGCCCCAGCAGGTCTTCATGCGCAAGACCAAACATGCGGTGGATGCCGACGTGCTGGCCAGCACCGCGCTGTATGATGTATTGCGCACGCGCGGCGAAGGCGAGTTCACCGACCGGCGACCGTTCGAGTACACGGTGCTCAACCCGCTCAAGACGGCGGTTCGTTCCGTGGCCTATCTGCCGCTGGATTTCTGGGAAGCGCCGACCGTGCAGGCGGGGTATCGCGTGGTGGACGAAACCGGCTGGAGCTATCCGCAACAGACTGAAGGCTCGCCTCGGGGTTGGACTGTGGCCGTGACCGTGGACCTCGGCCCCGGCGAGCAACGCCGGCTGAAGCTCGTGACGCCGGGCGAAGCGAAGCCGGGGGAGACACCGGCGGGCGAGGCGTTCGAGAACGAATGGTATCGGGTGGTGTGGAGCCAGGACAAGGGCATCGTCAGCTTGACCGACCGCGTTACCGGCGCGCAGGTCATCGATTCCGCACTGGGGGCCTTGGGCAGTCCCATCTACCAGCTCTTTCCTGGCGGGAATCGCATGCTGGGCGGTCGAGGCTGGAGGCTTAAGGGCGCGGTCGAACGGCCGCAGGACGAAGTCAGCGCCGGGCAGTGCACGGCCATCAAGCGCGTGGCCACGGGGCCGGTCTATGAACGCTGGGAGTTCCACTATCAGGTGCCGGGCGCAACGGCCTACGCGCTTGTGGCGACCTTCTTCCACCACCTGCCGCAGATCGAACTCACCGCCCGCTTAATGAAGACCGACGTGCGCGATCCGGAAGGCATGTATGTGTTGTTCCCGTTTGCCGTGCCGGGAGGAGCCTGGCATTGGGACAAGCCGGGCGCGCTGATCCGTCCGGGGCTCGACCAGTTGCCGCAGAGTTGCGCGGATTACTATCTGGTCCAGCACGGCGCCGCCCTGGCCGGCAAGGACGGCGGCGTCGCCTGGGCGACGCTGGACGCGCCGCTGGTGCAATTGGGCAAGCTGCGGCTCTGGACGTACTCCGCGGACATTGAGCCCACGGGGCCGCTCTACTCCTGGCTCACCAACAACAAATGGGAGACCAACTTCCGGCTCAGTTGCGGGGGCGCTTACGACTTCCGCTATGTGGTTCAGATCGGATCCGCGTTCGCGGATGCGGGGGAGGCGGCCGCGCAGGCAAGGGCGTTGAGTTACCCGCCGCTGGTCATGCGAAAGTGATATCCGGCGATTGGGGCGGGAAATGGATTTGACTGCTGCACGTAGACTGCGGGCAGTGCGGCCTGCCCTTGACAATTGATATTTCCTTGTGACAGGTCATCGGCAAGACGTTGCGCGGACGGTTCCACAGTCCAACGCGATGTCCTCGGCACGGCATATCGGCGGCCTTCGAACATGACCGAGGATGAAACCACGGAAGCGCTCACCCCGGTCTGCAATCTGCCTCCTGTTGATTTCTGTGCATCTATTGGAGGTGCACTATGGAATTTCAAGCAGGTGAATC
>CAYOIT010000532.1:0-1637 GCA_964404035.1 uncultured Verrucomicrobiota bacterium | reverse complement strand
AGGGGAGGCAACTATGAAAATGAAAAGAATGACGAGATTCGGCTGGACGGTGGGGTGCTGCGCGTTGCTCGCGGGGCTGCTGGGTGGCTTCGCGCCGCAGACGGAAGCGGCATCGGCGACGGGCGGGACGGTGACGAACTACATGGACGCCGGCGGCACGAACTGGACGGCGCACCTCTTCACGACCATGGGAACGACCAGCCTGAACGTGACGGCCGGCGGGAATGTGGAGGTGCTGGTCGTGGGCGGCGGTGGTGGCGGAGGGGGGTCGCAGTACCATGGCGCGGGCGGCGGCGCGGGCGGGCTGATCTTCAGCAACGCCTATCCATTGGTTTTGGGCAGTTATGAGGTTCGCGTGGGCAAAGGCGGCGATGCGCTCGTTGGCAATTCGACCGCCGCCGGGAATGACGGTTCGAACAGTTGGTTCGGCTCGCTGATCGCGATCGGCGGCGGGGGCGGCGGGAACTACAGCACGAACTCCGGCAAGGGTCGAACGGGCGGATCGGGCGGCGGCGGATCGGGCAATGCGCCGGGGAACAATCCGGGCGGCACCAATGTTGCGGGCCAGGGATTCAGCGGCGGCAAAGGCTACAACGGGGGCAACTACGGCAGCGGTGGCGGCGGTGGAGCTGGCACCAATGGCGCGGACGGCATATCGACTGCAGGGGGAAATGGCGGCGATGGCCTGTATTTCCCGGCCTTCGCAAACTGGGGCGATCCGAACAACCCGGGCTGGTTTGCCGGTGGCGGCGGTGGCGGAACCTACAACGGCGGCACGTCGGGATTGGGCGGGAAAGGTGGCGGGGGCAGCAACACGACCACCGTCGGAACGGATGGACGGGCGAATACGGGCGGCGGCGGCGGCGGGCCGCGGTCGCATAACAGTTACGTCAGCGGTGCGGGCGGCTCGGGCATCGTGATCGTGCGATACGTCGTATACGATCCCAACGCGCCCACCATTTGGAACCAAACCGCCACGCTCGTCACCACCAACTCGGCCACCCTCAACGGCCTGCTGGCGAGTACCGGCTCATCGGCCTGCGCGGTAGGCGTGTACTGGGGCACGAACGCCAACGCCTGGGCCAACACGAACTGGTTCAACGGCGGTGCGGTGGACTCCTCCTGGACCAACAACACGCCGTTCAGTACGAATATCGCGGGCGGGCTCACCCCAAACACCCTCTACTACTACACCTACAGCGGGTCGAACGGGACGACCAACGTGACTGCCTACGTACCCGGCACCTTCATCACCGGCGAGTTGACGGTCCGCGCCACCGATGTGGCGGCTTCCGAGGCGGGACCGGAAACGGGAACGTTCACGATTTACCGTCCAACCTGGTCCACCGGCGCGGCGCTGACCGTGTCCTATTCCCTGGCAGGCACGGCCGGCAACGGGGTGGATTACGCCAATCTGACCGGCCAGGCAACGTTCTCGGTTGGAGCCACGGGTACGACCGTCACCGTTATTCCAATCGCCGACGGAATCCCGGCGGAAGGCCCTGAGGCGGTGCTCCTGACCCTGAATGGTGGCGGGGGGATACCCGGCTCGCCGTCCAATGCCACCGTAACGATCCAGGACGGGGTGTCCGGTGCCAGCACCGATCTCGTCTGGCAAGGCAGTTCCAACGATTTCT
>CAYOIT010000531.1:0-1642 GCA_964404035.1 uncultured Verrucomicrobiota bacterium | reverse complement strand
TGGAGGTGGTGAAGGAGGAGCAACACCATGCCATTCGCTGAAGGACAATCTGTTTGGGCATTGGGGTCGAACCACGATAAGTGGCTCAATGGTAATAAGATGACATTGGAAGGATGGACAAACAGGGCTTAGAATCGTTTTTTGGTGCCATTTTAGAGCTGTAAGCTTAGCGGGGTTGTGGTAGAGAGTCAGGCATATGCCACGCGCTAACCGATATATCTTGCCAGGGCACAGTTGTCATGTGACCCACCGGTGTCATAACCCAAACTTTTAGGCCTAAAAAACGCGTCTAAGGCCGAGAAACTGCGGGTTCGTAGGAGTGAAGGTATTGAATTCAAATGACTTATCGTGGTTCGACCCCAGTGGAAGTATGCCGACGTAACCTGTGACTTGGGTTACGTTGTATATCTGGGGGTGGGCATAGACCACTATCACGCGGCTCGAACCGGAGGCGGGCTTCACGTGGGAGAAGCGAAATGGCGGGCGGGCCGTCCCACGGCATAGGCCGTGGGCGTGCATCCGATCCGCTTGCGGAACAGGCGGCTGAAGTGGTAGACGGACTGGAAGCCCACGTTGGTTGCGATCTCGCCGATGCGCAAGTTCGAAGTGCTCAAAAGCCGCTGCGCCTCCCGCAAGCGCAATTCCTGCCGATAGGCCAGGGGCGTGACGCCAAAAGCCTCGCGAAAGGCGCGGCAGAGGTACTTCGGGGAGAGATTCGCAAGGGAGGCCAGTTCCCGGAGGGTCAGGGGCTGGTCGTAGCGGCGTTCGATTTCGATACGGACGCGCATCAGGGGGGCGTCGGGGTGCAACGCATCCGCCGCATCGGGCGCATAGACGTTTTCCACGAGAAAACAGAAGATTTCGAACATCGCCTTGTGCGCCAGAAAAGGGCGGATCATGTCGCGGGGGGTCAGGGTGGTGGTGTAGTCCGCCAGCAGCCGCATCAAATCGTGCGCCGCCTTTTCTCCGAGCTGGAGAGGGAAACTTCGCGCGGGCAGGGGCTCGCCCGACCACAACGCGAGCAGTTCCCGAAACGGCAGTTGGACATGGGTCCGATCCGGCGTTATCAGGGTGAAACCGACACAGGCGGATTTGAACGCTTGATCGGCACCCTTTTCGACGATGAGCAGGGTTCCGGGATCGGTTAAAACCAGCGTGCCGCTTTCGAAACGGTGTTGCTTGCCGCCCAGTAGAAGGCGGCCTGTGCCGGCGATGCAGAGCCAGAGGAAGCACGAAGATGCGCCATATTCTCGGACGAAAGCATCATTCGTCAACAGCGGCCGCTGCGTCGGTTGGTGCAGCAGGATATCGCAGACCTGGCCCTGGACGACGACGCGCAGGAACTGGGGCGGCAACACGGTGTCCGATATTCGCAGATGGCGCATGGAAGTTGAATATCGAGCAAAAGAAGGGCACTGTCAAGCATTGAGCGCGGGAGTGGTCGATGCTACGATAGTAGGATATAGGGAGAATTATAAGGAATACGGGCCAAGATTGTCGGTTCAAGCAGCGGGGAGGGTGTATGAGCAAAAAGAGCAAAGCCGGAGTTTTGATTCTGGTTGCGGGTTGGTTGGCGCTCGTGCTGTGCGCGCCGCGGGCGGAGGCGGCGGCGAAACAGATGCAGATCACGTTCGGCGGGTAC
>CAYOIT010000530.1:0-1645 GCA_964404035.1 uncultured Verrucomicrobiota bacterium | reverse complement strand
TTTCTCTACCTCTTACTACCACCGTCACCCATCGCGCCCACGACGCACCCGCGCCAGGGCTTCCATCCCGCCAACACCTGCCGTCCAACACCTTCTCCGTACCCACGTACAGTTTCCCGCTTATCTCGTCGTGTATCGTCGCAATCCTACTGCTTGGTTATGAATCCTACAACTTGATTGCCATGCCGGCCGTTTCCCGGCCCGCTTGTCAAAGACGTCCTGCGTATCCTCTTCTGTCTGCTCGCCATCACTCACATCTGACCTAAGGCATTAACCATCGGTTCACTCGAAATCCGGATCAGGCCGCTGAATGGCTGATCCATCTCCAGAATCAGGAAGAGGGCCCCCGCGACCGAAATGGCAGCAATAAGCAAGGCCGCTGTAGCCGTGGCATTCGGGGGGGCGAACAGGCTGAAATTGAAGAAGATAATCATGAGCCAGCAGACCACGACCACGAGGAGGGGCAGGGAGACGGACGCCAGCGATTGCGCCTGCAACAGCGTACGGATCTGGGCGATCTCCACCGCCACCTCCGCGGCTTGATCCTTCATGGCGCGCTGCACATCCGTCCGTGGAGAAAGGCCTTGGATGGCGGCATACAAAACATTGCCCTTTTGGATGTCAGGCCCGGTCGCGCTGCCATCAGCGGACCACATTTGCGCCATAATGTTCTGGCTGACCTCTCGCAACTCGGTGCGCAGCGGGGCGGCCTCGGGGCCGTACACGCTCAGCACGCGGTCGAAGAATGAGATCTTGGCGGACAACTGGATGACTTCGCTTCGCACGGTGTCGTAGGAACCCTTGGCCGAACTGACCAGCAACCCGAGAAGCAGGGCGGACATCGTCGCGATCAGTCCCATGGCGACCTTCACGGCATCCTTGGTCTCACTGCTGAGGTGATGATCCGGCAGGCGGCGGCTGAACAGCATCCCGACCACAACGGCCCCGCACAGGCAGACGGTGATGATGGCGGTGGTAAGTATGGCGTTCATTGACGGTCCATCCCTCGATATTTTTCCACCGCCTTGGGTAGATTGAAGAACATGCGCTCGTGCCCCAGCGCTTTTCCCAACGGCGAACGTTCAATAACCCTGAGCAGGTCCGGATTGAGCGCGGCCAGCCATAGCGTCACTCCGCGCGCCCGCAGGTTCTGCTCGGCTTCCGTCAGCATGACCAGGGCCGTGTACTCGATGTCGGGAATCGCGCTGCACTCCAGGACGATGACCCGCGGGTTGCATTCGGTCACCAGGGCCTTCATCTTCTCCCCGGCATTCGCGGCGTTGGCGAATGTGAGACGCCCCTCGGTGCGCAGCATCAGGAGACCGGGGAAGGTCTCATCGCCTGGATGCTCTCCCGCGCGGCGGAAAATGCCCTTTTCGCGGTTGTAGGCCACGGCGTACACCGGCGGGTGATTGGCCTGGTAGAAGAGCGTAAGGATGGAAATGGCCACGGCCACCAGGATGCCGTTGAGCGTGCCGAGCAGGATGACCCCGGCGACCGTCACCAGGGCCCACATCAGTTCGTCGCGCCGGACGCGGGCAATGGCGCGGAAATGGCCGGGCTTGATCATCGAGACGGCCGCGACAATGACCAGCGCACCCAGGGCCGCCTGCGGCAGCAGGCCGATGACCCGGGACAGGAACAC
>CAYOIT010000529.1:0-1669 GCA_964404035.1 uncultured Verrucomicrobiota bacterium | reverse complement strand
CGCAGTTCGCCTTTGCCTATCCGTTCAATCCCGACGTCTTGCCCTCGCAGTTCTACCGCGCCATCCATGATGAGGCGGAGCGCTGGCAGAATCCCGAACGCCGTGTGTTGTCGTTCTACGATGTCGGTACGCATTGGGAAGAAGGCGGGGACTACGATCGGCTCCTGAGGATGGCACAGTCACAGCGGCTGGCCGGGTTGGTCTTTGCGGCCAGTCCCTTCGCGCTGCATTTCGCGAAATCACCCCTTGTCGGCATTCCCGGCCTGCCGCGGGTGTCCATCGAGGCGGGTCCCAATCTTGACGGTTATCCGGCCATCTATCCCGATACGGAAGCCTTTCTTCCGAAGGCCTTCGAGCATTTGGCCTCGCGCGGGTGCAAGCGGGTGGCGGTCGTGCAACTTCTGGGAACCGGCGGCTCCGGCCCCATGCTTGCCCGTGTGGTCGCGTTGGCTGGCCAGTATGGACTGCGGGTTGAACCCGAGTGGGTCCAGGGCGGTTCGAGCAGTGAGGTTTTCTGGCTCCGTCAACTCGGACGCCTGCTGATGCGGGGTAAGCCGGGCGAACGGCCGGATGGACTGGTGATTGCCGACGACAACCTGGTGCCGGAATTGACCGCCGGATTGGCGGAGTGCGGCGTGGCGGACCTGGCCGTGGTGGCGCACACGAACTTCCCTTACCCGACCCCGAGCGCCTTGCCGGTTACACGCCTGGGCTATGATGTCGCGAAACTGGTGACGACCTGCATGGATTGGGTCGATCAGCAGCGGTGGGGCGAGACTCCGCCTGCGCTGACGCTGTTGCCGGCGGTGTGGGAAGGGGAAGTCAGTGGGCAGTAAGCAGAAGCAGTGGGCGATGGGCGGTAAACAGTTTTGATGAAAGCGAGATAAGGAATCATGAGCAGACAGATCGGAATGGATTGCATCAACTGCCGACCGACGCCACGGCCGGCCCATGTGGAATACTCGATGGAGTATCACGCTTCACTGATTCGCAAGGTCACAGGAGCGGACTCCGGAACCGGCGGCATCTCAAGCCATGCGGCAGATTATAACTTCCTGCCGCCGGACGTGACGCGCCGGTTCTACGATGCCTGGGATTATGATTTTTTGTGGGGCACCCATGACGGTTTCGTGGATTGGAGCAAAGCCGGACGGTATACAGACATGGGGCATGCTGTTTATGCGGCGGATGGCGGCGATCAGCGTGCGCCAGCCGTCAGTCCTTTTCAGGAACCCGAGGAGGTGTGGGAGTTTGATCCCGTGAAGGAATACGGGGTGACTCCGTTCGATCAACTGGTCGCCGGATTCGAAAAGGATTACACGACGCGGAAAGCGGCGTGTCCCAACCAGGTCTGCACCGGCGGCTATTACAAGTCCGTCATCTCGGGGGCGATTCAAGCCTTCGGTTGGGACATGCTCCTAGTGGCCGCAGCCGACGAAGCCAAGTTTGCCAAGGTGCTGGAACGCTTTGGCGAGTACACCTTGCACCATGCACGGGCGTGGGCAAAGACCTCGATTGATGTCTATATCCAGCACGATGATATTGTCTGGACGGCAGGCCCCTTTATTCGGCCGGGATTCTACCGCGAGGTGATCTTTCCGATCTACCGTGAATTGTGGAAGCCGCTGAAGGCGGCGGGCAAGAAGGTGATCTATTGCTCCGACGGCAC
>CAYOIT010000528.1:0-1675 GCA_964404035.1 uncultured Verrucomicrobiota bacterium | reverse complement strand
GTGACGGACACCTTTGGAATATCCTGCAGCGTCATTCGCGCCCGATCGCCGGTGGGTTCGACCTGATAAAAGGCGTTGGAGACGAGTTGTAGAATCACGGTCCGATCCCCTTCCCCGGGCACCTCGACGAACGGAACGATTACGACATCCTGCGTCAACGAACCTGCCGCAATATGGATCGTGTTCGTCAACCAGGCGTAGTCCTCCCCATTCGAGGCTGAGCCCCCCAGCGAGAAAACGACGTCGAGTCCGGACGAGGCGTCCCACGTCTTCCGCGTCACCCGAAAGAGTCCGTTGCTGGGGCCGTTCCGTGATGCCACCGGAAGAATGGCCTCCACGAAGACCTCCTGAAAGTCATTGCTCAGGACTCCAACGGCCTCCAGATCGAACCCTGCCGAATTGGTTCCCGGATAGAGATCATAGATGACGTGTCCCACCGAGTCCGTGCAGGACCCGTTGCCGGAGACATCCAGTAACCGCACGTACCGGATGTTGCTCACATCCAGTCCGGGACGTCCTCTCAAGGCGCCGAGGTCGTACGGTTCGCCATAGCCCTGCATGTACTTGCTGCCCAGGCCGGTAACATTCTTGGGGGCGATCGTGGCATTGCCCATGTTGATCCTGTTCGTAGTCAGGGAGCGATTGAAGAAGCGCGTAAAGTTCGTTCCGTCCGATGAAACTTCGGTGTAGGCAAGCTCAAGGAACGTGGCACTGAAGGCATTTTCGAATACCGCAAAATCATGGCCCGGCCCGTCTTGCAGGGGTGAACCGAAGGTCATCGTGATCTGGCCGCTTTCTCCAAGGCAGACAATGTCAAAGGCGTCGCCGACGGCCGGCCCGGTGGCCAGGTTTGGGGTTTGAAACATGGGAATGCAGTCTGATCCTACGAGATAGTTGGTCCACCCGGTCGCCCACGCGATGAAAGCATTCGTGTCCATGGGCACGGCGGTCGAACCCGGTTGTCCCGCCGCCGGGGCATAGGACTCAAGAGTGGTAAGGTTATCCAGGGCAAAATAGGCGGGGGTGTTCATGCCGGAGACGCCGCTGTCGCTCGAACTAAGCACGAAATGAAGGGACTTCACCTCCGACCCGAGATTTGTCAGGCTGACCCAAGTCCAGTTGGTGACAATACTGTGCTGGTTGGTATCGGCAGACCGGTAGTCCGCCAGGTAACACTCGGTGGCGCCGGTCACCTCGCCATCCGAATCCTGCGCCGTGATCGTCACCTTGAACCAATCGTTGCTGGCGGCACAAAACTGGCGCGAGAAGCCGTCGCCATGGCGCATCACCAGCGTGGCATAAGTGGTGTTGTTGACGTAGAATCCCTTGACCGCGCAGGAGACAGGCAGGGTGATGACGTCCGATTCACCCCAGGGAGCGTCGTCGTAGACGACCGTGTAAAGACCGGTACCGCCCACGCCCGTGCCGCTGATGACGGCGTATTGGTTCTCGTAACCCGGCGTCAGGGGATCATTCACGCGGGAGTAGGAGAATCCGGCCCAGCTTGTAAAGCTGCCCCAGTCCGTAAACTGATTGCCGAAATGGATTGCCTGGCTGGCGAAGCCGCCGGAGCCGTCCGACCCGTTCCAGACCTGTTCGGCACCCGTACTGAGATCCGACAAGTCCGCCGTAACATCTGCCATGGCCCCGGAACAGAACCACGCCGTCATCACCC
>CAYOIT010000527.1:0-1676 GCA_964404035.1 uncultured Verrucomicrobiota bacterium | reverse complement strand
ACGACTCCCTGCCAGCCTCCGGAATTGCCATCTGGCATGCCGACGAACTGGGGGATAAGAACAACCAGAGCATGACGGCGAATGTCACCCATGCGAACTATGAACTGACGCTGGTTCAGGCTGATAACCTGTGGCATTTTCAAAATAACATTAATACCGGTGACAGCCAGGACCTCTACTACAACGGCAACGCGGCTGCGGGGTACGCCAACCGGCTGGACGACACCTCGACACCGAATGCCCACTGGTGGAATGGCTCCAACTCCTTCGTCAATTTCAACACTTTCAGCGCCAGCGCCGATACGATGACCTTTGTGGTCGGAAACGGCGCCCCCATCAGCATGCTCGCCGTCACCCCCACCCTGCTGACCAACACCGTGAAGGTGGGAACCAACGCGGCGGCCCAGACCTTCACCGTGCGGAATGCCGGCGCCGGAACCATGACCTACCAGGTCACCAACACCGCCGCCTGGTTGTCAGGCACGCCCGTCTCCGGCACCAGTACCGGCGAACAGGATACAATCACCGTCTCCTACAGCACGGCCTCGCTGACGGTGGGTACCCATACGGGTCAGATGGTCATCGTATCGGCGGAAGCCACAAACTCACCCTGGGTGCTTCCGGTCGTTATGACCGTGACCAGCACACCACCCAGCCTCCCCGTCCTCTTCAATTCCGGCGTCTCGAATGTAACACCGGTGTCAGCCGTGCTGCGGGGCAGTCTTTCTTCGACAGGCGGCGCTCCGACAACGGTCTGGGTCAGCCTGGGCGTGTCCGACGGAGGGTCCAATCGGGCGTCTTGGGCCACCACGGTGACCGGAGGCGTTCAGGGTGTGGGGCTCTTGGGCATCGGGGTGAGCGGCCTGACCTCAAACACCATGTACTACTACCGCTTCGGTGCCAGCAACACTGCCGGCACAGCGTGGGCCTATTCTTCCTCCAATTTCGTCACCACCGGCACCGTTCCCTACGATGTGGTGTGGACCAACACGTCAAGCGGCAGTTGGACGAGTTCCTTGAACTGGCAACCGAACAACGTGCCGGATAACAGTAATGAGAATGTTCGCATTTCCGGCATCAACAATAGCCTGACAGTGAGTTGCACCAACATCATCGCTCCGCTAACGATACGGGACCTGGTCGTCTCCAACTCGTATCCAGGCAAAACGCTTACCGTTCGACTGGCACCCGCTTCACCCGGCGCCACGACGCGGATCCTCGGGAGCTGGAATAACGCCACCCTGGGCAGTAACAGTGTGGTTCAGATCGGGGGAACCTTCGCGGACTACAATGCCACGTACGTCATCACCAACAAGGGCGACTGTACCCTCATCAGCAACGGGCGGATTCAAGCGGGGGGAATGGGAGGCGCACTCCTCCGGTTCCTGGGAGGATTCAGGAATGATCCGGACTCCTTTGTAGGGGTAAGTACCGGCACTGCCCGGGCGGTCATGCAGTTGAATTTCGCCATTAATCAGCCCGTCACCAATCTGGGGACCTTACGGTTCATCTTCGAAGGAACGTCGACCGCCTCCAACCTTCTCAACAAAGGCGTGGTCATCGCCGGCTCGAATGTGCTGTGGAACGCTGGAACGATCATCACCGGGTCCAGTTCCTCGAGCACTACCGGCTCGCCCTGGATGGACAGGTTCGACTGCGGCTTGATCAATGCGGGA
>CAYOIT010000526.1:0-1687 GCA_964404035.1 uncultured Verrucomicrobiota bacterium | reverse complement strand
ACCATCGTGCACTGGTAGAGGGCACTGGTATAGGCCCCGCCGCCCCACGCCGCGCTGTTGCGTGTGAAGGTGCAGTTCGAAACCGACCCGCCATAGACCCCGCCGCCATTGATGGCGTAGGAGCCCCCGTTCGTCACCGTCATGCCCATCAACCAGGCGCCACTCTCCAGATATACCCCTCGCACCCCGGCCGCACCTTGGATCCTCGTGACGCCAGGCCCATTCACACTCCGGACCGTGATCGCATTCGTCACCGCCACCCGATTACTGACGCCACCCACCACCCGGGTCCCGGCCGCATAGACGCCGTTCGACACCCACACCGTTTCCCCAGGCAAAGCCACATCCACCGCCGACTGAATGTTCGTCGCCGCCGTCGCCCAGGTCGTAAAGGGGCTCACGCTCGACCCCGAGGTGGACACGTACCGATTCACCGGGACCCCATGCGCCCCGGCCGTCAGCGCCGCATGCGCGCTCACGGCCGCCAACGCAACCAGGTCCAACTCGACCAGATTGGTCAACCCCGCCCCATTCCCGAAGAACCCGCCATCCATGGCCCAGAACGATCCAGCCGTCACGCTCCGAAACCCGTGCGACCCGTACCCGTCGCCGGCGACGATCGATTGCGCGTTGCTGCACACCCCGGCGCCAACCAACAGTGATCCGTGGGCCACGTCGGTAATGACCGCCTTTTGGCCGGTCGTCAGGTTTGCCAGGACGAACGATCCTTTGCCGAGGTTGGTCACTGTGGCCAGTGCCGCGAACTGACCCAGCACCGCACTGCCCTCCGCCCCGAGATAAACCGTACCCGCGTTCAGCCCCCGGAACTCCGCGCCGGGCGCCAGGAACGCGACCAACCCGGAACTATTCCCACAGAACTGGAAGGCAGACCCATTGGTCACAATCGTCCCTGAGTTGATCCCCAGGATCGGGTCCGTGGTCGTGTAAACCTGAATAAGGAATCCCGCCTGCCCCTCATGCAGCCAACCCGCCGAACACCCGCTCACCACCGCCATCAACACCAACACCGCAAATCGCCCGTATTTCATCGTTTCCCTCTTTGCCTCAAGGTGGGCGCCGCTGTCCCTAGCGGCGCTTCTTTTCCCGCTTCCTCTGACTCAGGTCTCATCCCTCAGGTTTCCCCCTGCTCCCTCCGCCGTCTGCAGCGCGCCGTCTGATACCACGGCGTCCCCCCCGCCTCACTCTCCGCGGCGGCGGCCGGGACCGGATTGACCGTCCCAGCCGCCACCAGGCGCAACCACACGTTCGCCGAGGTGAAAAGCGTGAACACCGCCGGCGCAAACTGGACACCCATCTCCATCCCCAGGTGGAATACCACCAGGTTCATGGCATGCCGGAACCCGTTGATCGGGATCGTGCTCAGATCCGGATCCATCACGGTCCCCTCCCGCGCTTTACACGCCCCGCGCACGAGCCCCCGCATCTCGGCGGTCAATTCCTCCAAACGCGCGGCCTTACCGGGATTCGACTCCTCCCATGTCCGGCGCAGATTATCGATGTCGGATGGCATCGCATTCTTCACGACCGCCAAATCGAATGTCACCCACCCATCCATGTTGCCCCCAACAAAAAGGGCGGGCCGGCCAACAGCCTCCCCGCCCTACTCTTCCCCCTCTTCAATGTGGGAGGCGCACTCCGTGCGGCGATCTTCTCCCTCGCCCTTAAG
>CAYOIT010000525.1:0-1701 GCA_964404035.1 uncultured Verrucomicrobiota bacterium | reverse complement strand
ACACGGGCAGCCTGCATTCCGATGCCAACGCCGTGGTGCGCCTGCCGGACGGTCAGTGGAGACTGCTTTTCGGCAACCACGGCGCGCACTGCCTGGCGCCCGACGGCCGGGAAATCTGGCATCGCGAGATGAACGAGGCGCAGCACGTGGTGGTGGGCCGCTTCAGCCGGGAGACCGCCCTGCAGGCGGCGGTGGTCAACCGCGGCCTGCCCCGCAACGAGAAGGGTGCCGCCGACCTGTATCTCTTCGATATCGAAACCGGCCGTGAACTCTGGAAGCGCACGCAACCGCTTGGCGCGTGGGGCGCCAACTGCCAGGATGTGCGGTGGACGGGAACCGAAGGGCTGTCGGAGATACTGCTGGCCCGCTCGGCGGGAGGTTGGCCGGCGGTCATCTACAACGGCAAAGGGGACATCGTCGAGGAACTGGAGATTCCGCAGGCGTACTGCAGCACCTACGATTCCGGGGGAATGGGCGGGATCAACACGGGCGTGCACTACTGCTATCGGGCCGACGTGTTCGGGGATAGCCGCGACGAAGTGATCGTGGTCGGCTGGAAGGGCGTGCGGATCTGCGCCAACGCCCGTCCGCTGGCCATCCCCACGTTGTACAACACCACACTCTATCGGGGAATGTGACGCATGCAGGAGAACGAATGAAAGCCTACCTTATCTCGCACACGCATTGGGACCGGGAGTGGTACCAGACGTTCCAGGACTACCGGGCGCGACTGGTCGCCATGCTCGATGAGCTGATCGGGTTCATGGAGAAGAACCCGGCGTTCAAATATTACCACCTCGACGGTCAGACGATCGTGCTGGAGGACTACCTCGAAGTGCGGCCGGAGAACCGCAAGCGGCTGCAGCGGCTGATCCGACAGGGGCGGCTCATTCCCGGCCCGTGGTACGTGATGCCGGACGAGACCGCCTACAGCAACTTCTTCTACAAGGTCCGCAAAGCGGCGGTACGAGAAGCACTTCGTCAGCAAACTGACGGATGCCGATGGAGAGCAGCAGGGAACACAACACTGGGTGGAGTCTGCTCACGACTGCGGATACCTCACAAAACAGCAGGTGGACAAGCTTGTAGCCGATCTCTCAGAGGTGGGACGAATGCTGGAGTCCATGATGCAGAAGGTGAGTTCGTTCTGCGGACAGGATTACCTGATGGTCCAAGAGGACCATGCAGAGTACTTCCTCTCTGATCACTGATGACTGATTACTGATAACTGATGACTGATGACGGAGGAGCAATGCAAATGACCCGACGAGACGTAATGCGGATGGTTTATCAAGGTCGGAGGCCGCCCTATGTGCCCTGGGTGTTCAGCTTCACCCACGAGGCGTTCTGGAAGCTGGCAAAGCACTACGGCGGCGCGGACCGCGTGCCGCGGGACCTGCTGGGGGGACACATGCTGACCACGGGCCAGGGCCCGGGCGATTTCTTCGAACCGCTCGGCCAGGACCTGTGGCGCGACGGCTTCGGGGTCGTCTGGGACCGCAGCGTGGACAAGGACATCGGCGTGGTGAAGGAGTATCGGCTCCCGGAGCCGACTCTCGCAGGCTATGCGTTCCCCGACCCGCTCGCCCCGCGCAGTTTCGAGGGCATCCCGAAGGCGATCGCGTCCGGCCAGGACGGATTCCGCGTCTTCTCGATCGGGTTCTCCCTTTACGAACGGGCCTGGACGCTGCGCGGCATGGA
>CAYOIT010000524.1:0-1707 GCA_964404035.1 uncultured Verrucomicrobiota bacterium | reverse complement strand
TATACGCGATCCGGATCACATCGGCCACGCCGCTGTTGCCGCTGGCAATCGTCGCGGTGCGGGAGCCGGGGGTGGCAGAGTTGATGTACGCCGTATCCACGCTGATGGGCACCTGCGTCGGGCTCCAGTTCCCGGCGGTATGCCAGTCGCCGTTGGCGACGTTGAAGTACAGCGTGGCGGTGCCATTTCCCTGGATCGCGAAGTCGAACGGGTTTTCGTTAACGTCGGTGTTCGCGAGCGACAGCGTCGCCGTCCGCAGCCCCGACCCGGACGGATTGAATTGGACCGTGAAGGTCGTGTTGCCGGATGCCGCCACGGGGCTGGACGGCTGGGCCGTTACCGTAAAGTCCGCCGCATTCGCCCCGCCCACCACCACCTTCGGCGAGCCCGTCAGCTCCAGATTGCCCACGCCCGAGTTGCTGATCGTGAACGTCTGATTCGCCGATCCGCTGACCACATCGAGCGTGCCGAAGTCCGTGCCCTTGGCCGTGCTCGGGCTCGTGTCCCCGTCCGGGATGTTCTGCGCCGGGCTGCCGCCCTCGACGGCGATTTCAGGGTTGATCCCCGCACCCTGGATCGAGAAGTTGTACGGGTTCTCGTCCCCATCGTCGTTCGCGATCGAGAGGGTCGCCGAGCGCAGGCCGGTGACTGACGGCGTGAAGGTGACCTGGAACGTCGTCGTGTTGCCGGCCGCGATCGTGGACGATGACGGCTGCGTTACGGCAAATTCCGCCGCATTGTCGCCGCCCACGGCGACATACGGCGAGCCGCTCAGGTTCAGGTTGGCGGTGCCGGTATTCGCGATCGTGAAGGTCCGCGTCACCGTCGGCCCGCTCAGAACCGCATCGCCGAAATCGGTGTGGTCCGTCAGGCTCGGCGTGCCGTCCCCGTCCATAATGCTCGCCAGCGGACTGCCGCCCTGCACATCCATCTCCGGGGCCGGCGTCGCATCGCCCGTGCCCTGGATCGAGAAGTTGTACGGGTTCTCGTCCGAGTCGTTGTTCGCGATCGAGAGCGTCGCGACGCGCGTGCCCGAGTCCGTCGGCGTGAAGGTGATCTGGAACGTCGTCGTGCCGGGGGCCGTGACCGAATTGCCCGGGATCTGCGTCACGGTGAATTCCGACTGATTGGCGCCGCTCACGACCACGTACGGCGAAGCCCCGGTCAGGTTCAGGCTCGTGCCGGCGTCACCGGTATTCGCGATCGTGAAGGTCCGCGTCGCCGGGGCGCCGCCCACGGTCGCCGACCCGAAGTGCGTCCAGTCCGCCGTCGTCGGCGTGTTGGCCCCGTCCGCGATGCTCGCCAGCGGGCTGCCGCCCTGCACATCCATCTCCGGCGCCGGAGGCCGCACGTAAAACCCGACATACGTCGTCAGAGTGTCGCTGTCGTAGAAGATGCTCGCCGCGTTGTTGAACTCGCCCGTCAGGTTCGTCGTGTCGTCCACCGTCAGCTTCGTGCCCAGCGCGGTCAGCGTGGCCACGCGGTCGCCCGCCCACTTCAGCCCGTAGTGAACGCCCGTGTGGTTGAGCGCCGTGCCCAGCGTCATGCCGCTCGGATTCGCAGCGAAGGTGATTTTGAGCAGCCCGTTGCCGCCGGCGGAGAGGGAACTGCCGACCGTCAGCCCCGAAGCCGAACTCCCCACGGTGATGTTCAACCGGCCGCTGCCGCCGGCGCCGACCGTGGTGGCGCCCGTGACGGTCAATGACG
>CAYOIT010000523.1:0-1728 GCA_964404035.1 uncultured Verrucomicrobiota bacterium | reverse complement strand
GTCAAATTCGTCAAACCACCGGCGGCACCGATCAACGCCCTGGTGATATTCGTCAGGCCGCCCGCCGCCACGACGGCCGCAGTCGTGACGTTGGTCAGTCCGCCGGCCGCAACTACGGCGGCGGCCGTGACATTGGTCAGGCCCCCCGCAGCCTGAATCTGGGCGGCAGTCAGGTTGGTCAGTCCCCCGGCGGCTCCGATCTGTGCCTGCGTCACATTCGTCAGCCCCCCCGCCGCTGTGATGGCCGAGGGTGTGACATTGGTCAGTCCGCCTGCAGCGGCAATCTGCCCACCAGTCACGTTCGTAAGACCCCCGGCCGTGGCGATCATGGCCGCACTCAAATTGGTCAACCCGCCTGCCGCGCCGATCTGGCCCACGGTCACGTTGGTCAGGCCGCCGGCGGCGACGACCGCCGCCGTACTCACGTTCGTCAAACCCCCGGCTCCGGCGATCATCGCGCCGGTGACATTCGTCAGGCCCCCGGCCTCGACGATCATCCCGGCGCTGACGTTGGTGATCCCGGCCGGTGCCACAACTTCAACGGGCGCCTGCCCGTCCAACATCCATTCTGCCTGACAGGTCATAGCCCCCATCACCATCACCGCAATGACAATCCAAATCCTTTTCATCCCGCTCTCCTCAATGTGGGAGCCGGTCTCCGCACCGGCGATCTTCTCCCTCTCCTGACTTCAACGAACAACCCAACAACTATTCTCGGCGCTCGGCCCTCCACGCTCCCGGCTCACTCCCCCTTCCGAATGACCTGAACCACCCCATTTGTGACGCTGCTGCGGATCACCAGCGCCTCGCCCACTCCGAACGGATACGCCGCATCCGGAACCCACACGACCGTTGTCATGTTCGTGAACACGCAGTTCGCCAGCCTGAAACTGTACTCCCCGCTCACACGCCATACCTCTGCGGCGCCGGTCCCCGGCGCCGTGAATGCCATCAACACGGCCACCGGCACCCAACTGCTGTTGGCCTGGGTATTCGTCACCCCGACCTCGCCGCCGGCCAGCGAATAGGTCCCGGACCAACCGCCCGCCCATACCGCGCCAGCCACAACCGCCACACAAAGAACCAGCATCAACTGTTTCATCTGAACCCTCCTCACGGATGCAACACATCGCTATCCAAAACATTCGTCACGCCGCCGACCCGAAAGACCAATTGCGTCCCCCCCAACACTTCTAACTGGCCCACACCGCACACGCCGATGCCGCGCTCGACGGAGAGCGTCCCGTGTACAACCGCCATGGAGTGGCCCGACCAGAGTGGACCATTCTGGATAGTCGCCAGTTGATAGGCCCCGTTGCCACTGCAAGCAATGGATCCCCACCACTGGGCCACTCCCGTTTGGGCCCACGTCACCCCAAGATCGGTGGACATGTAGACCGGATCCCCAGCGACAATCGCATACTGCCTTCGCCCGTCGTCACTGGCCGCCACGTCGCGCCAGGCGCGGTTCTCCTCCTTCGCCGACCACGAATAGCCGTGGGTGCCGGAAACGTAGATTTTGCCCGCGTTGGCACACGCGACCTGTTTGAGACCAGGACCGCAGACGACCACACTGGACCAATCCTTCCCGGTGTGTTTGATCCCCCAGGTGGCGCCATAGTTGGTCGAGACATACAGCCCGCCGTCGTAGAAGGTATGCTCCTCCTCGTTCTCGCGCCGTTCGCAAGCGACCGTCTGCCACTGCCCGGACGCACTCACGCCGACGGC
>CAYOIT010000522.1:0-1762 GCA_964404035.1 uncultured Verrucomicrobiota bacterium | reverse complement strand
ACGGCCCTATCGCTCTTTAGAGGTCATGCAACCAATAATGCACAAACAACGGACACCATGCAGCACCAGTATTCGCGCTCTGCCCGGTGCTGCCCCCGAGAACAAGTATTTCCTTATGCTGAAATAACGAGCGCATAATGCTTGCAATTTCTTTCTATTGAAATAATAATGTTACCATGATTATGACACAACCACCGGTGAATTGGCAAATCGCGCAGCCGCGGGAGGTGCGGCAGGAAACGGGTCGCTGGTTGCGGGCGGCACGGCAGCGGCAGAACATGACGTTGCCAATGCTGGCCTCGGCATCGGGCGTGCCGGTGACGACATTGCATCGCCTGGAGCGCGAGGGGCAAGGCGGGGTCGATAGTCTTTTACGGGCGTTGCATGCGCTGGGTTTGCTGGACGACTTCCAGTCCTTCATCCGCGGGCGGCTACGGCTGGCCGAACTGCCGACCGATCTCTCCGAACTGGACCGCCCGGTGCGCGTCCGACAGCGGGTCCGGGTCGCCAAATCCACACAGGGGGTCCCATGAGTGTGGACCGGCTTAGCGTCCGCCTGCGGTTTTCGCCTGAACTCGATTTGCCGGTGGGTACGCTGGCGCAGGTCGGGCGCGAGATCGTTTTTCAATACGACAACGGATTCCTGCCGCGCGGGCTCGCGCTTTCACCGTTTCGTCTGCCGTTGCGGGCCGGCCTGCAGGCGCATGACCGCGGCGGGGATCTTGACTTGTTCGGCGTCTTCGAGGATGCGCTACCGGACAGTTGGGGACGGAGGTTGGTGGATCGCGCCTTCCAGGCCAGGTTCAGCCGTATCCCGACGGCCTTCGAGCGGCTCGCCTGCGTGGGTGGGTGCGCGATGGGCGCATTGACCTTTCATCCGCCGCAGGACGACGGGCCGCGCGAGATGATCGCGCTTGATCTGGCGCGACTCGGCGAGCAGGCGTGGAAATTCGACGAAGGCACGGTAGAGGAGGCGTTGCCAGAGATCCGGCGAACTGGCGGCACGTCGGGTGGCGCGCGCCCAAAAGCGCTGATCGGGTTGCCGGTGGGCGCAAAGGGGCCGGTGTTGCCCGGCGAGGTGGACTTGCCCTCCACGCACGCCCATTGGATCGTGAAGTTCAACGCCAGGACCGACGCGGCAGAGGCGGGACCGCTGGAGTTCGTCTATGCGGAGCTGGCGGCGGCGGCCGGGGCGGAGGTGCCGGAGCATCGGTTGATCGAAACCGGAAACGGACGGTTCTTCGCGGTGCGGCGTTTCGACCGACCTGGTCCGGGCCGTCGTCTGCACCTGCACTCTGCGGCCGGGCTCCTGCATGCGAACTTCCGGGTCGCCGGCGAGGAATATGGCACCTTGTTCCGGCTGGTGGATGGCCTGACCCGGGACTACGCGCAGAAGCGGGAACTCTTCCGGAGGACCTGCCTGAACGTGCTGGCGTGCAACCGCGACGACCATTTGAAGAACTTCGCGTTCCTGATGGGGCCGGACGGGACTTGGCGGTTGGCCCCCTTCTTCGATTTCACCTATAATACCGGAACCAACGGCTGGCATACGTTGTCGGTGGCGGGCGAAGGGCTGAACCCCCGCCGGGCGCAGTTGTTGAAACTGGCTGAACACGTGGACTTGCGACCTGGAGACGCAACGGAGATCGTCGAGCAGGTTCGAGCGGCCGTGGCGAGGTTCGGGCACCAGGGCCGGCGGCATGGCATTTCCGCGCCAACGATCAAACGTTTGCAGGCACGACACAAGGAACTGGATGTATGA
>CAYOIT010000521.1:0-1763 GCA_964404035.1 uncultured Verrucomicrobiota bacterium | reverse complement strand
TCCTTGTTCAGGCCATCGCCCAGATTCGTCCAGACGTTAGGGCCATAGTCCGTCCTGCCGATCCAGCCCGCCGGATTGACCGTATACGCCCCCGCCAGCGTGACGTCGCCGTTGTCGGAGGTCTGCACCACAATATCCTTCACGCCCGCCGAACCGGTTGCCGGCAGCATGATGGTGAACCATGTCGCGCCATTCGCGCCCAGCGTGGCCCGCACCCCGCCCACCAGCACGTTGGTGATATTCCCAAAGCTGCCATTGGTGATGGTGATAGTGTTGCCGCCGGCGTAGGGGCCGATGTTGGTGGTGAGCTGATAGGACGAACCAGTCGGGTTCAACGTATAGGAGGCGAACGGGGAATCGTTGCTGATGACCCGCGTGGCCAGATACTCGACGGCCGTTGAAGCGTCAAATCGCACGGTGCTATTGGAAGCGGCGCCGGAGGCCATGCTCACCGGCATGCCAAGACACCATGCCGCCACCCCGACACCGAACGAGAGAATCCGTTTCATTTTCGCATTTCTGGCCTGCCGTTCATGCCGGTTACCGGTGAAAGTCATCTCCATCTCCTACTATTCGGCTACTCAAGCACGACACGCCCCAGTCATCGCTGAAAGCGCATATATTCACACTCGGGCGCGTTTTTTCTCCGTCATCCCGAGCGGAGGCCCGCTTCGGGCCGCAGTCGAAGGATCTCATGGCTTCAACGGCAAGCAAGAGATTCCTCGACTCCGCTCGGAATGACCGACCATCACGTATTCCCGCTAAAAGAGCCTCTCTCTGCCCGCATCCCGCACCCGGTACAGGCGGTTGTTGGTCGACTCCATATCCAGCCATTGCAGATAGTTGGCCGTGGCCCGGACCGCCGGCGCATTGGTGTTCCAGCTGGCGCCGGCATCGTCCGACTGGAGCACCTCATACCACCGGTTGCCGAGAGCGGGCAGGCCCAGCAGCCACAAGCCCCCGTCTTCATACTCGGCGCTCCGCACAATAGGCAGCGCCGTCGTGATCGGCTCCGTACCGTTTACAGGTGGCAAAACGGCGCCCGCCCAATACTCCACCGGCCGCGTCCGGGCCTGCTTGGCGTAATCCGCATGGAACACCACGCGCACCACCAGCTGCGAGCCCGCCGGCCACACGCAGGGATACTCCAGAATCGCCTGATGGTCGTTGTAAGGCGAGAACCCGCTCCGGTTCACCACCCAGTTGGGGTTGTCCAACTTATCAACCCGCAGCCGTACGCCAAACACCGGTCCGCCGGTTTGATTCTCGAGCGTGACCTCCTGCGCCAGCCGCTTGCCGGCATTCGTCGGCGCGCCCACATCCACCACGACCACCTTGCCGGTCGCCTCGCTTAACGCCACCTCGTACGTCGCATTGTACCCCGTATCGGGATGCTTCGCCGTCAGGATAATCCGCGCGGTCGTGCCCGTGTCTTTCCACTGGTAGTGCAGGAAGAGGGAGTTGGTCGTCAACTCCACGGTGACGCTGTTGGTATCGGACGACTTGACCGTCAGCGCGCCCGACCCGGCCACCAGATTCGTCAGCGCAAACTCCTGGCAACTGCCGCTGCCGACCGGGGCGGCGCACAACAGCGACGTGAAGACCGGCAGGCCCGCGCCCGTGCGCACCTTCACCGCCTTCGACCAGCCGCTCGGCCCGCTCCATGCCGTAAGCCGCCGGACGCGATACCAGTAGTCCCGATCCGCCGCAAGCGAGCCGACCCACTGTTCCGTGGCGTTGCACACATACCGCGCCTCGTAACC
>CAYOIT010000520.1:0-1769 GCA_964404035.1 uncultured Verrucomicrobiota bacterium | reverse complement strand
TACTCCAGTTGGCGGGTCCAGGTGTGAAGGACGGCGGTGACGCCGGGTGTGGCGCCGAGCCAACGGGGGTTGGCGCAGAGGTCTAGCAGAGTCGATGAGGCGGTGCGGAAGAGGAGAGCGAGCAACTCACGCGGGTGGGAGCGGATCGTCCGGCGCAGCGCGTCGGGCACGGTGAAGGTGGCCAGATGGTAAGGGACCGGCAGCAGGAGGGCCTGCTGCCGGTCGCGCCAGGCGTGGGCATCGTCAGCGCCACAAGCGGGGCAATGGCGATTGCCGCACGAGTGGAAGGCCAGGCGTTCCTGGCCGCACGTGAGGCAACACCAAAGCTGGCCGCCGAGGACGGGCGTGCGGCAGACGGCAATATCCCGCAGGGCGCGGAGTTGGTCCGCGCTCATACGCTCACCGAACTGTTGCCGGTACGCCGGGCCGTGGCGGCGGACGATGTCCGCCAGTTCCTGCACC
This sequence comes from uncultured Verrucomicrobiota bacterium, assembly GCA_964404035.1. Taxonomy (GTDB): domain Bacteria; phylum Verrucomicrobiota; class Kiritimatiellia; order CAIKKV01; family CAITUY01; genus CAMBRF01. Next base: position 1,307 of record CAYOIT010000520.1, on the reverse strand, counting down.
TACAGGTCCGCCATCATCCGGCCGACCTGTTGGGCGGCGGTGTTGCTGGCCTGCTCGGTCATGTGGGTATAGGCCGAGGTGGTGGCCGGGGATCGGTGCCCCAGCCAGTCCTGAATGAGGCGCAGATTGATTCCCGCCTCCAGTAAGTGGGTGGCGTAGCTGTGGCGCAGGGTATGGACATGAGCGGCCTTCTGGACGCTGGAGGCTTTGCGGGCCAGTTGAAAGGCCTTCTGGACGGCGCCCAGCGGGATATGCCGGTCGGCCGGCGAACCCCGGCGATGTCCGCAACTCTGCGCGGGGAACAACCAGCGGCGGTTGCGATGGGTCTTCCAGAACTCACGCAGGGCGTCAACGGTGGCGGGCGGGATGGGCACCTGCCGGTCCGTGGCGCCTTTAGCATTGCGGAGGATGACCACACCCCGGGCGCTATCGATATCGGTGGGCATCAGGCGGCAGGCTTCGCCCAGCCGGAGTCCGCAGGCATAGATCAGCTTCAGGCAGGCTTGGAAGCGGGGCTTTTCGATTTTGCCCAGGATGGCCCTGACTTCGTCGGGGGCAAGGACCACGGGGAGATGTTTGCGGCGCTTGGGGACGGGCACGCCGGCGAGTGAGAAGTCACGCTTCAGGGTCGTCACATAGAAGAACTTGATACCGCATAGCGCAATGGTGACGGTCTGGCGGGCCAGTTTGCGCCTGACCTTCAAGTGTACGAAGTAGGCGCGCAACTCTTCGTCGCTCAGCGTGTCCGGAGAGCGACCGAAGAACTTCGCCAAGGCGGCGACCGCTCGCACATACGACAGCTGGGTCTTGACCGAGAAGCCCTTCATATCCATGTCTTCCAGCATCCGCTGGCGCAGCGGCGAGACCGGCTTCCAGGTCTTGCCGAAGGTGACCTCGAACAGAAACCGGATGCCGCCGGCATGCGTGGTCAACGCTGAGGCGCTGATCTTGGTCTTGCGCTTCAAACGCAGGTAACACTGCGCTTCCTCCACGGAGATCAACTCCGGGTTCCGCCAGGCGTAATGCCGCGACAGATGCCGCACCGCCCTCACGTACACCCGTTGCGTCAACGGCGTGTAGTCCCGCCCCGCCATGTCGGCCTTCATCCGCGCTTCAATCGGCCATATCTTCTGCTGTTTTCTGCCGCCCCGTCCTGTGCTATGTTCACTCTGCATCTTGACTCCTCTTGGCGGAGTCCGACCGTGAACACCATATCCAGGCCGGCTCCGCCTTGAGGGTCATCTTCTCAGAGCAAGGAGCATCAGCAAAAGAGCCTGCCGGCTACACCGTAGCCGGCTTAGTTCAAC
>CAYOIT010000519.1:0-1784 GCA_964404035.1 uncultured Verrucomicrobiota bacterium | reverse complement strand
CGAAATGCGCACAATGTGGCGGGAAACACTCCCGCCCACGGATGGGTCTTCCAGTCTATCGTTGTCGTCATGGTTTTCAATTGCCTTCCGTCGTAGAAGCGGCGCCCTCGCCGCTTTCCCTTTGCTCCAGCACGTGACGAGGGCGTCGCGTCTACGTTATCCGCGTTCACCATTCCCGATTCTCTATTCTCTATTCACCATTCCCGATTCGGCGTCGCAGGCTCCGCCCTCCAAGTCCTCCGGTCCTCCCCTCTTCTGGAGGGGCGAGCTTGCGAGCCCGCTTGCGCCCAGCCAAGCCGCATGGGACACCGATGACTGATCACTGATGACCGATCACTGGTTGCTGACCGCCTCTCACCGAAACGTAAACACCGTTCCCGCATCCGACTTGAGTTGCACGTTGTGATTCGCCGAGAAGGAGAAGTTCACGCTGGCCCCCATGTTGGTGCAGTTGTTGATGAAGTACTTCTCCCTCGGGAAGGCGTCGCCCGCGAAATTGGTGGACACCGTGTTGATGAGGCCCACGAACGACGGTCCCAGGGTCAGCACGGCCGCCCGGTTGGTCACGCTGCCGCCGGTATGGTCGCTGCGCCCGCCCTTTGTCGTAAGCGTCCCGCGCAGGATCAGGGTGTTCTCCTTGAGGTTGATCCGTTGCGTGGGGTCGTATTCCGGCGGCTTGAGCGCCTCCAGCAGGATGTTACCGTTGGCGACGACCACGCTCGTACGCGCGGCCGAGGCGTTGACGTCCCGCACGTCGATCTGGGCGGCACGCACGGTAATGTTCGCGCCGCTCCCTCCCTGTGAAGTATCCGAGTTCTCGAGCATCTGAACCGTGACTTTGCCGCCGGCCACCACGGTCAGGGTCCCGCGTCCCGCGTCGTTCGCGCGGGCGCTGAGCGTGCCGAGGGTCACGTCCGTCACATTTGTGATCAGCAGCGTCCGGGAAGCTTCCTGCCCGGAGTCTGCACCAGCGTTCCTGATGTCGCCGGCACCGCCCACCGCGTCGGCGACAATGTTGCTGCCACCGAGATCCAGCGTCAGCGTCCGAGCCGTCGGGGTACGAACCCCGTTCACGCCGATGTCGAACATGCCCCCACTGTCGACCTGAAGGTTGCCGCCCGTGAAGCGGAACTCGAAGTTCCGGCTATAGTCCGCCCCAACATCCACGCTACCGCCGTACACGATCTCCATCGGTTTGGGGATGGTGTAGACATAGGCGCTGGCGTTGGTGGTCAGCGCAACGCCTTCCGTCGCATGCGGATTCGCCGCGCCATTCCACGCTTCCGTGGTCCCCACGATGATGGTCGGATTGGGATGCTCGACGTGCGTCACGACATAGTGGGGCGCGACCGTCGCCGCGGAGTTGTTTGCCAGGTGCTCCGTCCCGCCATAGCCGGTCAGCAGGGTGAAGGTGCGGTTGGTGGGCACGTCGTTCGTGAACCCAGGTCCGAACGTCACGTTCACGGCTCTGAGCGTCACGCTACCCCGCGTGCTGGAGGGCCACCCCCCCCGCGTGCGGATGACGCCGTTGACCGTCAACGCGTTGTTGTGGTCGTTGGCCGCGGTCACCCCCACGTCATACCCCGGCGCGCCCAAGGCAGTCAGAATGATGTCACCGCTCGTATTGAGTGCATTGTTGACCCGCTCCGCGTACGAGTAAACGTTGCTCACCACGATGACCTCGGCACGCACATCGATGTCCCCGGCGCTGCTGCCGCCCGAGTTCCAGTCGTAGTTGCCGAGCAGGCCCACATTCACGGTGCCGGTGGCGCGAATGGTCAACG
>CAYOIT010000518.1:0-1786 GCA_964404035.1 uncultured Verrucomicrobiota bacterium | reverse complement strand
ACGCGCAGCACCCGGTCCACACGGAACGTCACCTGCAGGGGCCCCTCGCTCTCGATGCCGCACTGGGTCGCCATACCGGAGGAGACCACCACGCTGTTGGCCGCCGGCGGGACAAAGGTCCACCCGTCGCCCACTTCACCGCTGTCCTCGTAACAGAACCAATCGTGGTAGACCTGGCCGGTGGCCCGATGCTCGACCTCGACAAGCCCCTGAGGAGTGAGCCGCACGCGCAGATGTTCGTTCTCCGCTTCCAGCGGACCGATCAGCAGACTCGATGCGTTGCGATGAACACGGTCTTCTAACGGTCGCACGGTCAACGTGGTGAACCCGGCGGACGGCAGTGCGAGCGACACCGCCACGCGGTAAACATCAGCCTCCGGCGCAGCCACCGTCCGCTTGCCTGTATCGTCGGGGATCTTGACCTTGCGGGCAGGCTCAACGGCCAACACCTGGTAAGGCACGGACATCCCATCCGGTCCTGTCAGTTCGAACGAATTCTGGAGTGGTCCCGCGAGGCCGCTGCGACTGACCTTCGGCTGGAATCCTGCCGGGAAAAGCAGGTCCAGTTCGGCAACCTCCCTGCGCTCCCACGGCAGCGGGTTCCAGACCACCACGTTCGAGAACGCCTTGGCCAGGTCAGCCGAGGCGGTCGCCAGGCTTGCCATCGCCTGGCGACGCACGCCGTCCGCGATCAACTCCGCCTGATGATAGCGGAACGGCATGTCGGCGTGGGTCTCGTCGACGGAACAGCCGCAGATGGAGTCGTGCGGCTGATTCTGAATCAAGAACTTCCACGCCGTCCTCAGATACCCCGCCGGCAACGCCTGGCCCGCCAGGAGGCGGAATGCCGCCATGGGCTCGGCCCACAGCGTCAGCAGGTTCTGGCAGCGGTCATTAGCCTGTTTCAGGGGATACCGGGACGACAGGCAGTGGGCGATCAGCGCAAACCACCACGTCATCATCCGTTTGGCGGGATAGCGCAATTCGCCCTGAAACTCAGGCAACTGCGCCCGGTGCGGCTCCAACGCCTGGAAGTACTCCTCAATCCGGGCATGGCTGAACTCGATGTCGGGAAACTTCTTCGACAACGCATCCAACATTTCCGGGATTCGGCACGGCATCAACTGGTGATCGCTGTTGTCGCTGATGTATAGGAGTGGCGTCTTCAGCCGTGGCCGCTCCTCCTCAAGGATTCTGGCAAAAGCCGCCACCAATTTGGCATCGTCAAAGGAGTTGTCCTTCCACTCCCACCGCGCCCGGCAGCCGAACCAACCGTAGCCGGCGTTATCGGGCAGTTTGTGCGTCAGTACGCGCGAGCCATCGGGACCCACCCACACGAACTCTCCCCCGACCTGATCGTCATTGATGCCCCGCCATACGACGGCGTGAGGCAGGCCGAAACCCGCATAGATCATAGGCATGGCGGCAGGATGGCCGAACAGATCGGGCGTGTAGCCGACCGCCATGGGTTGAGCGCCCAGTTTGCGCACCGTTTCCATGCCCAGAGTCAGGTTGCGGATCAGGGCTTCGCCTGAGACCAACCATAGGTCCGGCGGAGCGTACCAGGGGCCGGCGGAAAGACGCCCCTGCTGGAGCAACGCCGTCAGTTCATCGCGCCGTTCGGGCCGGATCTCAAGATAGTCGTCCAGCAACGCCGCCTGACCGTCAAGATGATGGATGCGGTACCGTGCGTCGGATTTGAGGCGGTCAAGGGTCTGGTCCATCATCTGGACCAGCCACATCCGGAATTCCTGGAACGGCTCGTACCATTCCCGGTCCCAGTGCG
>CAYOIT010000517.1:0-1788 GCA_964404035.1 uncultured Verrucomicrobiota bacterium | reverse complement strand
AACCGACATTCGTGCCCTGGTTCACGCCGGGCGAGCCGGCCGCGAGGCGGTAGTCACCCGTTGCGGCATTCATGAACAACGGCGGATCCGTGATGTTGCCGCCCCCGTAGGCGGAGGCGCTGGGCGTCGTGCAGCTGTATTCGATCACGCCGCCCTCGCGCGCCCAGTTGGCGTTGGATCCCGTCACAATGTTCGTGCTCCTAACAATAATCGTGTTGCGCACCACGGTGCCGTTGAGGGTTCGCACGCCACCGATGGAGGCCGCATGCGGGTTGCTGGCCACATTGTCGACGAACGTGCAGTTTTCCATCGTCGATCCGTCCAGGTAGGCGCCGGCATCGATGCCGAACGCCAGGTTGCTCGCGATCACGCAGTTGCGGATCAGGGCCATCGAGTCGGCTCGGATGCCGCCCACATAGCCCTTATTGGTGTAGCTGGTGTGATTGCCAATATTGCCTATGATCACGCAATTCTCGACGCGCCCCGTGACAAAATAGCCGCCGCTCTGGTTTTGGATCCGCACGCCCCCGTAATAGCGGGAGGAATTGGTGACGATCGTGCAATCGGTCAGCAGGCCGCCACCCGTCAGGTTGACCGGCCCGTTTCCTTGCTCATCGCGGTTCCCGGCGATCAGACAATTCCGGACCGTACCGAGCTGGATGATCTGCACGCCCCCGTAATACGCGCCTCTTTTGTTGATGGTGAAACTATCCACCTGGGCGTTGGCATGGCTGAGAAAGACGGTGAAAAAGTTGCCTTTCGCGGTCAGTGCCGTTTTCCCGGACCCGTTGACGCTTCGCAGCGTCACCCCGTCGGTCAGGCTGATCGCGGAGTTGACTTCATACACGCCGTCGGTGACGTTCACCGTGGACCCGTCGATGCCGGCGTCGATGGCCTTCTGGATGTTCGTGGAGGCGGTGACCCAGTTCGTGTAAGGAAACACCGGTACGCCCGAAGTCGCCACATACATTGTTGCCATGCCGATCTTCACATAAGCCGGCTTGAGCGTCGTCGCGCCTTCCCCGATGCTGTTGCTGACCGTCATCCCCACCGCGTAGGTGCCGGCCGCGAACCGGTTGGTCACCACGGCATCGGTGGCGCCCGAAACCTCCTGGGTACCGTCGCCGTTGAAGTCCCAGTAATAGGTCAGGCCGGCGGTGTTGGTTCCGGACGCATAAGCAGTGAACACGATATCCGTGGGCCCGAACGCCTTGAGCGAGGAGGCGATCATGTTGCCCGCCAGGGGCCCCGGCGTTGACTCATACGCGCCGATGTCCACACGGGCATCCGGCAGCCGGTCCTTGCCTTCCAGCTCCTTCGCGCCGGCCATCCAGGCCTGGTTGGTACCGGCATCCAGGCAGGCCGAACCGGGCCGGAGCCGGTAATCGCAGGAGGAGGGATTGACGAACTGCAGATCGACCTCGATATTGCCTTCGCCCGGCAGCAGGGGAGACGCGCAACAATACCGGTACGTCCCGGCTCCGGGATGATAGTCCCGGCAGAGCGGAGGCCCCTCATTCAGCGCGATGATCGTATTACGGATGGTCGCCGTGTTGATAGCGTAGATGCCGCCCGTATGAAGACGTCCGAGGTTGCTCACCACCGTGCAGTTTTCGACCAGGCCGTAGTTGACCCACAGGCCCCCGCCGGCCCGGACGGTATTGTTGGCGATCAGGCTGTTGCGGACAACCGCGCCCGTCGTGCCAAGATAGCCCCCTCCACCCTGGTAACCCCGATTGTCGCCGCAGTTGCCCACGATCCGGCACCGGTCAACCGTGCCGGTCGTCA
>CAYOIT010000516.1:0-1794 GCA_964404035.1 uncultured Verrucomicrobiota bacterium | reverse complement strand
AGAAGCCGAAGGCGGTGATCTGGGCCGGTTCGCCGTTGACCGTGGCATCCGAACGGTAGACCGCCTCGCCGCCGATGGCGGCGAGGCGATCAGCGGCGCGGCCACCGAGGGTGCGGAAGACATCGGCCGGCAGCGCCGTGGCGGCGGCTGCGGCGACCAGAATCAACACGGGGCGCAGCCAACGCATCAATACAGCCCTCCCAGAAGCGGCATCCAGACGGTGTGGCGGACGGTGACGGTGGGCCGGTCGTAGATGAACGTGCGGACGGCAGGGTCGACGGCGATGGTGTCCGAGCGTTTGACATTGATTAAGGCCAATTCGGTCGTCGGCGTAAGCGATTCGTGCATCCGCAGCATCGGATTTTCACGTTTGAGCGGTTTGAGAAGATCCCAATCAACCGGGTCTCTGGCGGAACAGTCAGCGATGGTGGAGAGGGTCAGGGGCGTTGCCGTTACCGGGGTGTCGTCATCGGTGTGGCGGATATCGTCGTTCCCGGCGTCCCATGTGAGGATGTACGACGGCGTCGAGTCGCTGGAACTCCCGATCAACGCCAGCTCGCCAACCTCGCCGCGAACGGTCGTGGTCAAGCCGCGGTGGGCGTTGGAAACGTAGAAATACTGGATGCCTCCGGTGAGGATTATGACGATGACGACGATCCCTATGATCAACTCGACGAAAGCCTGTCCGTTGCGGGGGTTAGTGTCCACGGCGCGTTCCTCCTCCACGTCCGCCACCGCCGCCACCGGGCGGGACGATGCATTTGGCGCGATAGAGGCTGAGCCACAAAGCGCCGGCAGCCCGGAATTCGGGGTGTTCCCAGATCGTCAGTATTCCGCAATACCCGCACCCCGGTTCGGTTGTTCCGGTGGCGACGTAAGTTGGCAGATGTTCGGTAACATGACGACGCCATACAATGTCAAAAAAACCTTCACTTCCGACCGAGGCGGCGTCGATGGGAATGAGACGGATGTCGTGGTAGGCGGGGAGAACGAGCGACCAGGTGTCGGGACGGATACGTTCGCCGTCGGCCTCCAAATAGCCGAAGGGCTTGGCGGCGGCGGTCCAGAGAATGTTGTCGGCGTGGCTGGTACCGTCCAGACCGGGGGTCAGGCGGGAGGCGACCGTTTCGACGCGGACGACGGCATCGGCGCCGCTGTAATCATACTGCGGCAGAACCGGTCCGGTGATCGGAAAGGGGTCGGGACCTTCGGGATTCATGATCGCCCAGTTGCCCCAGCGTCCGGGGTTGTAGGCATACCACGACTGGACGACTTGGGTCGCCTGGGTGGTGATAAGCGTGGGGTCGAGACCGGCTTGCGTGGCAAGATTGTTCAGCGCGGGAGTGTCAACGCGATCCAGCACAAACGAAGCCCGGTTCAGACGGAGGGAGAAGAATTCGGCGTTCTCGTAGTTATCCATGGAGGATTCCGGGAGCGGCGACCAGAAGGTGTGATCGGTGTAATTGGTGAGGAGATCCGGGTAGTTGTGATGAAACCAGCACCAATTCTTGCTGGAGACCGCTTCATAGAATGCGCGTTCACGGAGGATGTGGCCGCCGACGGAGTCGGTGTACAACTGGGCGTTGTCCGGGCCGGCGGCGATGCCGTCGCGGGCGATGGCTTCGAGCATGTCGGCATAGTCCGTCCAGGCGCCGGGATAGGGTTCTGGAAACAGCATGCCCCCGCCGATGCTTGTGGTGTATGAATAGCGTACCGTGTTGGCGTGCTCCAGAACGATCTCCGTGTAGTCGGGGCGAGCATAGATCCCGTTGAGCTTCGCGGCCTGCTGGGAGG
>CAYOIT010000515.1:0-1796 GCA_964404035.1 uncultured Verrucomicrobiota bacterium | reverse complement strand
TGTGCTCAACGTCAGTTTGTCGGACAGCGAAGCAAGGGTCGTGGCCGCCCCGAGCACGACCGAGATGGGAACGGTATTGTTGCCCGACTTGTTGACCAGCGCGCCACTGACCGGTCCGAGCAGCGTGTTGCCGGTGCCGGTCAGGCTGAGCGCCGTGTAGCCGGAGGGCACGGTGATGGCGCCGTTCGCGCCGTCGAGCACCAGGCTCGAATTGGCCACGACGGAGAGCGACCGGGACACGGGCTGACCGAGGGCCTGGGGATTGCTCAGACGAAGCGTTCCGATAACGGAGACCGGCCCGTCGAAGGTGTTGGCGCCGCCCAGGCGCATTGTGCCCGTGCCGGTCTTGGCGATGCCGAATCCGGCTGTGCCGGAAATCACAGCGGGGACGTCCAGATCGATGTAAGCGCCCGGCGCCACGCTGTCGTTGACCAAGACGGTCCTTGTCGAGCCGTTGAGGTCCAGCGTGCCGGATATCGTCGCCATATCGGGGTCGTTGACCACGTTGTAGATCACGTTGCCGCCCAGTTTCAGCGAGCCCGTCCCCGAATGGACAAACGCCGTTGAGCCGGCCGGTCCCGAACCCAGGGTCAAAGCGCCGCTCGTCAGGGTGCCACCGGCGACCGAGTTGGTGATGCCGCCGGAATAGAGGGTCAGGGCGCCAAGGGTGTCGGTCTTGCCGGCGAAGTCGAACAGGCCGGTGCCCCAGGTTGTCAGCGGGACGGCCGCCAAGTCGCCATTGGCTCCGTACTTCACGGTGCCGTTGTTGATGGTCAGCATGGTGTTGAACAACTGAGCGGCATTGAACACCAGCGTGCCGGCGCCATTCTTCGAGACCGACTTGCTGGCGGGTATGGGCACCCCGATGGTCAATGCCGCACCCGGATCATCCACATCCACGTAAAGGGTGGCGGCCGTCGGGATCAGCGTGGCGGAACTCGAGCCGCTGCGCTTGACTTCGAAACTATCGGAACCGGTCAACGTCAGGGCGCTGTTCGCCAGCGTCAGGTTGAAGGCGCCGCTGCTGCCCAAGTCAATGGCATACCCGGCTCCGGGACTATTGATCCAGACCGATTTCACCGACCTGGCCGCATTGAGCGCAGCATGCCCATTCGCGGAGGTGTACTTGGTGTCCAACCCCGTTTGCGCCGTGGTTCCGTCGAATTCGGTCGCGTCGGACTCCATGCCGGCCCGCACGCCATTGGCCGTCGTGTAATAGGCCGGAGCACTGCCGACAGAGGCTCCCGGGATGAATTGATTGGCGGTCAGCCCCGTGAAGAAGACGCGCGGGGCGTCTCCGGCGGAGCCGAGAGCGCCTTCGCCCGACGACGTGAAGTTCATCGTTCCGGCGCCGGCCGTCCAGGCGGCGAATGTCAACGCCGCGGACGACCCCGCTCCCGTTCCGTTGATGATGTCGATCGTATTCTCGCCACCGGCCATGTTTGCATATTCCACCGCTTCGCTGGACGCCGATCCATCCATCCCTTCAAAGCGGAATGTGCCGCCGTTGAAAACGATTCTGGGCGACGCGCCGTACAGGCGGTTGCTATCGTTGACCGTCGAGTTGTCGAGGTGCAGGACGCCGCCGTCGGTCAGCGTGAAGGCGGTGGCGCCCGTGTGCGGCAACTTGCCGCTGCCGCTCAAGGCCAGCGTACCCCCGTTGACCGTGACAACCGGCGTTGTCAGTGTCCATGTGCTGTTGCCGCCGGTCAGGTCCTGACGCCCCGTGCCTGTCTTGATGAGGCCGCCGGACGTGCCATCGAGCTTTCCGGAAAATGTCGCATTGGCGTTGTTGC
>CAYOIT010000514.1:0-1797 GCA_964404035.1 uncultured Verrucomicrobiota bacterium | reverse complement strand
CCGTGGATGCTGACGACATACGGGATCCCGCGCAGGCGGGCCGCCGTGCGCGCGATGCCGCCGAGCCGGTGCTGGGCATGGGTGTGGATCACCGTCAGCCCCGGCTCCCGCAACAGCGCGCGGAAGAGGACGAACGAAAGCGGGCTGCCGCCCTTCAAGCGCAGTTTGGCACGCGCCTCCTCCCCCAGGAAGAACCAGGGGAATACGTAACGGAAGCGACGGATGGGGACGCCCCCGAAGTGTTCCAAACCCGGCAGGGAGAACATATCCGTGCAGAAAACAGGGCTTTCCATGCCGTTACGGATATAGGATTGCGCCAGGTTGAATACCACGCTCTCCGTGCCCCCCCACTTGTCGGGAACAAACCGGCGCATGACATGGGCCACTTTGCCGGAGAACGGCGCCACCGCCATGGATGGATGTGTTGAAACCGCGTTCATGACAACCCTTCGAGTCTGGCTGCATCCGCCACGAAAAGGTTTTCCAGGCGGGCAATCGCCAGCGTCTGGCGGGCGTTGCCGTGGAAGCCGGAGCAATGGAAACGGCCGGGTAACAGAAGCGCCTTCTTACGCAGCGCCACGAGAAAGCCGAGGCCGGCGCTGTCGATAAACCCCACGCCCGAGGCATCCACGGCAACGGCGGCCACCTCGCCGTCCGCCGCCATCTTGTCCCATGCCGCGTCGACGCCCGCCCTGAACCCGGCCACGTTGGCGGCGGTCAGTTCCGCCGGAAGCGCAACAACCAACTGCCGACCCGGTTCGACCCTGACACTGCCCTCCTGGCTGGTTTGCTCCCAGAGACGGAGCATGGCCAGGGCTTCGGGCATGTCGGTGGCCACACGGATATATCGATCCAGCCGGACAAACCGCAGCATATGCGCCAGCCGGGGGTGCGGGGCCAGGACGCACAGCCAGCGATGCGCCGAACGGCACCGCCGGTTCAGGTCAAGCAATTCACCCAGTTCCCGGCTGTCCAGCCAATCCCGCGCGCCCGTATCCACCACCAGCGGCCGGTCGGCGGCCGATTCGCAGGCAAGGCGGAACGCATCCAAAACGTGCGTTGGAGCGGAAGCCGGAAACAGGACCCGCCGAACGGCGGTCTCGTCTGCCGCTGCTGCGGGACCTTCATTTGGAGCAATGCCCCTCTCCCTCGGCGGAACCGGTCCCAGTCGCACCTGCATGAGGCGGATGACCGCCCCCCCCAGAAAGAAGATGTTGGCCACATACCGGCTGAACAACCGGCGCGGGTCCGAAAACATACGCCATAGCCATTCCAGGGCCAGACGCTGGACCCAGTGCGGAGCACGCTTCTGCACGCCGGCGAGAAAGTCAAGCGAGCCGCCGATCCCGATGGCAACCGGCACCTTCCATTGCCGGATGTGCATGTTGCACCATTTCTCCTGTTTCGGCCCTCCGAACGCAACCAGAAGAATGTCCGGATTCGCTTCCGAAAGGCGGGCCAGAATTCCGGGGTTGTCCATATCGATGATGTCCCCCTTGGGCGGGGAGTAAAACCCGGCAATCCGCATGCCCGGAAAACGCGCCGCCAGTGTATTCAGAGCCTTTTCCGCGACCCCTTCCGCGCCGCCGAGGCCATAAAGTGAAAAGCCTTCGCGGGCGGCAAGCTCGGCGAACAACGGAACGAGATCGCTGCCGGTCACGCGCTCCTTCAGGGGCTGGCCGAGAAGGCGGGACAGCCAGACGATCGGGATGCCGTCGGCCACAACCAGGTCGGCCTCCAGCAGGATGCGCTGCAACTCGGGATCCCGCCACGCCTGCGTGACAAAGTCCATGTTGG
>CAYOIT010000513.1:0-1799 GCA_964404035.1 uncultured Verrucomicrobiota bacterium | reverse complement strand
TTGCTTCCTCAAATCATGACCGTTTTACGATTGTTTCCATTCATCAGGAACTAATGCGGGCATTTCCTGCAACCGCACTTTTGAACCATGAAGTTTCTGCACCATTTTCGCAAGCGGCATTCATGCAAGCCGTCACTCAAGAAAGACCGCTCCCCTGCTCGAACCGCCAGTTCATCGCCCTGCAAGATACGGGAGGGACGGCATGATGCCGTCCGCGGCGCGCAGCCTGCGCGCCCTCTCGGCGGTAGTGCTTGAGCCCTGGAACAGATCCCTTTATGCTGACTGAATTCGCATGACACCTGCGTCAACCAAGGAGCCCTTTTCATGAAATCGTTCAACGAACCGGCACAGAACGTGCCCCTACTGGATGACGTCGATGTGGTCGTTTGCGGCGCCGGCCCGGCGGGCTGCTCCGCGGCGATCGCCGCGGCCCGCCTCGGTGCCCGCACCCTGCTGCTGGAACGCGACGGCTATCTGGGCGGTGCCACGGTCTCACAACTGGTCGCCCATATTCTCAGCACCAACGCCATGGACTTCCAGGGAATCTGGCACGAATGGATCCATGCCATCCGGCGTCGGCGCACCGACGCCGTGGCCCCGTTGATCGGGACTCCGGGCAAATACTTCTTCCGAAGCGGCGTCGATCCCGAGGTCGTCAAGTTCGCCTGGCAGGATCTGCTCGATGCAGCCGGCGTCGAAGTTCTTTTCCATACCTGGGCCTCCAACGCCGCGCTGGACGGGTCAACCTGCCTTGGCGTGGTGGCCGAAACCTGCGCCGGTCGGCGCGCGATCCTGGCCAAACGCGTCATCGACTGCACCGGTAACGGATCCGTCTGTGCGGCCGCAGGTGTGCCGTTTACGCACGGCAACGGAACGGACAACTGGAACCAGGCCATGACCATGGTCTACCGCATGGCCAACGTCCAGTGGCCGGAGAAGGGCTATAGCGGCGCCGATATGGACCGTATCAAAGCGCTGGCACGCGAGCATGCCGAGCCCACCGGCCCCACCACGCCGGTGCTGACCAATGGACGCGTTGCGAACTATGCCATGGCCAACTGGGTCCACCAGTCAGTCGCGCCCTACCGGAAGGAGATGAACGTCTTTTCCAGCCGCATCCTGAAAGTGGATCCGTTGGACCCCCGTGAGCTATCCCGCGCCGAGCGGGAAGGCCGCGATCAGGCCTGGCAGTGTGCGGAATTCATCCGCCGGAATATCCCCGGCTTTGAGCAGTCCTACCTGCTCGACACCGGCGCCCATGTCGGCCTGCGCGACTCCCGCCGCATACAGGGACTCGCCACCGTGACAGCGGACGATGCCTGGCAGTTCCGGAAGTACGACGATGGCATCGCGCGGAGTTCATGGGATATCGACATCTGGCCGGGCGACAGCTACGACAAGCCGGCGGTGCCCCGTGAAGAAGCCGACTACAAGCAACACATGGAACGGCTTGGAGCCGGCGACTACTTCGATATCCGCTACGGCGCACTCATCGCGGCCGGCGTCGACAACCTGCTCGTGGCCGGCCGCTGCCTTTCGGCCGAACGGGAAGCCGAGGCCAGCCTGCGCATCCAGCAGACGTGCGCCAGCACAGGCCAGGCCGCCGGCGTGGCCGCCGCTTTGAGCCTCCGGGACAACGTCCCCCCCCGCGTCCTGGACGCCGGGAAAGTGGTCACCCAACTGGCGGCTGACCGTGCCTCCGTGGAACCCGCCTGGCCCATCCTGGCCACATCGTAAACTCCAACCAGGTGGACGCCGGTGTCCCTACCGGCGTCTGACCGCGCTGGGGACAGCACGGT
>CAYOIT010000512.1:0-1809 GCA_964404035.1 uncultured Verrucomicrobiota bacterium | reverse complement strand
CGCTGGCGGGCGCCCAGTTCGGCCGGGTTGTTGTGCAGCGGGATCTCGGGATGATCGAGCACCAGCAGCAGGCTGGCCTTCTTGAGCCGGGTCTTGGCGATCCGGGCATCGAGTTGCTTGTAGCCGGTGACGGTTGCGAAGACATGATCGAACTCAGCGGCCAGCCGCGCTCTTTCGGCGGGGCTGGGGGCCGCGCGGTAGGCGAGGAGTTCGCGGTACAAGCCCCAGAATTGCGCGCTGAACTCGGCCAGGAGTTCCTGGTGGCACGTCACCCATGGCGCGAGCTTCTTGTAGTGCCGCCCCTCGTGCACCCAGCACAAGGCCAGTTCCGCCGTCAGCCAGTTGAACTGCGGGGCGTCGTCGCACACCAGGAGTTGGATGACCGGGAACTCCACCTGGGCGTGGTAGGCAGCCACTGCGGACGCCTCCAGGATGTGCAAGCGCGGCAAGGCCCCGATGTCCGGCAACTGCTGATCCAGCAGCGCCGTCAACTCCGCCTCGCTCAAGCTGCGCTCCTGTGGGAACGTCCGCACCTGGGCCATCGCCCGCTGTGCCACGCCCAGCGTGTGCAACAGGCGGTACGTTTCCGCATTGAAGCAGAACGTGCGCGGCGCCAGGTTGCGCAGCACGTCCAGCACGCTCAGGCGGTCTTTCCCCGCCGTCGTGAAGAAGGCTGTGTACAGCGGATTGCACACGATGTGGCATTGCTGATTCACGCCATCCACCCGCGTGCCGGTCTGATCGCAATGCTGCCACGGGCTGCTGCGCACCCCCGCCTCGTACACCGCCGCCTTCTCGGCATGCCAGTCGGCCTGCCCCTTGATCAGCAGGTTCGACAGCGTGCCGGCCGAGATCACCACCCCCAGGTTGCGCAGCAACTCCAGCAGCTTCGGCTCCGCCACGTTGCAGGCGTAGTACTCGACCAGCGCCAGGGCCTTCAGCCCAGGCCCATATTGCCCTTCATATCCCGGCGGCAGCGGCGCCAGGTAGGTCTGCCCGGCACTCGCCGAGTAGTACTTCTCTTTGTGAAACAGGACGTTGTCCGTCTCCAGCCGCACGTTCTGCACCACCACGTCCTCGTATCCCTTGAACTCCCAGTCTGTCGGCAACCCGGCCGTGTCCACCTTCAGCGTCTCTTCCCGATCAATGCGGATCTCGTCGCGCTTCGCCCCCTTGCGCCATGTCTGGGGCTGGTGCCGTTCCGCCTCCGACGACTGGTCGCGCGACTGGTCGCTGCCCCCCGCTGGCGGGGCTCCCGGCGGCCGCTTGTTCGGCTTGATGGTCGGCTTGCCCTGTTCGCCCTTGAGCCGATTGTTTTCATCGCGCAGCCGCTGGTTCTCCGCCTGCAACTCGCGCACCGTCGTCTGCAAGTCCTCGATCAGGTTGAACAACAGCACGATGGCGCGCCGCGCCGCTTCCAGGTCCTGGATGCGATCCAGGTCGATCTGGTCGAGTATCGTCTTGCCGGGGTGCTTCATCGTCATTCCGCCATCACCGTTCGCCGGATGGCGCTCAACCTAACACAATCGACCGCCCGTGTCTACGCGCTCCTGCATCGACAGCCCGCGCCACGGGCTATGCCGGGGATGCATTACCCCGAATTATTGAGAGGATACTCCCTTTGATTCAAAAATTACGTGCGACGATTGTATCGGCCTCCGGCCTTGCATTCGCACCTCAATCACTATTCCACCGACATTGCATACGCTTTTGTATGTACAGCATTCGAAAAGTCGATTCAAGTTCTATGGCTTGCGGCGAACGGCGGTTCTCGCCCAATCCCATGTGAGAACCGCTGTAAATGTAATA
>CAYOIT010000511.1:0-1824 GCA_964404035.1 uncultured Verrucomicrobiota bacterium | reverse complement strand
ACGCCGCCGGCGTAGTTGTTCTGGCTGCCGGGAGAATCGTTGCGGGTGATCAGGCAGTTCGACACGGACCCGCCCGACATATACAGACCGTTGCCCTTTAGGCCCCCATTCGGACAGCGATTGCTGACCACCGTGCAGTTCAGGACGGCCCCCCCCGTCATGTAGATGCCAGCGCCGCCGACGCTCGCAACATAGCCGTTAGAGATGGTCAGACTGTCCAGCACGGCGCCGGGATGCGTCAGGCTGAAACACCGCGTGCTGCCGCCGCCGTTTACAACCGTCTGCCCTCCCCCGAAGGCGCGGACCGTAATGGCGTTGGTTAAGGCGATCTGCGCCGAGATCGTGTACGTGCCGTTCGAAACCCAGACGGTGTCATTGCTGCCGGCGTGCGCCACGCCGTTGGAGATCGTGGCATAGGCATCGCCCCACCCTGCGCCGCTATTGGAGTCGAGCCCGTTTGTGCTGACATACAGATCGACCGCCAACGTCGTTCCGGACGTCGCCAGCAGCGCACATAGTCCCACAATCCAACTGATTCTCATTCCACAATTCGTTCGCATGGGTTGCCTCCTATTCGACTTCCTTCCCCATCCACCCTCTGACTCAGGTTTCAGGTTTCAGGCTTCAAACTCAGGTTCTTCCTTTGTCCCCTTGCCTCCGACTTCCCCTTCCCACACCGCCGGCAACAGCGTCAGCGCCGGCGGCGTCTCGCCCCGCCGCTGCTGATCAATCCGTTCCATGCAGATCGTCACCAGTTTCGCAACATCGTAGCCCAGACGCGTGACCGGCACGGCGCTTGGGGTCGGGTGAGGAAAGTTCGTGTGTGCCACCACCTCGAGATCACGCACGCCGGACTCCGCCAGGCCGGCGGTCAATTCGGGCACCAGATTGTCATCGGCGATCACCAGCGCATCCGGCCGGTCCCCGGGCCCGCCCTGCATGAGCAAATGCCCGAGTTGGCGAATCCAGGGCCCGGCGCTTGGGATCGCCGCCTGGAGCCAATGAGGTCGCAGGGTCAGGCCGTGTTCACCCGCCAGCGCCGGAATTCGGGCCAGTTCGCGGCTGAAGTTGTCGTAGCCGGGCAGCCTCACCACCGCCACCCGCTTGCACCCGCGCGAGGCCAGATGCTGAAAGGCTTTTGGCAGGAAAGCATCGAGATCGGGATAAATGGCGGGAGCCCCATCGGGATCGGGGCCCGCCGAGATGACAACCCGCGGCAGGCCGGGCATCGTAACAAGGGGTGACTTCGCGTAATGCAGGGCAAAGGGACTGGCAGCAAAGATCAACCCGGCCAGCCGGTGGGACTGCGCCATCCTCAGGAGCCGATCGTAGTCCGCTCCTTCTTCCCAATGCGTACCGACATCGTAGAACGACAACACCCGCCGTTCGGGATTCTGCCAACGATCCGCCTCATCGTGGATGGCACGGAAGAACTGCGAGGGCATTTGGTCGGGATTGAACGGATAGGCAAAGGCGAACTGCGACAGGTGGGGCGGATGCGCCACCACAAACGTTCCCATCCGCGGGCGGGTCTCAATGAACCCGTCCTCGCTGAGCACCCGCATCGCCGCGCAAATGGTTGGCGACAGGGCATCGAAACGACGGGCAAGTTCCTTGTGGGTCGGCATCCGCGTGCCGGGCGCGAGTTTGCCCGACACAATCTGCCGCCGCAGGGAGTTAACCACCCGGTCGCGTACGACCGGCGGTCGACGCACTAATATTGAAGAATCTTCCCTCATGGCTGACATTGTTTTAAATTGCAATATATATGCTAGCGTAAACCCTTCGACCCCGCAAGATGTTTCAGTTTTTTCAATCAACTTT
>CAYOIT010000510.1:0-1826 GCA_964404035.1 uncultured Verrucomicrobiota bacterium | reverse complement strand
ACCACCATCGCGGCGATCTCGTCGTAGTTCGGCTCCGTGCTCCGCCGGCGGAAATAGTCGGAGACGGCATCCGTCCGTGACTCTTCCAGCGCACTTAGCGGAGCACGCGGGTGCTGCACGCGCTCGGTAAACTCCGTCACCCCGCTGGGGTCTTCCAGTTGTCTCGTCGTCATCGCTGCCTTGCCCTTCGCGGGTTGCCCCGCAGAGAAGTTCATCGCCGGAGCGTAGCGCTACGTAGCTGTAATTCCTGTTTCACCGGCGAGTTCCTGCCCTGTAATCAGATTGGGTGCATGTACTTCTTGTGAGGTATTTTCTTGCGCACATCCGTTCATGCTGCTTGCCGTGCTTGTTGGCAGGCCAGTTCCCAGTCGCCATTGAGATAGGCACACCGGGCCGCGAGCACTTTGTCGAGATGCGCGGCCTTCCAGCGCATCCCGGTCTGTTTACAGCGCTGCTGTAACACTTGCTTGACGGCTGACTCGATGCGGCCACTGCCGATCGGATAGCCGCGCCGCTGCGCTTCCCGGTAGTCCAGCCGTGTCCGATGCGCCCAGACGTAGTGCAGGCAGGCCCGTGCCACCTCGCACACCGCCGTCGTCCCATCCCGCACCAGCGCGATGAGCGCCCGCACGACCGGACGGTAGCTCTGCTGCAGCAGCGCCGTCTGTTGCGTGATGCGCCAGGCCGATCCCTCTGGCAGCTGTTTGACCACCGTGTCGAGATGCTCCATCAGATGAAACCAATCGAGCAACTGGAACGCGTCCGGCCACAGCCGCGTCAAGAGCTTCCAGATGGCGGCGGCCCCATCGGCGATACAGACCATCTCACGCGCCAACCGACTCCCTTCCCGCCGCGCCAGGTCGGCGACCCGGACCGTTTGGGCGTCCCATGTCCCCGCCCCCACCGCATAGCGCACGGGCAGATCCGTGCCGTCCACGCGTCGCCAGGCGGCAAAGACTTTCCGTTCTTTCCAGCCCTCCTCCCGCGTGTGCAGCATCCCGGCATCCGCCAGCAGGAACAGCACGTCGGCGCGAGGACCCGGCTCGTACGCCGTGGGCACCGGCGGCGTGTAGGCCGCCCCCACCGCTTCCGTCCAATCCTCGGTCGAGTTGGTGCCCACCTCCACGCCCACCAATCGGGCGTACAGGTCGTGCGCTTGGGCAAACGGCAGCGCTTGCCCCAGCAAGGCGACGCCCTCCTTCACGCCAGGACTCACCCGACCGGCCGGGAGGCCCCAGCGCGCATCATCCGGCGCACACCCCGTCCCACAGGCCGGACAGACCCAATACCCCCGCTCCACGTGCACCACCCCGGTCCGGGTGGTCAGGTGCCGGTGACGAAACGCCACCCAGCGCATCACTCGACCGCAGGCGCACTCCGGCGGTGCCCCTTTTTTCCCCGCCCTGGATGGGCAGGGTCGGCATCGTCAGCGAGCAAGGTGGCCGTCATGAGCTCGGGGCCGAGTTTGCGAAGCACCTGAACGACCGCTTCTTCAATGGTGGTAAACTGCACCGGCTGCCCGGCAGGAATCTCCTGCTTCACTAACTCCACGAGGGCGGCCCGCAGGGCGGGCGACAACTGAGACGAGGGCTGCGACATGACGACCTCACAATCAAAGACAGAGATACTATTAAGTCTTAGCCGTCCCTGCGCAAACTCCTCTCAGTTTTCTCACATTTAATACATGCACCCCTTGTTCCCTCCGGCAACGTCCGGTCGGAAAGGAATCACCCTCATTCATCGCGAATACTCGCTATACGTGTTTGCCGGAGCGTTGAATGGGAAACACGGGATTATCATTCGCTGACGCGGGGAGCGACATGCTG
>CAYOIT010000509.1:0-1835 GCA_964404035.1 uncultured Verrucomicrobiota bacterium | reverse complement strand
GCCACTTTATGGGTGTAGCGGCCGACATAGTTGAGGGCCAAGGACGGGTTGTCCGGGGTGGGTTTGGAAAAGACGATCCAGGTCTCGCCGGCCAGGGGGACAAGCCACTGATCCCAAGCGACGTTGTCGGCCAGGGAACCCGCCGGGCCGGTGTAGGCCAACTTGCCGTGTTTGCGTAGGGAACGCAGGCGCCGGATAAACCGGTTGCGAAACGCATCCGCCAGCGATTCGGTGCGGAAGAGCCACGGGCTGCGGCGGGGAACCCATTGCCCGGTGGCCTCCCGCCCGTCTTCGCCCGCCGGCTTCGCCGTGGCACGCCAGACGCCGCCGGGTACGATGCAATGCACATGGAAGTGTTCCTGGAGCCGCTGGGTCCAGGTATGCAGGATCGCCAGGAACCCCAGTTGTCCTTCCAACCGCCATTGCGGGTCTTGCGCAAAGTGCTGGAGAACCCAGTTGACCACCCCGAACAACTCGTCCAGCAAGAGGGTGCGATTGGCGTCGATCAGGGCGTTGATCCCGTGCGGCAGGGTAAACACGACATGGAAGTACTGCACGGGCAGGACTTCGGCTAGGCGGGCGTCGAGCCACTTTTCTTTGGCGTGGGTTTGGCAGGTGGGGCAATGCCGGGTCTGACAGGAGTTATACAGCGGCACTTCACTGCCGCACTGATCGCACTGGTGGATATGCCCACCCAGCGCGGCCGTACGGCAGCGCAAAATGTGCCGCACGGCCTTGACCACCTGCGGAGGCAAAGCCTTGGCGCGGTTGTACGACTCCCAGCAGGACCGGATCACGTCCGCCACCCGGAGGGTGGTGGACATGCTTAGGCCTCGTTGTCCAGAGTGTCGAGCGGACTTTTTCCTCGCGCCAGATGCTCAGCCGTTACATGCATGTAGCGACCTGTCGTCGTCAGCGCCCCGTGCCCCATCCAGCGTTTGATCGTGTAGATGTCCGTGCCGGTTTCCAAGGCATGGGTGGCGAAGCAATGACGCAACACATGAATTCCACCCACGCGGCGCACGCCGCTTTGGCGCAACGCGTCATGGTAGACACGCTGGGCGGTGCAGCTGCTGATCGGACGGATGCCGTCGTGGCTCGTGAAGAAGAACTCCGTCGGCCGATACGCGAGCCACAGTTCTTCCAGCAGTCGCAGCGCCCGCCGCGACAGTACCGTGTAGCGGTCCTTGTGGCCTTTGCCGTCTCCGACAAACAACATCCGCCGTCCGCGATCTATGTCGCGAATCCGCACCCGCACGACCTCGCTGACCCGCAATCCGGACCCGTAAGTCATGGCCAGCAGCGCACGATGCTTGAGATTCAACGGCGCTGCGATCAGCCGCTCGACTTCCTTGCGGCTAAGCACTCCCGGCCGCGTGCCGCTTCGTCCGCGCGGGGGAATCGAGAACTCATGCGCCGTGCGCTTCAGCACCTGCTCGTATAAAAACCGGTAGGCGCTGAAATACACGTTGACCGTCGCCCACGCCCGCTTGCGCACCGTAATGATCTCGTCGAGAAAGCGTTGCACCTCCGCGCACGTCAGCCGCTCCAGGGGCCGCTTGAAGAACTTCCATAACTCCACCATTGCGTGAATGTACGCATCCACCGTATTGGGCGCGAACCCTCGTAACCGCATCTGCAACAACACTGCTTCCCGTAATGCTGACATGACAGACTCCCTGTATTCCGGCATTCCGGTTCATCCGAAATCCGGCTGGAGTCAGTCTATCCCATCCTATTTCTATTCTATGAATTTCTGCTTCCGCGTAGCGGTTCCGTTCAACAGGTATTCGCCCTCAATAATATCAACCCTAAAAAACCGTTGAGCGCCGATA
>CAYOIT010000508.1:0-1840 GCA_964404035.1 uncultured Verrucomicrobiota bacterium | reverse complement strand
CGATCCAGCCGTGCGGCCCGGCGGTGGCGGTGATGGTGCAGGGGTTTGGTTCAAAAACCGCCACGACGGTACGGGCCTGGCTCATCGACAGGTTCAGCGGGTTGGCGTTCGTCTGTCCTGCGGGCACATCGCCGGTCCAGCCTGTAAAGTGATACCCATTCGTCGGTATGGCGTTAAGCACGTTCGTGGACCCGGCGTCCCGCCAGCCGACCGGTCCTGTGACCACGCCGCCCACGGTCGAGGTTGCGGCCAGCCGGAATTGAGCCTTCCACTGCCAGGTCAGGGTCGAGTTGTTCGTCATGGTGACCTGAGTGGTGGTGCCCGTTCCCGTCCCTGCGCTCCCCGTCCCGGTCCAACCGGTGCAGACGTATTGCGTGGTTCCGTTCGGAATCGGGGAGTTGGTTACGGTACAGGGAACCACGGTGCCGTAGTCGTAGACGTTGGTTCCCGCCGGCGCCGCACCTCCGTAGGAACTGCCCACCGTCAATTGGTACGTATCCGAGGCGAACCCCGCCGAAATGGAGTGATTCGTCGTTACATTGAAGAAGGTCCAACCGTTCGTCGGGCCTTTGGAGAGGCCATCGACCACGACGTTCGTCACATGGTAGTTGGGTTCCGACCCGATCGTGAAGACCGTGTTGCTTCCATGGGGCACGGTGACCGAGCCACCGGGTGTTATCCAGCCGTGCGATCCGGCGGACGCCGTGATCGTATAGGTGTTCAGGGCGAAGACGGCCATGACGTTCCTGGCCTGATCCATCGGAAGGTTCAGCGGGTTGGCACCGGTCTGTTCCGCAGGCACATCTCCCGACCAACCTGTAAAGTGATACCCGGTGCCCGGAATCGCGGTCAGGGTGTTCGTGCTCCACGCCTCCATCCACCCATTTGACCCAGCCACCACGCCGCCGACAGTCGAGGTGGTCGCCAACTGGAACTGCGTCTTCCATAGCCAGGCGAGGGTCGAATCGTCGGTCAGCAGGATCGTCGTCGCCGTGCCCGTCCCGGCTCCCGCGTTTCCTGTCCCCGTCCAGCCGGTGCACACGTACTGCGTGCTGCCCTCAGTCACGGGCGAACCCTCCACCAGGCAAAGCAGATTACTGCCATGGAGGATAACATTGCAGCCCGTGGGAGGCACTGTGGTGCCGAATCCGGACTGTATGTTGATCCATTGGGTGCGGTTCAGCACAAGAGGATCCGGTTGGACCGGGATGGATACCTGATTGGCCATTCCATTCAACCAGTATTCGGCTGTCGCCGAGACCTGTACAGGAGCGGTCTCCGCGGCAGGCACTATCAAGGCATAGGTGAACCGGATGGGGTTGTTGGTTAAGGCACCCGAGAATACGATCTCGTTATTGGTCGATACCGGCGCCCCATCACCCGAGGGGCTCTCCACCGACCAGCCGGCCGGCGGCGTGATGCGCCAGAGCAAGCTCAGGAGAACGCTGTTTGAGGGGTAGTCAAACTGGCACGTCACCATGTTGGTGCCCGGTGAGCGGTAAGTGTTGCCTGCCTGCGATGCGGCGATGACCCCCTCCACGGGTTCTGACTCCACGGTGATCTGTCCACTCGTGTAGAGGGCTGACGTGTTCCAGGTCAGGCCGACATCAAGCGATGGCAGTACCACGGTGTCAAAAACTCCGGTGGAGAGACCGATGTCAAACAGATCGAACACCTGGCCTGCGGCGAGAGCCGAAGGGCCTGAATTGGTGACGATGAGTATCCCCCCGAAGGTGGCAGACGGGCTGGTCACGCGATCGCACACTCCGGAGGCGTTCAAGTCCAGGGTCACCACTGCATTGCTGAGGATCAGGTCTCCGCTTATCTTCAGCCGGCCGCC
>CAYOIT010000507.1:0-1847 GCA_964404035.1 uncultured Verrucomicrobiota bacterium | reverse complement strand
ATCCAGTCGGCCATCAACGACACCCGGAGCCAGTCGCTGGCCATCTGGATCAAGGCGGATGTCTTCGCGGTCAACAGCCCTATCGTCCTGAAGGACAGCGTGGCGCTCTACGGCGGCTTCGCCGGGACGGAGACCGGCCTGACGCAGCGGGACTGGCGCGCGAATGCCACGATCATCACCAACACCGTGGACGCGGACGCGGCGGTTCCCGTCCGGCGCGTGTTCCAGGGTGACTACAAGAAGAACTGGCGGGTCGACGGACTGCATATCACGGGCGGGAGCCTGTACAGCGCCGTCTTCAACGGCAATGCCATCAACCAAGGCGCCGGCCTCTCCGCGAACTACTGCAGCGGCAGCAACGTGATCGTGAACTGCCACGTCGCCGGCAACCGGGGCCTCGGTGCGGCCGGCGCCTACTCGGCCGGTCTGGGCCTGATCTACATGGATGGCGCATTGACCGTCGAAAACACGATCCTGGACAACAACACCACCCCCAGCATTTGCGGACACGCCTATATCCTGTCCGGCACCGTGTCGGTCGTTTTCCGTAACTGCGTCTTCCGCCGCGGCCAGTCCAACTACGGCTCGGGTGTCGGCAAGAGTAGCAATGGCAGCCTGCGGATCGAGAACTGCGTCTTCATCAACAACGGCAGGGCTGGCGGAAGGTGCCAGGCGCTCGAGGACACTTCGGGCGGCGGCACCTCGCTGGTGTACAACTGCGTCTTCATGGATCACATGAACAGCACGGGACCCGCCATCCTGGAGATCACCGGGGACACCAAAATGGAGCTGTACAACAACCTCTTTTACAACAACTGGGCGCTTTACGAAGATAATGACGCAACGCTGATTTCCACCGCTGCCGCACTGAATGCGTTGCCGGAGGCGTCTGATAATTGGGAGGACAATCCGGGATTCCTCGACAAGGCGCAGCTCAATTTGCGTGTTGCTCGGAGCTCCCCCTGTGTGGACAGGGGCATCGATCTGCTGGGCCTCGCGCCCCGGACCGACTACTACGGCAACCCGCGTCCGGTCGACGCGTTTGACATCGGGATCTACGAGTCGCCGTTACCACCGACAGGCACCTTCATTATCGCACGATAGGCCGGTTGCACCGCGTGACGGAAAGGGAGAGTCAGCGTCATTCGATTCAAATTATGGCACCTGGCGTTTGCCGTTGCGGTCGCCATTCACTCGGCCGCCGCCGGCGATTTCATCCCCTCGACGGCGGGGAAGAAACGTATCGAGTACGGCTGGGACTGCCCGAACACGGCCTATCTCCGCGCACACGCGCGGGAGATGGACAAGCGTCCGTTCGACGGGTTGATGATCATGGTGACCCGGACGCTCGCACCGCGCCAGGGCGGCTCCCAGGATGTGCTGGGCTGGCAGGCCTTCGGCACCAACCGGTTCATCCCAGCGGACTACGAGCATGCGATCGAGGATTTGCAGGCCACCGTGCTGACCAATCTGACGGAGAAGTTCATTGCCGTCGTGACCATGCCTGGCGTCGATCAGTTCGACCCCTATGATGCTGTGGTGCATAACCTGGGCGTTCTGGCGCGGGTCGCGAAACAGGGCGGCTGCACGGGGCTGATGCTGGATGCGGAACAGTACGACAATTCGAACTGGACGTACCGCGGATTGCCGCTCGAACGAAGGCAGCAGTACACGCAGGCGCAGTATGCCGCGCAGGCGATGCTGCGGGGCGGCGAGGTCATGTGCGCGATCAACGCCGAGTTCCCGGACATCCGCATCCTCCTCCTGTTCGGACCCTCGCTCTCCGTGCAGCAGACCAAGAGCTACGACCTCCTGCTGCCGTTCATCGAGGGCATGTGCCGGGCCGC
>CAYOIT010000506.1:0-1854 GCA_964404035.1 uncultured Verrucomicrobiota bacterium | reverse complement strand
GAATCCCGATTATCAGTCGCGGGCCGTGATGTCGATGGTCTTCGAACGGTTGCTGTCATGGGATGGCAAGGGCAATGAACAAGGGCAGAGACTCCCCAAGAGGGGGCTTATGAATCAGGAGGCAGTATGATGAACGTCAAGGCAGGCTTCATACGGACGTTGGGCGTGGGCATCGCGGTTTTGTCCGGGGCGGCTTCCGCCCTGGCGACCGACTACACGTGGACGAACAGCGCCGGCGGGAACTTCGGCGTCGCCGGGAACTGGAATCCCGCCGGCGGCCCTCCGGGCAGTGCCGACACGGCGCTGTTTTCGCAAGGCAGCGGTACGCGCAAGACCATCACGTTCCCGGCGGGGACCGCCACGACGGCTGGGCTGAAGCTGTACAAGAACAACGCGGACAACAAGTACGAGTTCGCGATTGCAAACGGCGGCGTGAATGCAATCTACCAAGCCGGGGAAACCAAACTCGGCAATACGTGGCAAGATCGGTGCGACTTGCTGATCTCAGACGGCACGCTGGCGTCTGGCAATCTGACCTCGCTGGGTTACGACTCGATTGCCAAGCTCACGCTGGACGGTCCCGATACGCTCTGGCGGGTCACGAAGCGGATCGCTTTCTCCCAGACGACGGTGGATATCGATATCCTGAATGGAGCAACACTGGAAGCGCAGGGCGTGGGTGGCGCGACCGGTAATCATGAAATCTGGACGGAAAATCTGGATTCTAACTATGAACGACAGCAGTATATCCGGGTCGTTGGCCAGGGCTCCCGGCTGATCTGCACGAATCTGAACACGGATTTCCGATCCAAGGGCCATGCGTGGCTTCAAATTCTGAATGGCGCCGAGGCCCGATTTGAACATGTTGCGTTCGGCAATTCCAGTTTGACACAACCCCATTTCTATGTGGTGGTCAGCAACGCCACCCTGCGGACGAAGGATATTTACTTTAGCCCCGTTGGCGCGAACAAGACCTATGGGCATCTGGACATCCTGGCCGGCGCGACGGTTGTGTCGGAAGGCAACGCCTACATTGATGGCTACGAGGTGACGGCTTGCACCGCCAGAGTTGACAATGCTTCGTGGCGGTACACGGGAGTCCTGCGTGTCGGCTCGCGCGGGCAGGCATCGCTGGTCGTCACCAACGGCGGATCGGTCGTCGGCACGAATTCCCTCATGTCTTTCCCCTACTTTTCCGGCAGGCCGGTAACGAACAGTGTGTTCGTGAGCGGCGCGGGTTCGATCTTCAAGACCCGGTCCATGTTTCCCGGTGGTGACGATGACAGCGACAATACCACGGCTGGATATTTATACGTCACGGACGGTGGCGTGCTCGATCAGGTCGATAGCACCGCCAATCGTTTCATAATCTGGTCGAAGGGCGTGATGAACTTGGATTACGGCATCGTCAGCAACGCTTCTCCCCTGCAGGTCAAGGGGCGGCTCCGGGGGCGTGGCGTCATCAGCGGAAGCGTGCTGGCGAACACCGCGGCCGCCCGGATGCAACCGGATGGACAGATCTCCATTGGCGGCGCCTACACCCAGAGCACGGGGCAGCTGGAGATCGATATCGCCGGCACGACGCCGGTGAGCGGCTACGACGTGCTCGCCATGCGTGGCAACGCCACCTTCACGGGCGGCAAGCTCAAGGTGTCGACATCCGGGAAGGTCCGGAGCGGTCGCTGGAACTACGATGTCGTGACGTCGCAGGGAACCATCGCCACCAACGGGTTGACCTTCGAATGGCCGACTGGGGTTGCCGCTTGGTCGGCGGCCATCGTCAGCACGGATACTGGACGGGCCCTGCGGTTGACGTCCAAGGTGCCGTTGGGGACCGCCGTGCTGGTGCGTTAG
>CAYOIT010000505.1:0-1877 GCA_964404035.1 uncultured Verrucomicrobiota bacterium | reverse complement strand
AGCAAGGCCTGATCCGGCAGGGGGCCTATCTCGATCTGCCGGCTCGCCAATGAAATGAAAAGGGCGATTGGGGACGGGCGAATGGGGACGAGTCACAAACAGCCTGGTCCCTGCCGGGTTGGGGGAGGCGGGATTGTAGCGGAATTCGTTAGAATTCCGACAATGCCTGGCAGGCTCGTGGGCTTTGCTGTCGGCATTCTCACGAATGCCGCTACGAAGAGTTCCCGGCGGCGCGGCTCCAGGAAGACCGGCTCGGTATCGAAGAGGAGTGGGAAGTCGAGGACGAGGAACTGAGCCGTGAACCTTTGCTCTTGACAGGCATGGTAAATCAGGTATATAAAGCATGCGAATATTGCGTGGAGGTGCATGGTGGACATCAAGGTCAAGGGCCATTTGTTGAGGTCCGGCAAACCTGGGCGGGAACTGGTGGCGCAACATGTGCGGGAACTCATCGCGTCAAAGGGCCTGGATCGCGGGGCGGCCTTGCCCACGTATCAGGAATTCTGCGAGGAGCTTGGATTGTCCTATCTGACCATCAAGCGCGGCATGGATTTGCTGGAGGCGGAGGGGCTTGTGCGCCGAATCCCGTCCAAGGGCACATTCGTGACCAAGGCCATCCACCGGCAAGCCCGTCCGCTCCACGGGATGCTCATGGTCTTCCGTGCGTCCATCATGCGGGCGTTTGTGGACTCGTACTTGGTCGAAATCGCCCGTAGCGCCTTGACGGAAATCGATTCCACGGGCGCCTCGGCCAGGCTCGTCTCCATTCAAGGCGACGGGCTGTTGTTCGCGGATCACATTACACCGGGAGTGAACGGACTCCTGCTCGTGGGTGTCGAGAACGCCCCCTATCTCCGTCTTGTATCGAACTGGGGCATACCGGCGGTGGCCCTCGACTATTGTTCGGACACGGTTCCCATGGACTTCGTGGCCTGCGACAACCGGGCCGCCACCCGCTGCGCCGTGGATCGCCTTCTGCAACTCGGCCACCGGCACCTGGCCTACGTGGGAGAGCGTGAGACCTCCAAGGTGTCGCCCAATCGGCGGAAGGACGAAGTTCTTGAGCTGGAGTCCTCCGACTTCCGCGAGCGGCGTGAGGGCGTCGCGGATGCGCTTAAGGCCAGTGGCTTGCAGCCGGTGGCAACGATTGTCGCCAATCCCACGGGCGAGGGGCGCGGCATGATCGATACGGACGAGGCGGTGGTGCGCTTGCTTGCTCCGGGGGCCGAGACACCCACGGCGGTGCTGGCGTCCAGCGACGGACTGGCAGTCCGGCTGATTGACGCACTGGCACGGTGCGGGAAGCGGGTTCCGCAGGATGTTTCGGTCTGCGCCGTGGCCGGCGCCTCGGCTCCCGCCGGGCACCCCGGATTGACGTATTGCCGGTTTGATTTCGCCGCGATGGGACGGAAAGGCGTAGAGCTCTTGCAGGAGCGGTGCGGCACCGTGACCAAGCCGGTCAACCGCATCCACCGGATTGGGTTCGAGTGGGTGGAGGGACGCACGTGCGGGAGGCGGGAAGCGTGAAACGTAAAACGTAAAACGTAAGGCGTAAGGCGTGAAGTGTAAAACGTAAGGCGTAAGGCGTGAAGGCGCAGAAATCGGTGAACGCTTACGGACGACGAGCAGAATGTTTTCAATCGTAATCCGTAAGCGTCGACCGATGACGAATGACCAATGACCGGGAAGCAGGAGAGAACCATGAAGACACAGACACGCATCGGTGGTAGACGCGGCGTCCCCGCCGCGTTGTTCGGATCTTGTCACGCGACGAGGACGTCGCGTCTACGATTACTGATTACTGAATACTGACTTAAACGGAGGAGATGACCATGAAAACACAGATACAGACACGCATCGGACTGGCGGTTGGACTG
>CAYOIT010000504.1:0-1891 GCA_964404035.1 uncultured Verrucomicrobiota bacterium | reverse complement strand
GCCTGATGGTCAAGGAACTCGACGCCATGGCCCGCCTGCACCGCGCCTACGGCAATGGCCGCGACGCCGCCGAGCGCTACGTGGCCAAGCGCGAACGGCTGAGCGCGGCGATCCGGCAGTGGTGCTGGGACCGGCGCGACCGCTTCTTCTACTCGGTCGATCTGCAGTGCCGCACAGACCATACCTTGCCCTACCTCAATCACGGGCTGGGTGTATTCTGGCCTTGCATCCCGTTGCGCATCCAGGTCTGGACCGGGTTCATGCCGATGTGGGCGGGCGTGGCCACGGCCGAGCAGGCCGCCGATCTGGTGCGGCTCCACCTGCACAACCGCGAGGGGCTTGCCTGCGACTACGGCATCCGCTCCCTGGCCGCCAACGAGCCCATGTACAATTGCGATGAGACCGGCAATCCCTCCAACTGGCTGGGGCCGGTCTGGCTGATCGTCAATTACATCGTCTTCAAAGGGTTGCTGAACTACGGCTTCCGCGTTGAAGCCGAGGAGCTCTGCCGGCAGACGGTCGACCTGCTGGGGCGCGACATTGAGCGCTTCGGGGGCATGCATGAGTACTACGTGCCCGAGTCCGGCATCGGCGTCATGAATTGCGGGTTCATGAACTGGAACTACCTGGTCGCGGAAATGCTCGACGCGGTGGGCTGGCTCGCCCCGCGCCAGACGCCCGCGGCATAACGGCTAAGCAAGGATACCTATTCACGAAGGCTCAACATGAATTCAAAAGAACGCGTACGCAACGCCGTCCGTCATCTGCCCTCCGACCGGGTGCCGACCAACTACGGCGATTTCAGTTGGATCAGCCTCCCCAACACGCGAACGAACCGCCCGGAGGGCGGGTTCCTCGACGAATGGGGCGTGGTCAACATACCGTGCGACGGCATGTGCCACGGCGAGCGGATGCATCCGGTGACGACGATCGCCGGACTGGTGGCGCATCCGTTCCCGGACCCGCTTCGGCCGGAGCGCTGGGACGGGGTCCTGAAGCGGATCGCCGCCGCGCGTGACTCCTGGACGATGGTCATCCTTGGCCCGGCCATCTGGGAGCAGGTCCATTTCCTATGCCCGATGGAGGACGCCATGGCCTGGCTCTACGAGTACCCGGACGAGATGGCGTCCGTGGCCGACCGCCTCGTCGAGTTCCACTTGGCGGAGCTGGGACGGTTGGCGGGCCGTGGTGCCGACTGCGTCTACTTCCAGGATGACTGGGGATTGCAGAACGGCCTGATGATCTCGCCCACGCTGTGGCGCGATTTCTTCCGGCCGCGCTACGCGCGCCTCTTCGGACGCTGCCGCGAGCTGGGGATCGCCTCGTTCCTGCATTCCTGCGGCCACATCCTCGAGATCATGCCCGACCTGGCCGACATCGGTCTGGACATCCTGCAGATGCAGCAACCCGACAGCATGGGGCTGGAGAAGATTTTGGCCGCCTGCCGCGGACGGCTCACGCTCTCCATCATGCCCGACATCCAGACCTGCCTGCCGCACGCTACGCCGGACGAGGTCCGCCGCGTCTCGACGCAACTGCTGGAGGCGACCGGGGCCGGATTGGGCGGCATGATCGCCGACAACTACGGCCACTGGCCGGCCGGGATTCCCCCGGCCAACATCGCGGCCTGGCAGGAGACCGTGGCCAACTGGCCTTCGGGAGGAGAGGTCTCATGATCGATAAGACTTTGGGGTTCACCTTGTTGCTCTTTCTCTCCTTGCTGCCGACAACGATGGCGGCGCCGGCGCCCGCGAACAGGGGGCCGGAACTGGCGGTCGAGCTGACGGCGGCGGACATCGACTTCGCGGCCAGCAAGGCCTGGGTCGACGGCCAGGCGGCCCAGGGCGACTTCAAGGCCGGCATCCTCGCCACGTTTGGGCTCGCCGGAGGG
>CAYOIT010000503.1:0-1893 GCA_964404035.1 uncultured Verrucomicrobiota bacterium | reverse complement strand
CCACCTGGTGCCGGGGAACAAACGTCACGATCAGCACGAACTTTCCCGGCGGGAACGTCCTCGTGCAGCAGAACGGGGAGAACCGGGTTCTTGTCGCACCCGATTTGCGCGGGGGCGAGTCCTGGTTCTACTGGTGTTTCGAGGCGACGGCCGATCAGCCGGGACTGGTCGACTTCGTCTTCCCATCGGCGGTGGTCGGGATGCAGGGGCCCGCTGTCAGCCAGGACCTTGGCACGAACTGGCTCTGGATGGGCACCGACAACGTCAAGCAATGGGGCGGTGGCGGCAGCGACGGCAACTGGTCCACGCTGGCCAACTGGAACGGCGCCGTTCCGGTCGACAATGCCGATGCGCTCGCGTTCGGAGGTTCCGCCCGCCGGAACAACACCAATGATCTCCCTGCCGACTGGCGTTTCAAATCCGTGACGTTTGCGCCGTCGGCCGGGAGCTTCGTGCTGAACGGGAACGCCATCGGCGCCACGGCCGGGGTCATGCCGTTCAACAACACCGGCACCAACGCCGCCACGATCAACCTCTCCGTCCATGCCGGAGCGCAGGCCAGCCGCTGGACCACGGCGCCGGGAAACATCATCATGAACGGGGCGCTCTCCAGCAGCGCAACCTCTTCCATCTATGTTGAATCCACGCTGACGAAGGACGGACTGGGAACCCTGGCGCTCGGCGGCGCCTGCGGATTTTCCGCCACGACTCCGGCCCTCAAAATCCTCGGCGGAACGGTCGTGCTGGATCTGGATGCGGGGGGTTCAATGACGCCGTCCACCCTCCTGCAGTTCGGGCTCAAGAACTCCAGTGGCGGCGACATCAACCAGCAGGGCGGAACACTCGCCATTCGCGGCAAACGCGCCGGCGTCTCCAGCCAGACGCTGGGCAATCTCACGTTCTTCAGCGCCACGTCCATCGCCCGGATCCGCGTGGACCCCAATGGCGGCGGCGGGACGGCCCTGACCCTCGGAAATACCTGGACGAGGACCGGCAACTGTTTTCTCCACATCGACCTGTCGCAGCCGGGCGCTTCGCTGATCTCCACCCCGGCAACGCCGAAGGGCGGCATCGTCGGGCCGTGGTGTACCGTGACGGATGCAACGAAGACGGGATTTGCTACGACCAACGCCGGCCAGGTCGTGCGCAACGCGGTGCTGCGTCCATTCGTCTGGCTGCCCACGTCCACGACGGATGCCACCAACTACGTCGTAACGGGGAGCGGCACCCTTTCCGGTGTCGGCCGGCTCTCGACCCTGACAATTCAAGGCGGCGGCACCTTCACCTGCACCAGCTGGGCCTTTGCCCTGGGGGTCCTCATGGAGGCGGGTGTCCCGGACTACACCTTCGCCATGCCAAGCTATGGCTCAGGATACTCCTATCTGCACCAGTACAGCACCGCCGGCAGCCTGATTTTCGACTGCAAGCTCAGCGGCGGCTTCTACAAGACGGGTCCGGGCCGGGTGATCCTCAAGAAAAGCACGGTCAACACCGTGACCGCCATGAACATCATGGAGGGGCCGTTGCAGGTGCAGGCCACGCTGAGCGGCAACCCCAATGTTTTCAATGGCGGCAGCTTGAGCGGCAACGGCACGGTGGCCGGCAACGTCACGGTCTTCCCCGGCGGCGCCCTGGACGGCACACACACAATGGCGAACGCGTTGACGATCAGCGGCAGCCTGCTGCTGAAGGAACGCGCCCAGCTCGCGATGGTGCTGGCGAATTCGGCGTACAATCCCCTGCAGGTCCTCGGGACGGTGACGAATCAAGGGGCTGAACTGACATTGGCGCTGGCGATGCCGCTGCGTCCACATCAAGAAATCACGTTGCTGACCACCACCGGCGGCATCGCCGGTGCGTTCACATCGGTGAATGGCGCAGCGTTGTCGCCCC
>CAYOIT010000502.1:0-1896 GCA_964404035.1 uncultured Verrucomicrobiota bacterium | reverse complement strand
AGGCCCTGGAGCGGTTCCTCTACCGCCTGCCCGCCTCGCTGGTCGAGTATGCGAAGAAACTGCTGGTATCGGAGAAGGATGATAAGGCGGTAGGGGCATAGGCGGTAGGTCGGAGGGCCACGCTCTGTCGTGGCCGTCGGTGGAGTGGGCGCGTCAGGTTCCTTCCGGCATGACGCGCAGGCCGGCCTTTGCCGCAAGTTTTCGCTGCCGCTCGTCAAGGGAGACGAAGTCGGAGATCTTCAGGACTTGCGCAACGGCGACGTGCAGAGTGTCCAGTGTGCGGCACAGGGTCTCGTGGGCGTAGCGGTGGGAGAGCCGCTCCGCCGTCTGCCATGCGCTCGCCCAATCGAGGGCAGGGCGGCACAAGGTTCCCTGTTCAACATCAGCCGTGACACTGGCCAGCGCGGCCCGGAGTTGCGCGTCGGAGATCTCTTTCCGGGCGGCCTTCAACCGGACCGCGTTGCGAACTTCGTTCTCCTGAAGGTGCGTGAAGACGATGGGGCCGGTGTACCGACTCACCCAGGCCGCCGCGTCCGAAGAATTGGGTTCAGGCACGTAGAGCTTGATGAGCACGGCGGAATCGAAATAGGCGCTCACCGATCCCCTCGCAACTCATCGAAGAGCGTGGAGGAATCGGGTGTGACCTTCGCGCCAAACTGCTTCCGGAGGCGCGCCATGAAATCCGGCAGAGCGCTCTCGGCCTGGCTCGGGGGAGGCAGGATGCGGGCTACCACGCTCCGCCGTCGTTTCACGAGGACTTCCTCTCCGTTCTTCACCCACTCCAGGACTTGGCCGAACTCGTTGTGGATCTGTCTAACCGTCGCTGTCTTCATGTGTCACATAATCGGGGAACATAATGCGAAAGTCAAGTGTCAAGTCGCGCAAGCGCAAGTCGCGCAACCGGTGCCGATGCCGACGATCAGAGATCGGACTTATTTGAAACGAGTCCTATGCATGATGGCGGCGGTGGTGGCGCTTCGAGCGGCGGCGACGTGGCCGACGGCGACATGGCTGACGAGATGGTCGCCGACATGCAGCGAGGCACGGCGCATGAGGGGGTCAATCTGCACAGCGTCGAGAAACCCCGGCGCCGGAAATTACTTCTGGTGGAAGGTCGGCCCGGTGGCGGGCGGACGATTTTTTGCATCGCGCAGAATGCTGACATGAAAAGTGCCATATTCGCAGATAATCGGCAACAACAAAACGAATGAAGTGTGGTAATATGGATGCACAGTGAAGGTGTAATGATGACCAGTCTTTTGAAATACCGGGGCGTGATCGAGGGGTTCTACGGACCGATGTGGTCGCATGAGGAGCGGTTCCTCTACCGCCTGCCCGCCTCGCTGGTCGAGTATGCGAAATTCGATTTCAGCACTGAAAACTGAACACTGAATACTTCCGGAAAAAGGAGGCGCACGATGAAACGAGTCATATGCATGATGGCGGCCGTTGGGCTGGCGCTGGCGGCGTTCGCGCCGCGGGCGGAGGCGGCGGCGAAACAAATGCAGATCACATTCGGCGGGTACACCAACCGCTCGGAGGTGCTGACCAACTTCCCGGTGCTCGTGGTGCTCAGCAACAACGTCGGCCAGAACTTCACGTTCGCCGACTTCGTGACGACCAACGGCACCGACCTGCGGTTCGCCACGAACAGCGCGAGCACAGATTGGCTCAACTACGAGATCGAGTCGTGGAACACCAACGCCGGCCAGGCCTCCTACGTCTGGGTCCAGGTGCCGACCATCCCCACCAATGGCCAGGGCGCCATCTGGGCCAACTGGGGCGATGCCGCCGCCAGCAACCGGCTCCCCTGCACGACCAACGGGGCGGTGTGGACGAACGGGTATGTCGGGGTGTGGCATCTTCCGGACGCCTCGAACTCGACCGCGAGAGACT
>CAYOIT010000501.1:0-1903 GCA_964404035.1 uncultured Verrucomicrobiota bacterium | reverse complement strand
CAACATCACCAGCAATGCCACCGCGGGCCTGAGCATTGACTACACGGCCGCGAATTTGGTGGGCACCGGCCTGGTCGCGCTCACGATCGGCAACCCGTCGGGCGCAACCAATACGCTCACACTCAACGGCGGCGATCTGCTGCCCGCCGCAGCGCTCACCCTGAACGCGGGCGGAGCGATTCACCAGACCGGTGGAACCCTCTCCAACGCCACGGGTGTCACGATCAGCGGCGGTGCGTTGGTCCAGAACGGGGGACTCCTGCACGTGAACAGCTCTGCCGGCAGTGGGCCGCTCATCACCAGCGGTGGCTCATGGATCATCTCCAACGGCGTGGCCAACACTCGGAATTTCTCCGTAGGCGGTTCCGGGCCTGCCACGTTCACCTTGGAGAACGGCACGGTCAACGACTACTGGGTTACGTGGATCTATGCCGGCGGCGTCTTCAACCAGAACGGCGGGACGTTCAACGAACTGGCCAACTATGTGGCCATCGGTGGGAGCAATAGCGTTTTCAACATGCGGGGGGGGACAAACAACCCGCGGCAGATCATCATGAACGGTCTCGGCATCATCACCGTAAACCAGAGCGGCGGAGTGATCACCAGTGCCTTACTGGACATGCGCGAAACAGGCGCGATGACGTACAGTCTCTCCGGCGGGTCCGCGTCTTTATCGAGCGCCTATATCGGCAGTTATGCCAACTCGCGCGCCACGTTCAACCACACAGGGGGTACCCTGTGGTGCAATCAGCTTTACATCGGCAGTGTTGGCGGAAACTATGACTGCACGTACACGCTGAACGGCGGAACGCTGAACATCAACCTTCCGAACAATGCCCAGGCCAAGGTCTATCCGAACGGAACGCTCCATGGGTACGGCACGGTGCCCATGATCAACTACCAGTTCCAGAACGATGGCCGCGTGATTGCCGACGGTTACGGCACCGCGACCAACCTCGATCTGTCAATGGGGGGGGTGCTGCTCAATGCGACCGACAACACGACCAACCGCGGCTGGTTTGCCGTGAACAAAGGCAAGCTTCTGCTGCCGCCCGTGGCCGTGTCGGTGGGCGCGAGCACGGTCAACTGGGGCGAGGCGGCGGCCGACACGACGATCGATCTGGTCAACAGCGTGCGGTTGTCGTTCACCGACGCGTCGCCTGGAACCCTGGCGGGCGCGCTCTATGCCGCCGATCACGGCGATGTGCCGCCGGGATTGATCAGGCCGGTCGGCGTGTGGTCCTTCGGCGGTGTCATCTGTACGGCGGCCACCGCCGTGTTCCGCTACGACGACGCTGCGGTGCCTTTGCACACCGTGCTCCGCGTCTGCCGCTACGACGGCATCAGATGGGTGAGCTTACCGGCTTCCCGGGATACCGTCAGCAAGACCCTCTCGGCCACCCTGGACGGGCTCTCCGGGACAACGGTATTCCTTGCCGTCGACGTCATGCAAGGCTCCGTATTCACGATGCGCTAGCAAGGTCTCCCGCAAAGGCAACACGCATGATCAACCGATCCGAAGTCTCCCTTGTGGTCCTGTCTCTGAGCCTTTGCAGCGGACTCGTATCCGAGGCCATCGAACCCGTGACACTGCGACTGGACGGGCCTCAAACGGCGGGTATCTGCGGTTACCGGTTGATGTGGGATCGGACGGTGCCAACCGGGCCGGATGGCCTGCGCGTCATCATCGAGCCGCTCAACAAGGAATATGCCATCCGCGACCGCGGCGGTGTGGCGCCGTGGGCCACGCCGGCGCTTGCCGCCAGCAACACACCGGCGGCGCTGGCGTTCGACGCCATTCACCGCACCCTGCTGGTGCGCTTCCCTGAGGCGGCCGAGAAGATCGCCGCGCAGATCAACCAGGGGTACAGGGCCGAAAAGCTCGAGCTGGTGCTGCCGTTCG
>CAYOIT010000500.1:0-1910 GCA_964404035.1 uncultured Verrucomicrobiota bacterium | reverse complement strand
GCGGCGTCCTCCGCGTTCAGCAGCGCGTTCAGGTGTCGCCCCGGGATGTGCGACTCGCCGATACCCATGAAGGACTTGTCGCGGGCTTAATGGTGGTTCGGTCCATCATTTTTGGCCGCAAAAGAACGCATAGATCGCAAAGCCATTTTCTCCTTTGTGTTCTCTGGTGCTCTTGCGGCAATCATGTTTGTTTTATTAATCCCGAACAACGTGCTCACGCTGGAGAGTTGTCTTTCACGCGTTCACTGCGATTCGGATCACCCAAACGCTGTTGGTTTCGTCCGTGTTGCCGGAAATCTGGTGCCAGCCGAGGCCCAGACGGTCGTAGATGAGCAGCAGGTGGCGGTCGTCGAGACGGATCAGCTCCGTGTAGCAGGAGGTGAACCCCCCCATACCCTGGCGTATCATCTCGTCGCGGTCCATCCAGGCTTTCGTGGAGTCCGGGTTGATGAGATCGCGCGGCCGGCAGGCATTGTGATGGGCGACGATATCGATGGGTTGCCAATCGACGCCGCGACCATCGGCGTTGCACCAGACGTAGAGGCCCCGCCGTCCGCCCGACAATGCGACGACTCCGTCCCGCAGCACTTGCAGGCTCGGCTCGACGGAGAAGACGCCGGCCATGGCCGTAGGCGCCATCCAGGTGCGGCCGTCGTCCGCGCTGAACGTCTGGCCATAGGGCACGAATGACGCCAGGCGGAACACGCACATGAGGCGGCCGTCTGCCAGCCGGCAGATGGCAGACTCGCAGGGACCTTCGGCGCCTTCCAGCGGACAATCCGTGCCGGCGATGACTGCGCGAATGCGCCAAGCGAAGCCGTCCACCGACGCGGCGAGGACCAGGGAATAGCGGCTGTCGCCGGCGAAATGGCCGTAGAGCGTGGTTAGGTATTCGTTGTCGCGGCCGCGTACCACCTGGCCGTTGAAGACGAACGCCGCCGTCGCCAGTTCCGGCCCAAGGAATCCCGGTTGCCGAGGCCAGCCACCGACGGTCACCCCCGAGGGGCGCATGGTGAGCAGCCCCTGCGGTGAGATGATGTTGCAGGGGGCGCCGATGGCGCCGTCCGCACGCGGCCGCAGATAGTAGGGAAGAACCACCGCGCTGCCGTCGTCCAGAAGCAGGTGGTTTGCGCCCGCATCACCGATCACGCGCGGCTCGTCCCACGTCAACCCGCCGTCCCCCGAACGCGACAGGTAGCAGAAGGAATCGGAAACGTGGACATCAGCGTAAGCGCTCATGATGGCCCACAGCGTGCCGTCCGGCTGCCGTATGAGCGAGGGAAACCAGCAGTACCAACGGCTCCGTTTGACCAGCACCGACTCGGACAGTTCCACCTGTAGGCTATTCATCTTAGCTGTGGCACAGACCTTCCATTCCATCTGATGACTCCCTTTCTGGATATTCAATCCGACAGTCATGCTATCTCCCTCGGGGACGGGCCCGCCGCATCCCGTTCAACTCGATCCGCCAGTTCCCGCTTGTGCCGGCGAATCCATACGCCGCCGGCTGGTCCGCATCCAGGTGCAGGAGGAACAGGAACTCGACGTCGAAGATGACCTGTTGCCGCCGCAACGCCTGCCAGTCCGAGAGCTCCTGTGCGCCGAGCGTCCGGGCGCAGGTGATTGGCTATTCCACTAATCTTCCCCGTTCCAGAAACCAATCGGATAGCGTCGCGGTTGCATGAATCTTCTCCGGTGAGCGGTCAGTCGTCAGCCAGTTCCTAACAGGTTTCCATCAGCCATTCGGCGTCAAACACTGCCGCACTGAGGTGGTTGTTCTCATGTCCCATATGCCAGTGCGGCGTATACGGCGTCTCGGTATAGCTCACGATCACCCGACCGCCTCGCGTGCAATAGGCCACCGGGTTGTAGTAGCCGAGGCGAGGGTCATCGGCCAGATTCCTCGCGTT
>CAYOIT010000499.1:0-1911 GCA_964404035.1 uncultured Verrucomicrobiota bacterium | reverse complement strand
GGGGAAGACGCAAGCCGTATATCGTTTTCACCATGCCGTTCCTGTGTCTGTTCCTTGCCAGCATTGGCTTCACGGAGGATATCGCCGGGTTTTTTCAGCAGTCGGAAACCCTGAAACAGTGGGGCATCACGCCTTTGACGGCCACGGTTACGCTGGTCGGACTCCTGGTCCTGGGATTCAAGTTTTTCGACGAGTTCGTGAACAGCGTCTGGTGGTACCTGTTCCGGGATGTGGTCCCGGAGTCCCATTTCGGACGGTTCGCAGGCCTCAGCCGTGTGGTGGGGGCCATCTGCGGGTTCATCTGGAACCTGTACATCTTCCCGCACGCCGAGACGCATGCGCGGGAGATCTATATCTGGATCACCCTGTTGTACTTCTTCGGGTTCGGCCTGATGT
The DNA here is from genome assembly GCA_964404035.1 of uncultured Verrucomicrobiota bacterium. GTDB lineage: Bacteria > Verrucomicrobiota > Kiritimatiellia > CAIKKV01 > CAITUY01 > CAMBRF01. The sequence goes on along the minus strand of CAYOIT010000499.1, from coordinate 1,515 downwards.
GCTGGCGGGTCAAGGAGGAGCGTTACCAGCCCTCGGAGGAAGAGGCCGCAACGCGGCAGCCAAGCCTTGTCGGGCAGATCCGCAACTATGTGCGCGAGTGCTTTGGCCATCCGATCTACGTCTGGGGTTACATCGGCACAGTGTTTGACTATTTCGGCGACGGCCTGACCTTTGTGGCCATCCTCTTCGCCAAACAACTCGGCATCACGATCGAGCAGCTCGGCGTGTTCGGCGCCTTCATGGGCCTCGCGCAGCTCGTGGCCACCTATCCGGCCGGCATTTTCGCCGACAAGTTCCATCCCATTCGCCTGTGCCTGATCACCGGCACCGTGACCCTGGTCACGCCCCTGCTAGGCTACGTGTTCTACCAGGACTGGCCGTCCTATGTGCTGCTGGGCCTGCTGTGGTTCCCGGTTCAAGAGATCGGAAAGGCGTCCGGAGCGGTGCTGATGATGCGCGTCTACCCGAAAAAGCGGTACGGCCAGTTCTGCTCCTGCAATGGAATGACCCGCGCCCTGTCAAGGATGGGCGGCGCCATCCTGGGTGCGTACGTCCTGGACCAGTTGCAGGATTACCGCTTCTACCTGCTTTACAACGGGGCGCTGAATGTCGGAACCCTGATTTGCTCGTTTATCGTTTACTACTACTGGAAGAAGTGTGGCGGGGACAACTACGTGGCGCCGCTGAAGGAGGACCGATGAACCCTGCCCCTTCTGTAAAGGCCACGCCGCCTGCGCGCGTGCTGGATCGTCGCGACTACAAGCTGTTTATCGGAAGTTTTGTCTTGTTGGCGGTGCTGGTCTCGCTGCTGGTGCTGCTGATGTCCACCTTCAAGCAGGTGATGGCTGTCAACTGGCTGAGCAAGCCCCACCAGCGGAGCCGTGTGGAAGTCCGGCAGTATGTTGCCATCCTGGCGGAGGAAAAAGAAGTGGAGGCGCTGGACCGTCTGCGGATCCGGCCGGACGGGATGCCGTCGTTGTTCGCCGCCATGGCGCTGGCAGGCAAAGGCGATGCCGGGATGGCGCGGTTGCGATCGGAGGTGGAGTCCGGAACCGGGGAGCGATCCATCGCCGCCATGGCCGCGATGGAATACGAGCGCCCGGGCAGCCTGCTGCTGTTCTTGACGTCCGCCGCTGACCCGGTCCGCTGGGCGGCATCGGTGCGGGCGGCGACGCTGGCGGACATCTATTCCACCGTGGATTTCGTCCGCGACATGGATGGACGCTTCATCGCGCTCTTTCCCGGGAAGAAGGCCCTACCCGCCGAGGTCATGGGTGGCTATCAGCGCGGACTGGTTGGACTGGGAGCGGACGCGGACAACCCGGATCCATTGGCAACCACGCTCGCCTTCCATGCCGCCCAGTTGCGTGCGCATCCCGAGCTGTACAAGCCCGGTGTGCTGAAGACGATTCAGGATTCCTGGGTGACCTATCTGACGCGAGCCTTTGAACAACGGGGCGCGCTGTTTGTCTCCCAGGAGGCGGTGCGAGCCGCCGTGTCCGGGGCGACCAACCT
>CAYOIT010000498.1:0-1917 GCA_964404035.1 uncultured Verrucomicrobiota bacterium | reverse complement strand
AACGGCAACCCGATCCCCGGCAACGCCACGGGGGCCGGCGCAGGCGGCAGCATCTGGCTGACGACGGCCAACTTGTCGGGCAGCGGAACCATCCGGGCCCGCGGCGGTGCCGGGGGGAATAATAATGGGGATAACGGTGGCGGCGGTGGCGGCCGGATCGCTGTCATTCTCGCCAATGGGACCACGTTCGGCTCCGTGGCTATGCAGGCGTACGGCGGGGTCTACAGCAACCTCAACGGCGGCGCGGGAACGATCTACCGCCAGACTGCGGGCCAGCCCAACGGCGCGGGCACGGTGACGATCGACAACGGCAATCAACCGGCGGCCCTGACGCAAATTCCGCCGGCGACGAATGCCGTGCCGGACGAACTGAAGAAGGTCTCGCTCGTGGTGACCAACCGCGGCGCAATGGCGGTGACAACCAATGCCATGGCGGAGGCCCTGACGGTCGTGAGCACCAACGAACTGCTCAATCTGGGGACCAGCAACACGGTGCTGACCGTCAAGGCCTTGAACGTGAACGGGACAAACTATACCCGTCAGGGCTTCTACATGACGAACAACTGGAACGACTACACGCCGGTTCCCGTGAACGTGACCGGCGCCGGGTCGATCTCGCTGATCGGAATGAAGGGAACGGTGTTTACGTTCAGGTGAGTATGGCGCGGGCGGTTCTCAGTACGATCTCAGTGAAGACCAGAGGGAACTGAGTAAGCTGGACATCAAGGGGCGGATGGCAGGGTTCTGTTGCCGATGTGCTGGTTGGAAATCGGGGACGTTCTAGTTAAGAATTTGCCTGTCAAGATGTTATGATGTAATTGTCCCCGACTATCGCGGGTGCGTGAAGGGGGTGAACAACTGGCGGTTAGTGAAGTCGATCATGCGAGTCCCCATTTGGCATCGAGTACACCAATCGCGCGACATCGTGAGGGTAGCCGTTTATATACAACGTGACGCGCACCGACACCGTTGCGGTCATTTCGGCCGACGTCGGTACGTTGTGTGGCATGCCGGGTAAGAGGTCGAGCCGGACGGTGGCGCAACGGCCGGGGGCGACGCTGACGGGGATCGGCGCGGCGGCATCGCACGCCCAGCCCTCCGGCAGTTCGAGCACCAGTTCACCGGACTGGCCACGATCACTCCAGTTATGCACGCGCAGTTCGAGTGGCTCGACTTGTCCCGGCACGGCAGGCAAGGCGAGCTTGTGCTGCTGCTGGAACTCCTGGTTGAGCGGCCGGCCGGGGTGGGTGATCGCCTGCAGCCAGACGCGGCGTTCTTCCGCGAACGGAGCTGTAGCCGGCGCGAACCGGATTGGCTCGGGCAAGGACTTGAATTGCATCCTGCCGATATCCAGTCCACGCACAAAGACCGGAATGATCGAGAGCCGCACCGTGGCGCGGTCACCGCTAAACGCCTCAAGCTCGCCCCCGACGGCATCGACGAGGCTGGCCCCCGGTTTTACCGGCAGCTCGAACACGCCATCGGATTCCGCCCACGGCCGGCCAGGCGGTGGCTCGGGCACGCCTTCGTTCCACCTGGCCTCGGCGAGCGAATTGCCGTCGAGCGACCAGACAACAGCGGTGTGCTCGCCGGCTTCCCTTTCAAAGATGATGCAGTAACGGTGCCCCTCCTGCACCATACCCACCGGCCGGGCCCGGCCGAGCTGCCGGATCAGGTTGGCCAGGGCGATGAAAGCCGGTTTCGGGTCCAGGGTGTCGGCACGCTGCAAGCCCCACAGGTGCACGCCGTACTCAAGGAATTCCTGGAGGTAGAAGTAGAAGAACCGCTCGAAGCCGGCGGCCAGCCCGCAGGCATACGCCCGCACGAGGTAGGAAATCTGCAGCCGCTCCGGGATGGTGTAACTGCCGTCGGCCATGGGGGCGGAGCGCTGCCCCATCTCGGTCATCCAGACCGGAC
>CAYOIT010000497.1:0-1922 GCA_964404035.1 uncultured Verrucomicrobiota bacterium | reverse complement strand
CGCAGGAAGACGTTCAGGTCGTCCTGCAGGCCCGCGTCGCCGCGGGCGGGAACCGCAAAGAAGGCCATTTGCAATTTCAGATTGCTATGGGTCTACGCCCCATGCCACGTTTGTTCACACCCGTGACCGCGACCGCGCCGCCTCGGGGCCGTTCAGCCTTTCGCTCCGCTCAACCCCGCGCCGCGGGGCACGGCCCGAACGGACCCGCCAGCTTGAGCTCACTGCTGACCTGGGGGCAAGACAGCCCGGAAGCCGTAGTAGTTGTACCGGTAGACCGGGTAGTTGCTGCTGCGGTAGGCAACCCGGCAGTTGCTGCCGCTGTTGGACCAACTGCCGCCGCGGAGCACGCGGATCGAGCCCACAGCGTTGGGATGCCAGTCATAGCACCACTCCCATACGTTGCCCGCCATGTCGTAGAGCCCGTAACCGTTCGCCGCGAACGCCCCCACCGGGCTGGTGTAGGGCGTCGTTCCGTCGTTGTAGGTTGGGTGGTTGCCGCGTGTCGGGCTGGTGTCGTAGGCGGTTGAACTGTAGCTGGTGTAGTTCGCCCGGGCGTGCTGGATCGTGTCCGTGTCGTTCCACGGGAAGCGCCGGCTCGCCACCCCGCCGCGTGCGGCATAGAGCCATTGCACGTCCGTCGGCAACCGGTAGCCGTCGGCCAAAACCTTCAAGTACGGCTCATTGACGTCACTGGTCTTGTACACCTGCGTCATGGCGGCGTCGGTGTAGTAGACCGGCGTGCGGCCCGCCTTCTGGCTGCGGGCGTTGCACCATTTGACCACGTCGTGCCACGAGACCGCCTGCACGGGGTGGTTCGCCGCCTTGCCGCCGCCGGTCGTCAGATCGGTGTAGCCGTTGCCCGACGCCCAGGTCCGCACCTCGTCCCACAGCGCCTTGGTCACCTCGTAGCGGTCCATGTAGAACGCCTCGACCGTCAGGCTGTAGGCGCCGAGGTCCGGATCCGTGCCGCTGTTCGTTCCGCCGGGGATCGCCACCATACCCTCTGGACAGGGTATCCCGACCACACGATAGAACATTGGCACATTGACTGTGATCGTGCCGGTGCCTGTCACAGGGACGGCGGCCAGCGTCGCCCACGTGTTCGTCCACGGTCCTCCCGGCGATGACGCCCATTCCACCCGGCATTTGGAGTCGGGCAAAAGGCCTGCGGCGGCAAGGTCCCCGTTCCCGCTGAAAGACGTGATCACGATAGCTCCGGCCCCGGCCGTACCGCACACCGCGCAAACCAGCGCTGCAACTAAACCTCGCGCACCTCGCATCATCCGTTTCATACGTTTGCTCCGTTATATTCAACTGGGGCTCTTGCAAAAAAAACCGTCAAGCTGCGCCTACCGGCTTGCTTGGCGTGGCGTTTTGAATTTTTGAAGAGTCATCGAACCCCGATACGGGCACGCTGAACCTTCCGTCCTCGCCACTCGTTTTCTGCGCAGCACCCTGCCACGCCCAAAACGAGCGGTGAACTTGTCGCACTTTTCATCGAGTTTGTCAACCACACACCCCCGAAAAAATTGGTTGCAGATTATTGCGCTGCAATCTGTTATGGTGTATTCAACGCATGAATAAACAGGATTCGCGAAAAAATACACGGAAAACACAAGCCATGACGCAGACAAACCCATCTCACATGCTTGGCGGACTGTGGGCCAGCATCCAGACGTGGAAGGTGCCTGACCTGCCTGGAACTGGATGGCACCAGTTATCCGGGTCTGGTGGAACATAAAAGCGAACTCTGGGTTACCACGGCGTCGGCACCGCCTCCGAAATCCATCTAGCCAGAATGAATCGTTTCTTCAAGCCCCGCGGACGATTTTTCGACCTCTGTGCGCAAGGCAAGCTCCCTAATGCCGGGATTGACAGCGAAAGCGCCTTGCGCGATGATGCTGACATGAATTTTGACGATG
>CAYOIT010000496.1:0-1922 GCA_964404035.1 uncultured Verrucomicrobiota bacterium | reverse complement strand
GCGTCAGGTGCTTGGTGGTCGCCCCCGGCCACCGGCACCAGTCCCAGCCCCGGTCGAGATTCCAGCCACTGTCCACCGGATTAATCGGATCGCCGTGGGTGATCGGCTGCAATGTGCCATAGCTCCAGTAGCGGGCGAAGACGTTCTCCTCGACCATGGCCCAGCATTTCGGGTGCATCTCGAAATCCCAAACGTACTGGCTCCAGCCTTTGACCGACACCAGCCAGTCGTCGCGCCGGTGAATCGCCAAGGCACCCCAAGGCTTGCTGAAGAATCCCTGCGGTGGCGGTGCGGCCGGTAATTTCCGGTCGGCCAGTTCCTGCATGAGGCGCAGCCGGCCTGGCGTTTGAATGCACAGGAACTGCATGTCGGCGCTGTCCAACGACACGCGCAACAACGGAGCCAACGCCTTACAGCCCGGATCCCACAGCCGCATGAAGATCCCGGACAGTTCCGGATCCGGCTCGACAGAGTCTCGCCCTCCATCGGTACGCATAGTCTTCTGGATGGCGACGCTCTGCGGAGCCGCTATCCGTCGTGTGCGGCTCGACGGAGTCTCGCCCTCCATCGCCAGCGCCAGGTACGCATAGGCCGAGAAAAGGCGCACGCCGGGGCGCGGCATGCGGCCCATGGTGGCGTAGGGTACGTCGTATTTGTTGGAGATCAGATCCTGCGTCTCCAGGGCGTGTTTCAGGTTCGCCACCGACTGCGGCGCCAGCGCAAAGTCCGTCCCGTGCAGCAGCCACGCGATCAGCGCGCAGAACTCATACGCCTCGGTCGCGTAGGCGCCGGCATAGACGCCTTCGTGATGGAATCCGAGCCCGTCCGGCTTGATCAGACCGGTAAAACGCGGCGAGATCGTCAGAGCGTTGTTGACCCACGCCAGCCAACCGCGCAGGTACTGGACCTTCTGCGGACTGTCGTCGAGGGTCAGCACCATGACCAGCGACGTAAAGACGATGCTGCGTAAAGCGTCAGCATTCGTCTCGATGTAGTCTTCGTCGAAGCGTGAGAAGGATTTGCCGAAGGTCTGATACCAGAATGCCGCCCGAATGGCGCGGTCGAGCCGGCCGGTTCGGGCCAGTTCGTCCCGCATCAGGGCGATGGCATGGCAATACGGCGCAAACAGCAGGCAGTTAAGCGAGAGCGAGCCGTTGGCGCTGCCATCGGCCCAGCCCTGGTCGTATACATAGTCAAACAGCAACAGCGCCGCGTCACGGGCTTCGGCGTTGCCGTTCAGCCGATAATCGAACGCCAGCGGCAGGAGCATGTCGTAGAAGACGTGGTAGAAGGTGTTGTCCCCGCGCCCCAGCACCAGCCCCGGCCCGGTAATCGAGCCATCCGGCGCCACGCGGACACCGTGCGCGCGAAAGGATTCCCAGCCCCGGCGGATGTAGGCTTGGGTCTCTTCTGCCGCCTGCCGAAGCAGCGGCTCACCGGGAGGTTCGCCCTCCAATTCGTTACCTTGCCTCGGATCTTGGCGTGGAGGGCGAGCGTCCTCGCGAGCCGCTTCCCCCAGCAACCAATTGAAATACCGGCCCGAAATGGTGGCAAAGTCCCGCTTCTGCTCCTCCGTAATCGTCGCAGGCAACGGCAGCGACGGTTCCTGCCGTGAATAGTGCAACGGCCAGTGCTGACACCAGCCCCCCAGTCCGCCCGAATACTCGGGAATCTGGTAATCCGCGCTCCGCTGACTGGACATGTTCGGCGAGATCTCGATCGCATCGAGATAGACGCATCCGGAAGGGACACCTTCGGGCGGGACGATTTCCAGCGCCTCGATCATACCGCCGGCAACGGCATGCTCTGGAGCCGGGACGCCCTCGTCCCGGTCATTTTCTCCGGGGTGAGGGCACCCCGGCTCCACAGGAGACTTCGCATCGACCTCGAACTGAATCCGGAACATCCGCCATCCCGTGAAG
>CAYOIT010000495.1:0-1929 GCA_964404035.1 uncultured Verrucomicrobiota bacterium | reverse complement strand
GTGAAGGCGAAGACGAAGTTGCTGGCGCTCGATCCCATGGTCACGCTGCCGTTCGACGCGATGGTCATCCCGTTCGGGATCGTGTAGGTGTAGGTGATGCCGTTCGTCGTCAGCACCACCCCATCCGCCGCGTGCGGGTTCGCCGTGCCGTCCCAGGTCTCGCTGCCCGACACGGTCACCAGCACGGATGCCGGCGTGGTGAAGTTGCTCGCCGCCGGCGCCCAGACCATGCCGTAGGCGTTGGAGGCAAAGCACTGATAGGAATAGGCCGTTGAAGCCAGCAGCCCGCTCACGTTGGTCGAGAACGCGCCCAGCCCGCGCGACCCAAAGCTGAGCATGTTCGACGGCCCCGAGCCGGTCAACCAGTAGTAGACATAGACGTCGGCGGGCGCGCCGTTGTCCAGGTTCCCGTTCAGGGTCGCGACGGTAACGCGCACGTTCGTCGCCCCGGCCCCATTGTTCACCGCCGGGGAGCCGTAGGTTCTGAAGGACGTCGAGCCCGCTGTCGCGGCCCAGGCTTTGCCCGACGCGTTGCTCGCCATATGGTTCCAGTAGTAAGTGGTGTTCGAACTCAGACCGGACAGCGTATTCGTGAACGCCGCACCGCTGCTGTAGGGGCCGAAGTTGGTCACAACGGCGCCGGCGGCGATCCAGGATGCCTCGTTGGTCGTGCAGTCGTTCGTCGCGCAGAAGAGATAGACCGTGGCCGGCGACGTGCCGTTGGTGGTCAGCGTGCCGGAAAGGGCCGCCGAGGATGCCGTGATGCCTGTTGCAGCGCCATTGGCGACCACCGGGAGATTCGGGTCCGCATACGTATAGAGGCGGCCCGCATCGTAGAGCGAACTGATTTCCGCGGCACTCAGCACCCGCTGATAGAACTTCAGGTTGTCGAGGTAGCCGCGGTACTGCAGGTCGGCGCCTGCTCCCCACGACGCGTTGCCGATCATGGCGTTCCCGGTGTAGGCGTCGTTCGGCGTGCCGTGCCCGGCCGCGTTGGTCACGGCCACGCCATCGGCATAGACTACGACTTGGTTTCCGGTCACCGTCACCGCCACGTGGGTCCAGACATCGTGAACGGCGGCGCTTCCCGAGTAACTGCCAATCGTGTTCGCCGTGTTCCAGTAACTGCCCCCCCACTTCCCGGACGCCTTGTCGTAGACGAACTGCCAATCCGCGGGAGAGCCGGCTAACCGGTCGCTGATCACCCAGCCACCGTAGAGCCGCGCGTCCATGGCCGTCTTGTCGGGTTTGGCCCAGAAACTGAACGAGTAGCTGGTGGTATTGGTGATCGGGCCGGGAAGGGAGATGTAGCCAGTGCCGGAACCGGATGGATTGAAGAGCCATCCGTTAGTCCCGACCGTCACGCTGCCGCTGATTGTTCCATTCTTGCCGCCGGGTCCGTAGTCCACGGAGTTGGTCGCACGGCTCGGGTGCCAATAGTGCAGGTAGTCCGTTGGCACCGCCGCCCCCGCTGTCCCCGCCAGCAGCAGCGCCGCCAGCAGCGCCAGAGAAACCCTCCGCGCCCATCCGTTATGCATCGTCGTCTTCATGCTGCGCCTCCTGTTGCCCATTATCTTGACCTTGCGACCTTTTCGGCTTTACGTAGAAGCGGCGCCCTCGCCGCTTTCCCCTTGCGCCCGCACGCGACGGGGGCGTCGCGTCTACGTAGAAGCGGCGCCCTCGCCGCTTTCTCTTCCGTCATCCCGAGCGAAGGCCCGCTTCGGGCCGGAGTCGAGGGAACTCAGCCGCCGTCCACCACACTGGGAGATCCTTCGACTCCGCTACGCTTCGCTCAGGATGACAATGCCTTTCCTTCCACCCTCCACCTTCCATCTGATAGTATGCGACATTCCGCGGCGCATGGGTATGGCATTTTGTGCTTTCACTCATTTGGCATTTTGTGCTATTTTCTCAGCATGGACTGGACCG
>CAYOIT010000494.1:0-1934 GCA_964404035.1 uncultured Verrucomicrobiota bacterium | reverse complement strand
CCCTGGCAGTGCATGCTCAGGTTGGTGTTGGAGATGGCGGCGGTCACGGCGGCAACATCCCACCCCGCAGCATCCGCAAGTTCCTGAGCGGACACGCGATAAACACCCTCATCCCGCAGACTCAAACGCACGCGGTCGGCCGGCGCGCTGTCGGTCCAGATGCGGACGCGGTCGCCGGATCCGATCCAGGATTGGGCTGTTGCCGATTGCGCCCGCGGCGCTTCGACGGATTCGGCCGTCACAGCCAAGGGCTGTGGCGGAGCAGCGGCGGTCTTGACAACGCCGTCCCACTCCGCCACTCGCTGATCCGGGCCATGCGGGGATGCGATGAACAACTCATAGCGGATGTGGTCGCCGGGCTTGACGTGTATGTCAGCCATTTCATAGGCGCCCCCGGCTTCATCCCCTTGCGCCCGCACATATCCGGGCTCAACCGGCTCCGGCGCGCTGCCGTCCCGCTGCCGCAGCACACGGAACGCTTCCACGCCAAACTCAGCCGAAGTCTGCCAGCTTAACAGCACCGTCCCATTTTCCGCCCGCGAGGACACTTCAAAACAGGTGACCGCGGCGGAAGGCGTGTAGAGCAGCGTCCCCCGCCCAACGGGTGTGCCCTGTGGGGCAGAACTCCCGATCGTCAGATCGCGGACCGAGTGCGTCGTGCCCTCGTCATCTCGCAACGTCAGGGTGGACGACTCCCACTTGTCAAGGCCGCCACTGCCGGCAAGCGCCGCCGCGAAGGTCCCGCCATAGTAGTGAAAGCGTGAACCGATGCTCAAGGTGCCGTTGGTCAGCGCCCCCCCTCGCAATCGAATCGTCCCGTTTGTCTGTATCGTCCCCCCCAGATCCACGCTCCCGCCCCAGACGGATAGACTGCTTCCCGACGAGCCCAGAGTGCTGCCCGAAGCCAGACGCAAGGCCCCGTCCATCACGACCGTTTCCCCGGCATAGCTGTTGGCATTCGACAAAACCAGCTTACCTGAACCGGTCTTGGTGATTCCGGCCGGGCCTGCGACCGGCCGTCCGAAGGTCAGACTGCCGGCGCCATAATGCGCCACCAGGAGGTTGTTGCTCAGGATCAGACTGCCGCCGCCGTCGCCAATCAGATAGTTGGTATCGGCACCCATTGGCACCATGATCGCGGCGCCATCACCCGACGCCCGGAACACAAGATCGGCGCTCTCGGCGCCATCGGCCGTGGACGTGGTGCGAAGGACGACATCTCCAACCGTGTTGGTCTGAAAGACCAGGCTGCGGACAACCCGGGAGGCTCCCAGAAAGCTGTGAAGTTGGTCGCTTGCCGGTGCACTGAAGATAAGGTCCGTCTCGGCGCTGAACTCCGGCAACCCGTCGTCAACCCAGTTTTTGGCGCTTCCCCATCCTGCGTCGACAGCCGAGCCGCCATCCCATACCTTGAATGTGCCGGCATAACTGGCGACGGTCAGGTTGCGCACCTCCTGGTTGGCGCGCGACGCCCCGGTGCCGGCCGTGAAACCAATCTTCACTGTTTCCGGACAGGGAAGATCGCAATGCTTCCAGAACAGCTTCTGCCAGGCGCCATTCCGGTCCGTCCAGGCAACGGATACCGACTTTTCCGGCGAAATGGCAATCCGGGCGCTGTGCAGAACGACATTGGTGCGCGACTGCTTGTTCTCCGTGTAAAAGGCCTCCAGCGTAGCGGAACCAAAAACATACTCATAGCCGCTTTGCCTGTTCGCGCCCATCGGGCCGCGAACCGCGATCGCGTTCGGACGGCTGCCCACCCCCCCCACGCGCCCCTCGGTCGGATTGGAGAAGTTGCCAAATGCATCAAAACCGAACCCGACCACCGCCCCGTTCAGTCCGTCGATACCAGAGCGCTGCGCATACCCCAGGGACCCGCCCTAGCCGCCCGCTCCGGGCGAGTTCGTGGCGGCAAAGATCGCCAGCACAAACCC
>CAYOIT010000493.1:0-1960 GCA_964404035.1 uncultured Verrucomicrobiota bacterium | reverse complement strand
CGCAAATAATCATCCCATCGAACAGGATCCTATGAACACACGCACGCTGCCTCTCCTCTTGTCCCTCCCGCTCCTGATGCCCTGCGCCTTGCGCGCGACGGAGACCCTCGAGCAACGTTTTGAAAACCCGCCCGACTCCGCGCAGCCGGGCGTTTATTGGTATTTCAATGACGGCAACCTGAACTCGAAGGAGATGACGGCCGAGTTGGAGAACATGAAGGAGGTCGGCCTCAACAAGGTGCTCTTCCTCGAGGTGGACATGGGCATTCCCAAGGGGCCGGTGCAGTGGATGACCGAGCCGTGGCAGAATACATTTGTCCAGATGATCCGCGACGCGGAGCGCTTGGGAATCGATGTGAAGCTGGGCATCGGGCCGGGATGGTGCGGAAGCGGCGGGCCTTGGATCAAGCCGGAGCAGGCCATGCAACATCTGGTGTTCAGCTCGGTGGACCTGAAGGGGCCGCAGGCCTGTTCGCAGAAACTCCCCGTGCCGGATCAGCGCCAGGAACCGTTCCTCTCGATGCGCCATCCCTTTTACGAGGATGTCGCGGTGTATGCCTTTCCCAGTGTCGCGCCGGTGATCCCCGATATCAACGAAAAGGCCCTCTATAAGCGCGAGCCGTATTCCAGTTGGAAGCACGTGAAACCCTATCTGCCGACCTCGGCCCACTACGCGGAGCCGGGCCCGGCGGGCGTCATCGCGCCGGACACCATCGTGGATCTCACGAAGAACCTGAAACCCGATGGCACGCTCGAGTGGGCTGTGCCCGCCGGGAACTGGACGGTGGTCCGCATGGGCCGGCGCATCAATGGCGCGGGCACCCGGCCGGCCCCGCGTGCGGCTGACGGGTGTGAAGCCGACAGGTTCGATGCCAAGGCGATAGATTTCCATCTTTCGAAGTTCGTCGGCGTCCTGCTGGAGAAGATCGGGCCGCGCGCCAAGAAGCACGGGTTGACCAGCCTCCATATGGACAGCTGGGAATCCGGTGCGCAGAACTGGACCCCGTCGTTCCTCGACGAGTTCAAGAAGCGGCGCGGTTATGATGCCAGGCCGTTCCTGCTGACTTTTTCGGGCAGGGCGGTGGAGGGACTGGAGAAGTCCGAGCGTTTCCTCTGGGATGTCCGCCTGACTGCGCAGGAACTGCTTCTCGAGAACCACGCCGAGCGCGTGAAGGCGTATGCCCACGGGAAAGGATTTGAACTCTCCATCGAACCCTATGACATGAATCCCGCCGGCGACCTCGATCTGGGCGCGGTGGCGGATATTCCGATGGGCGAATTTTGGCACAACGGAATTGACTCTGCCTACAGTGTCTTTGAGGCGGCTTCGATTGCCCATGTCATGGGGAAGCCCGTCGTGGCCACCGAGTCGTTTACCTCCAATGGCGGCCTGGATGCCTACCCAGCGATGATGAAGAACCAGGGCGACTGGGCGTTTGCCGCAGGCGTCAACCGGATCTTCTTCCACACCTATGCGCACCAGCCACTGGGCCCGGACTACAAGCCCGGCTTCACCCTCGGGCCACACGGGGTCTACTGGACCCGCAACCAAACCTGGTGGCCGATGGTCGGCGCCTACCACCGCTACCTCACGCGTTGTTCCGAGGTTCTTCGCGAAGGTACCACGGTTTCCGATGTGCTTTATCTTACGCCCGAGGGCGCGCCGCACATTTTCCTGCCGCCAGACAGCTCGCTGGAGGGGACGGGATTCTACAAGGACAAAAAAGGCTATGGCTTTGATGGTTGCTCGCCGCGGATGCTCATGGAGCGGGCCGAGGTGAAGGACGGCTTGATCGCGTTTCCCGGCGGGACTTCCTATCGCCTGATGGTGTTGCCGCAGGTGCAAACGATGACCCCGGCGTTGCTGAAAAAAATCCGCAGCTTCGTGAAAGCCGGAGCCACCATCGTCGGCAATCCTCCGCTCAAATCCCCGAGCCTCTCGGATTATCCCGCCTGCGAC
>CAYOIT010000492.1:0-1983 GCA_964404035.1 uncultured Verrucomicrobiota bacterium | reverse complement strand
TCTCGTCGGCGTGCGGCATGGAGGTCGGGTGTGAGTTTGCAGCGAAAAACACGGGGATGGTGGCGCGCGTTCGCGATGGTGAACGCGGTGTTTTGTTTAGTGGGTTCTGCGCTTGCGCAGGAGGCCAAGCCACAGCAAAGCACGACGGGGCCTGTCCCGCCGCCCCAGGCTGGTCTCCGCGTGCTGTCCCCACTCGGCCTGAACATGCTGATGACGACGATTTCCGGGGTGCCGCCGTACCTGTGGCGGCACGGCTGCGGCCCGACGGCGGTCGGCATGGTGCTGGGTTACTATGACGCGAACGGTTTTCCGGATCTATTCGCAGGTGACGCTTCTTCGCAGACGGCCAGCGTGGACCAGGGCATCGCGTCGCAGGGCAGTGGCATACGAGGGTCGGGCACGCAGTTGCACTATGAGAACTACGCGCTGCCGAACGATAGTGCGTCCGGTTCGGTGATCGCCGACAGTTCCGTGACCTATCCGACGGGATGCCACGCGAGCGATTCGATTGCGGACTTCATGCGCACGTCGTGGAGCGCGGCAGGAAATTTCTACGGCTGGAGTTGGTCGTCGGACATCATCCCGGCGTTCACGGATTATGTCCGGCTCAAACATGCCAGTTACGTCCCGCATTCCACACTCCGCTACATGGGCAGCAGTTTGACGTGGACGGTGCTCACGAACGAAATCGCCAACAACCGCCCAATGGTTCTCCTCGTGGACAGCAGTGGTGACGGCTTTACCGATCATTTCGTGCCGGTCGTCGGCTATTCGGATGGACCGCCGCAGCAATACGCCTGCTTTGACACGTGGAGCACAAGCGTCCGGTGGTGCCAGTTCCGCGGGATGTCCAGCTCGTATGCGTGGGGTGTCTGGGGCGGCTGGTCGTTCTCGCTCGCGATGGCGAACAGGCCGCCTACCAACATCGTCATTTCCAATACAAGCGTGGCGGAGAATCTGGCGGTTGGGACAACGGTCGGGGCGTTCAGCACGCAAGACCCGGACGCAACCAACACGTTCACTTACACGCTGGTTGCTGGAGCGGGCAGCACGCACAATGGCTCGTTCTCCATCAACGGGAGCAACCTCCAGACGGCGGTCTCGTTCAACTACGAGGTTCAGAGCAACTTCAGTATCCGCGTCCAGTCCGTTGACCAGGGCGGCCTGTCCACGCAGAAGGTCTTTGCCATTACCGTGTCGGACGTGAACGAGACGCCCGCCTTCCTGGGTCTGGAGGCGTCAAACGGAAGCAATTTTGTTCTCCGATGGAGTAGCGTCACGAATCACCTATATACCGTCCACGTCTCCACAAATCTGCTGACTGGCTTCTCCGTGTTGAAAAGCAATATCACTGCAACGCCCGTGATAAACACGTATACGGATTCTATTCAGGCGTTGCCCATGAAGTTCTGGAAGATTACAACGGAGCCGTAACGGAAATCATGGCGAAGTGATACGACGCCGCATGCGGGTATCGGGTGGGGGTGGTGTGGGTTGCCATTCCCGAAGAGCCGCCCGCATCAGGGCTGGCCCCCATGCCCCACGTTGGAACACGGCGAACGGAAGTCACGGCGGAGCACAGTTAACCCCACGGATGGCAAAGCCGGCCCACGGGTGAAGAGTGCGGCGTGCAAATGCCCGCCGGATGGTATTGTAGTTTGCGGTAGGGGCGTCGCTTGCGACGCCCGTATGAACCAGCCCAGCACCAGAATGCGGGGCGGTTTCTCACACTCCCACCTTCGGCCGGGACGCCTGGCGTGAGCGCGATAACAGAACGGGGGAAATTCACCACGAAGAACACGAAGCCCGCGAAGCGGAAGGCCGGGGTCAAGGACTCTACAGTGTCAAGGGCTGGCCCCTGTGCCTGGGGTAGGGGCGAGCTCCGCGAGTCCGTATGACGGATAGTGGAGCGGGTTAGCGCCGCCCGACTGGCCGCAAAAGAACGCATAGATCGCAAAGTCATTTCCTTTTTTGGGCGCTTCC
>CAYOIT010000491.1:0-2003 GCA_964404035.1 uncultured Verrucomicrobiota bacterium | reverse complement strand
ATTGATGCGTATGGCGTTACCTGGGTCCGCCCGGTGGGTGAGCACAACCACGGCGAAAAATGGAATCTGCCCATCCAGGACATCACCCGGCAGGCCGACCATGTCCTGCCGGACCAGAACAATCCGGCCTTTTTCGAGGGTGCCCGCCAGGGCATCATCGCCAACAACGCCGCCATCAATCCGAAATACTGCCTCGGCGTGATGCCGTTCAGCAGCCTTAACGAGGGCACGCACAACCTGATGGGTCTGGATCACATGTTCTTAGCCTATTATGAGGAACCGGACCACCTGAAGGCGTTGATCGCCCGGCTGGCGGAAGCCCAGCGTGAATCCATCCGTCGCCTGCACGCCATCGGGTGTGACGGGGTTATGGGATATGACGACTGGGGGTTACAGGATCGTCTCATGGTTCGGGTGGAGATGATCGAGGAATTTTTCATGCCGCATTATGTCGAAAACTGGAAACTCGCCCACGATTTGGGCATGGACGTGTGGATGCACTCCTGCGGCTACATCGTGCCGCTACTGCCGAAACTGCACGAGTGGGGCTTGAACGTCATCCAGCAGGACCAACAGGAGAACCAGGGGTTGGAAGCCCTTGACGCCGCCGTCGGCGGCAAGCTGGCCTTCTGGTGTCCGGTGGACGTGCAGAAGACGATGGTGGACGGCACGGTGGACGATATCCGCGCCTACGTGAAGCGCATGGTTGCCACCCTCGGCAGCCACAATGGCGGCCTGTGCAGTATGGCCTATTCGCAACCGGAAGCCGTCGGCCACGCCCCAGAGAAGACCGCTGCCATGTGTGCCGCGTTCCGGGAACTGGGCGTCTATCCTCCGGGTGTTGCGTCTCATGCTTCCTTATCGAGGACGGCAAGCCGCCCCATCAAGATAAAGGGTGTGCTGCCCAACATCCAACATTCAACGCCCATGAAACCGAATGCCGAACAACCTGAGTTTCTCACCATTCGCGATGTGGAAGGCTCCTATACGATCCCCTATATTCGTTCGGATCGCGGCGGGGACACAGGAGAGGGTGTGGGAACCATGATTGCCGCGCTCGGCGACAGTATCACCGAAGGCTATTGGGGTGAACGCTGCTGGCGTGATTCGCTCGAGCTGACCGCGGACATGTTCCCACCCGAATCGGTTTCCCGCGACGGGCGCAATTTCCCGCAATATGCCCCGACGGCCAAGACCCATGCGCCGGATTCAAACTGCTTCACGAGCTGGATGCCCCGACTTAACGATATATTATCGGCGCAGTGGCAGCGTCCGGTCTTCATCGCCAACGAGGGATGGGGCGGGATCAGCACGGCCGGTTATCTGAAAATGATGCGGGAGGATGCTGACTGGCAGGAGCGCATGCATCTGCTCGATCCCGGCATCTGGCTGATTCACCTGGGGGTCAATGATGAGCGGGCACGAATTCCCGTGGTTGAGGTGGTGCCCAATCTCAACGCCATGATCGATATTCTTATCGGGCAATATGACGCCGTCCCCGCCCATATCGTACTGGCGCTGCCATGTTACGACTACGCTCCCGGTGCGGCGGACATCCTTGCCGCCTACCGTGTGGAGATGGAGAAGATCATCACCGACCGGGGACTGCGGCAGGGGCCGGATTTCTTTTCGGCCTATGCCACGGAGAAGGCACGCTGGTACGGGGATGATCCGGTGCATCCAAATCCAGCCGGAATGGCGCGGATGGCCGAACTCTGGGCGGCGGCACTTGCCGATCTGAAGCGTCATCACCAATGAGGAGCACGATGAATATCTACACCGAACCGGCTCGTGAAATACCGATGTTGCCCGCCGTCGAGGTTGATCCGGGCGCGAGCCTGGAACGGTTGCTCGAGTTGAGCCACGACGCGAATGCCGCCGTCCGTTTCAACCCCGTGCGGGCCCTGGCGACTAGTGAGGTTCCGCCTCAGACCGAAGGACATGTAGGGCCGCCGCTTGTCGGCGTGCCTTTCTTCCGGCCTTCGGCAAGCGAAGGCCCTACG
>CAYOIT010000490.1:0-2005 GCA_964404035.1 uncultured Verrucomicrobiota bacterium | reverse complement strand
CTTCACGGATGGCGCCTTTGTGGGCGGCTCGGCGTCCGGCGTGTCTGGCTACGACCGTAATAACTTGCAGATCTCCTTCATGAATCAGCCCGCGTTGAGTTACGTCCCGACCACGTTCTCAGAGTTGGTCACCAATAACGGCGGTGTGGGCAACACAGTGCTGGTTACGCTCACGGGCACGACGTTCCAGGCGACCCTCGGGGATTCGGACTTTCTGGCAGGCGGAGTCCCCGACGGATTGACGCTGGCGGTTACCCGGGTTGACGAGACGAATGCGATTCTCTCCCTGACCGGCCTGGCGCAAAGCCATACGAGCGGAGACAGCACGAACATCGCCTTCGCGTTCAAGGATTCGGCGTTCGACCTGGTTTCGACCGAAAACATCGCGGGCGCTTCGGCCACGCTCGGGGTGGCGTTCTCCGACCAGCCCTGGCTGGTCTGGAGCGACACGAATTACCGTGAAGCAACGGCGGACGATGGCACGATCGGTACGACGAACACGCTTGTGCTCAACGGCGGGGAGACGTTTACGGGGGAGATCGGCGACAATTTCTCGAACAGGGTGACAGTGGCCAACGTGCCGTCCGGCTTGACGTGCGTCGTGACGCGGGTATCGAACGCCACGACGTTGCAGGTTGTGTTAAGCGGAACGGCCCAGGATCACTCCGTGCGGGATGTGACACTATCCTTCGGGTTGTCAGACAGCGCCTTTAGTGTGGTTCCGGCCGCCAACGTCACGGGAAGCGCCAGTGAGTTGACACTGCACTTCATCGATCTGAGGGTTGTGACCACGAACAGCGTGCCCTACCAGGAGTCATTCGAGTCCTACGACAACGGATTCGACATGGCGAACACGGGCGGCTGGCAGGCGAACACGGGCGCGGCGGTTGTGACGAATGATCCGGCGATCGTGGCGGAACTGGCGGCGGCGGGGGCTGTTTCGGGGTTCCCGCTCGACCTGAATCATGACAAGGTTCTCCGTCTGAACGGGGGCGACACGACGGTGGAGACGCGATCCACTCCCGGTGGTGCCTGGACCATCGAGTGCATGTTGTACGCGGATCCCGTCGATATTCTGCCGGGGCCGAGTACGAACCGCCAAATTGCCGTCTGTGTGGGCACGAACCAGCAACTTTACGTGTGGCGGCGCAACAAGGACACTTCGGTCAATGAGTGGGCGGCCCTTACCAACGGCGGATTGACGGTCAGCACGGGAGCGTGGCACCGTGTGGCGCTCATCGCCAACTATGATCGCGGGGTGTACAGCATCAAGGTGGATGGGACGGTTATTTCCGACCAGAATGGCATGGCGACGGCAGGCGGACCGTCGCCGGGTCGCTGGTTCTACATGGCCCAGACGAACGGCTATCTGTCGCGATTGCGATTTCACATGGAACGCACGGTGACCACGGCCTATGTCGACGACGTGTGTATCCTGTCACCGTACGTCGGGTCGGTTTACCGGATCCGGTAAGCGGATCCTGATCGGATGAGCATGGCTAAATTCAACGGCGAGAGCCTGACCACCTGGGAGCCGCGCGGGATGGCGCACGACAAAATTCTTCTGTGAATATGCACCCTACTACGGACAGGACGGGAAAGAGAAGAATTTGAACAGAAGCTCACGAAGACCACGAAGGGATATGGGTTTCGCTTCGCGGAATTCGCGCTACATTAGGGGTCACTGACAAGGGGGGGGCTTCCGAATTCTGGAGGGCCACGCTTCGTCGTGGCCGCCTTTTCGTTGTCCCGGACGCGACAAAGCGCGTCCCTCCAAAGAATAGCTCCCCCCTCGTCAGTGACCCATTACCTACATTAATATATATTAGTTGACTATATAACATTATACTGTCTTAATCCGCCGAATGCATAAGGATTATGTTAAAGCGGATATTGGCCTTTTGCGTGACTCTCCGAATTTTGTCGTGCGCCCAAAGCCTGAAGGGCCAGAAAAATCGGTTTGCGTATACGGGATGCCGCCTGCATACTGCCTCTTGTGAAACGA
>CAYOIT010000489.1:0-2006 GCA_964404035.1 uncultured Verrucomicrobiota bacterium | reverse complement strand
TCTTCAGCGACGGCCGCCTCGCGCGCATCGGAGGCGACACCCGCGTACGCTACGCCTACTGTCAGGAATATCTGCTACCCACTTTGCTGTTTGCCGCCGATCGCTTTCACGATCCGCACGCGCTGACGATCATGGAGCGTCAACTGGATCTGATGGAGCGTGAGGCGAACGCCGGCAAGGATGGAACGTTCTACGGTCACCGCCTGGACCCCATGAGAAGGCGCGACCTTCACTACTATACGCGGCTGGAAGCCGACCGCGCGTGTGCGCTGGCCATGCTGCTGAACTATCTACCCCTGGTGCAGGCACCGGCGCCCGCCTCCGTCTCGTTCGAGAACGCGGTTGCGGGCGAATGGCGGGAGGATGCGCATGGCGCGGTGATACACCGTTCGCCCGATCGTCTGGTGTCCTTCGCGTGGCGGGCGCACAGCGTGGCGCAGGGGCTGTGCGTGCCACCCAATGACAGCAGCATGGCCGAATGGTTGTCGAACCTGTTCCCCGTGGTGCGTTTCATGGGAGACGACGCAAACGAACCCGGTAAGCATCGCCGATTGCTACGCCATCACATCACGCCCTTGGGTAAAGAGGGGTTTGTCACGTGCGGCGCCATCACGGAAGGGGTGAACACCTCCTTTGGCGAGGGATCCTCCTGCACCGACCAGGCCGTTACGCACATCGCGTTTGCGGCGTTGCCCGACGGCAAGACCTGCCTGTGCCTGCAATACGTGGTAACCGCCGCCGACCGCGTGGGCTATCTCATCGAACGGAAAGATCTGCATCTGGCGATTCCCAACGATCTGTTCAACGGATATTGCCGCGAGGTCTGGTCATCCGCCGGACGCACGGAACTCGTATCGCCACCCGAACGCGACGAGACTCTCACGATTCCGGGTTGTTGGCTCAATGTGGACGATCGCCTTGGCGTGGTGGCGCTCCACGGCGGTAACGGTCTGCTCGTGGATCGTTCCGCAGCGCGGCGCGCTGGGCGCTATCAGTCGCTTTTCGTGGAAGAGATCTGTATGCATGTCGGGCACGAACTCACGCGCTGTCGCCCCGGCGCGGCGTTGGTGGACATCGGCTTTGCCGTTCTGTCGGGCGTGACGGCCGAACGCACGGCACATGTTCAAGGGGGCGCCGTTCCATTCGAGCATGAAGGGCTCAGAGGCGCGTGGGTTGTCGGCGCGGACGGCAACCGGTACGCCCTTGTGGCGAACTTCGGCGTGGCGGACCGGGATGCGGAGGTGTTTGGCGAGACGATCCGGCTGGCCCCGGGGACAGCGACCGTGAGGGTTTCAGGTAGGCCGTGAGGCAAAATGAAAAGAATAGACCATGAACCGACGTGACTTCATGCGCTTGACAGGACTGGGAATGATGGCGGCCGGGATGCCGCTCAGCATCAGGGCGGAGGAGGCGGGCGCCCGGAAAGGTGCGACCGGGAAGATCGATCGGCCCAATATACTTTTCATTCTGATTGACGATCTGGGTTGGCGTGATCTGGCCTGCTACGGCAGCACGTTCTACGAGACGCCCAACCTCGACCGGCTCGCCGGCGAAGGCCTGCGGCTCACGGACGCCTATGCGGCTTGTCCGGTGTGTTCGCCGACGCGTGCGAGTCTGCTGACAGGCAAGTATCCGGCCTCGATCGGCATTACGGACTGGATCGACTGGGGCGGGCATTTGCACCCGCAGCGTGGCCGATTGATCGAGGCCCCGTATCTCAAGGGAATGCCGGAGTCGGAAGTGACCGTGGCGCAAGCCTTGCGCGAAGGCGGCTACCGCACATGGCATGTGGGCAAGTGGCATCTGGGCGGGCCGGGTCGCTCTCCCACCGATTGCGGCTTCGACGTCAATGTCGGCGGCTGCGCATGGGGCATGCCGCAAAAGGGTTACTTCAGCCCCTGGGGCATTCCCGGCATGGCGGATGCTCGCCCAGGCACCTATCTGACCGACCATCTCACCGAAGCGGCCATCAATCTCATCCGGCAACCCGACCCGCGCCCCTTCTT
>CAYOIT010000488.1:0-2010 GCA_964404035.1 uncultured Verrucomicrobiota bacterium | reverse complement strand
CGGAAATCCCGCCGCCATTGGTGACAAACGCGCTGCCATTCGAGACGATGAGGGAGTTCCGGATCGTTCCGCCGCCCAGCGTGATGCCGCCGCCGACCGCGCCCGTGGCCGTGGGCGTGTTGCTGGCAATCACACCGTGCGTAAAGAGCCCGCCGGTCATCTTCATGCCGCTTCCGCCGCCGCTGGCGGCATTGTTCCGCACCACGCACCGGTCCGCCACCCCGCCGGTCATGAACATGCCGCCGGCCGTTCCCGTTCCTGCTCCGCAGGTGTTATTGGCGATCAGCGAAGCAGAGAGGCGGCCGCCAAGCATATAGACCCCGGAGCCATTGACATAACTGGAATTGGCCGTGATGATGCAATTGGTCACCAGGCCCGACAGCAGGCACATGCCGGGGCCGCCGTTGGAAAAGTCGGGAAGGCTCCCGTTCTTCATGGTGAACCCCGACACGATTGCATCCGGGTTCTCAACCCAGAGCGCGCGCCGCAAGCCCAGCGTCGTGCTGCCCGCATCCACAATCGTCACGGTTGGCCCGTTAAGGCTCCGCAGCGTGATGTTCGTGGCCACGCGGACCGTGCGGCTGACCGCATAGGTGCCGTTCGACACAATCACAACCGGGGATACGCCCGGCACGGCCCAGGCGGCATCCAGCGCATCGAGAATGTTGGAAGCCGCCTTCGGCCAAGTGTCATAGGGAGGGATATTGGCGTTGAAACCCGTCTTAGCCACGTAATTGGTCAGGGTCGCCACCCGGAAAAAATTCGGCAGCGAGCAAAATGCCCCTTCGGCAGAGGCGTTGCTGACCGACAGGTTCACCGTGTAAAAACCGGGGCCGAAGGTATGGGTGACGATGCGCTGGTCAACGCCCTGGTAGTCCCAGTCGCCGTCATTATTGACGTCCCAGCCGTACCAGACGATATTCGTATCGGCCCCGGAGACGGTGGCCGTGAGGATGGCGGCCAGTTGCAACAGGGCTTCGTTTGTGGGCGCACTGAAACCGCAGGACAAGGCTGTCGACAATTCGGATTCATAGGCTCCCATATCGGGCAGGACGAAGCCGTTTCCATCGCCGTCGATGGCGCGCACCGTCCCGCCCAGTGCGTTCGTGAGGTCGGTAATGACGGCGGCCGAGTCAATGCAGGGCGAGCCGGGCGGAAGGCGGTAATCCCCGGCGGCGGCGTCCACGAACCGCGGCTCGATGGCCAGGTTGCCGGGACCTGCCATCAGCGGCGTCGAGGCGCTATAGTTGAATGTGCCGCCCTGAATCAGGACATTTTCGCCCCGGCTCTGGAAGAACGAGTTGCCGTTTCCGATCACGACGCTGTTGCTAACCGCCCCGCCGGCGAGGTAGAGACCATGCCCGCCCGAGATGGCCCGGTTACCGCTAATTGTCACATGCACGGCGGCTGCGGCGCCGGACATGTAAAGGCCCCCGCCCTGCGACAGGGAGAAGTTGTTCAACACCAGGCTGTTGACCAGACGCCCCCCGCTCATGAAAAGGCCGCCTCCGCGCTGCGTGAAGGCTCCGTTGTTGTCGCGCACGACGCAGGCGTCCACGGTCCCGCCTGACAGGTAGATTCCGCAGCCATCCATCGCATAGGTGTTGCTCATGTAATTCTTCACGATCTGGCAGTCTCTCAAGCGCCCGCCAGTCATATACACGCCGCTGCCGTAAGCATACGCCCAGTTGTTGGAAAAGATGCAATTCACGACCTCGCCCTGGGACAGGTACAAAGCGCCGCCGTCGCCCTGGGACTGGATTGCCGTGTTGTTATGCAACAGGCAGTTCGCCATCACGCCGCCGTTCATCCACATCGCCCCGCCACGGTTATACGCGCTGTTGGCCGTCAGGATGCAGTTGCTGACCAGGCCGGCGCCCAAATAGACCGCCCCCGGGCCGTTATTGCCCGAATAGGTGTTGAACGCGCCTCGCTTCAGGGTAAGGCCTGTCACTCGGGCCAGCGGATGATTGATATACAGAAGGCGGCGAAGGGCCACGCTCTGGGCGT
>CAYOIT010000487.1:0-2010 GCA_964404035.1 uncultured Verrucomicrobiota bacterium | reverse complement strand
AACCCTACACCGAGCAGCCCGGCGTGCCCGACGGCTTCATCCGCAACGGCGTCTTTGCGCGGCTGGCCCACGGCGATAAAGCTGATGCGGTCGGGGTGACCTTCGGCTACCGGAACGAACCACGGACCTTTTCCCACAAGGAGACGTGGCGTGACGCCACCGAGCACCGGCTTTGCCGCGGAACCGTGCGGGGGCGTATTTACGTGTTTCCTGCCGAGAACCGATTGGTCGTCCACCGGATCATGCGGGCGGAATATGCCCGGTTCCGGGAATGTCCCGCGCCGAGGATTGGAGTGGCCGAAGCGACGCGGGCCTTGACGGAGGGTTTGATCGAATCGAACTGGTCGGAACGGGACCGGGAGTTCACCAACCAGCACACGAAAGCGCCCGGCGTCATGCCGCTGCAGCCGTGGAGGTCGCTTTCCGAAATCGGCTGGACCGGTGGCGGGCCGGTGGGGTTTGCCGTGCTCAAAGCCGGGGTGGAACTGGGGATTGCCGATGCTGTGGTCAAGGGGCGTTCGACCCTTGACCGGGTGGCTGGTTGTCTCAACGAGGCCTCGGGGCTGCTCTGGGATGTCTATAACCCGCACAATGGAATTGGTCCGGGCGTGGACTGGTGGTGGTCCGGATATCTCGTCAATGGTGTTCACTGCGCGTACACGAATGGGAGTGCCGTGGCGTACCTTTTGCAGGCATATAGCTGGTTGCGGGAGAAGACGGGCGAGGAGCCACCGGAGGCGTGGCGCACCACGGCTTGCCGTGTGCTCGACACGATGCTCACGCTGCAGGAACCCTCCGGCAACTTCGGGTATACGTACCGGACGGATCGTCCGGAGATGGTTGATGCCCGCGGGTATGCCGGCGTCTGGTTCGTGCCGGCGCTGGCGCAGGCCTATGCGCTGACAGGCGATCATCGCTATCTGGCTGCGGCCGAAAAGGCGTTTGGCTACTATCGCGGGTTTGTGCGGGATCTCTGCTGCTGGGGTACACCCATGGATACGATATGGTCGCCGGATCAGGAAGGCGTCCTCGGTTTCATCCGGGCGGCGGCACTGCTGCACCGGATTACCGGGAAAGACGATTACTTGACGGCGCTGGGGGAGGGCGCCGAATACGAGTACCTGTGGCGCTACGGTTTTCGCGCGCGTCCCGAGGCTCTGCCGTTGAAAGGGTCGGCGTGGAATTCTTGCGGCGGGTCAGGAACCAGTGTATCGAATCAGTGTATACACCCCATGGGACTGCTGATTGCTTCGGATCTGCGGTACCTTGCCGCGCAGACAGGCGACGAATACCATGCGCAACGATTGCAGGATGGTATCCAGTGGGCGTTGCAGTCACTGGAGCTTTATCCGGACGTGATGGGGTATGGCAGGCTGGGCGTCATGAGCGAGCGGTTCTGTCCCTCCGATGGTCTGCTGGAGGAACGCTATCCCGACGGCACCCCGGCCAGCACCTGGTTCACCTACAACGGATGGGGCGCCGCCGCGGCGCTCGAGGGCTTGATGGAAGAGGAAGTTCGCTGATGAGCAATACGGGCATGATGCAACGTTGTTGGGAGCACGACTATTGTGAGCCGTGCTTCTATATGATTACCATCGTGACCGAACCGCGGCGCGACTGCCTTGGCGCGCTGCATGTCCAGACCGACGGCCAGGCAACCGTTACGCTTTCAGCCAGTGGGGAGATTGTGCGCGACGTCTGGCGGCGGGCTTCGGCCATCTATCCCGGAGTTGAGGCGTGCGAGTGCGTGGTGATGCCCGACCACTTTCATGGCATTCTCTGGATCAAGGAGCGGCTGGCGCGGCCGATGGGGCACATTGTGAAGGCGTTCAAGAGAGTGAGCACCGATGAATGCAGGAGCAAGGGGCTGCTTCTGCAACCGAACCCCAGTCCGGTTCCGGCGTCAGCCCCTGCCGCCGGACTCTGGCAACCCGGCTTCCAAGACAGCATTCTACTGCGCCGCGGCCAGCTCAAGGCCATGGCCGCCTACATTGCCGACAACCCCCGGCG
>CAYOIT010000486.1:0-2013 GCA_964404035.1 uncultured Verrucomicrobiota bacterium | reverse complement strand
CGGAAATCCCGCCGCCATTGGTGACAAACGCGCTGCCATTCGAGACGATGAGGGAATTCCGGATCGTTCCGCCGCCCAGCGTAATGCCGCCGCCGATCGCGCCCGTGGCCGTGGGCGTGTTGCTGGCAATCACGCCATGGGTGAACAACCCGCCCGTCATGCGGATGCCGCTCCCGCCTCCGGACGAGGTGTTGTTCCGCACCACGCAGCGCTCGACCACGCCACCGGTCAGATACATGCCGCCGGCGGTTCCGTTCGCCCCCGCTCCGCACGCGTTGTTGGCGATCAGCGAATCCGCCAGCCGCCCGCCGGACATGTAGATTCCCGAACCGTTGACATAACTGGAATTGGCCGTGATGACGCAATTCGTCACCAGCCCCGAAAGCAGGCACATGCCCGGTCCGGGGTTGGACCAATCCGGAAGACTTCCGTTTTTCGCCGTAAATCCGGACACGACCGCATCCGCGCTATCCACCCAGAGAGCCCGCCGAAGGCCGAGTGTGGTGCCGGACGCATCCACAAGGGTCACGGCGGGACCGTTCAGGCTCCGGAGCGTGATATTGGTGGTGACGCGGACCGTGCGGCTGACGGTATATGTGCCGTTCGACACAATTACCACCGGGGACGAACCCGGAACGGCCCAGGAGGCGTCCAGCGCGTCCAGAATGTTCGACGACGCCTTTTGCCAGGTATCGTAAGGCGGGATGCCGGCATTGCCGCCCGACTTGGCCACGTAATTGGTGAGCGAGGCCACCCGGATGTAGTTCGGCATCGTGCAGACGGCGCTCTCCCCCGAGGCATTGCTCACCGCCAGTTTCACCGAATAAAATCCGACGCCGAACGACGGCGTGATCACACTCTGGCCGGCTCCCTGATAATCCCACGTGCCGTCGTTGTCGATATCCCAACCGTACCAGACGATAGTCGTGTCGGCCCCGGCCACGGACGCGGTCAGAACGGCATCCAACTGCAACAGGGCTTCGTTCGTCGGCGAGTTGATGCCGCAGGACAGGGCCGTTGTCAAATCGGATTCATAGGCGCCCATATCGGGCAACACAGACCCGTTGCCATCGCCATCGAGCGCCCGGACCGTGCCCCCCAACGCATTCGTCAGATCCGGAAGAACGGCGGCGGCATCAAGGCAGGGCGATCCGGGCGGCAGCCGGTAATCTCCGCTGGCCGCGTTCACGAAAAGCGGTTCAATGGTCAGGTTGCCGGTTCCAGCCATCAACGGCGACGAGGCGCCGTAATTGAAGGCGCCACCCTGGATGACAACGTTCTCGCCGCGGCTCTGGTAAAACGTGTTGCCGTTGCCAATCACCACGCTGTTGCTCACCGATCCGGAAGCCAGGTGAACGCCGTGCCCGCCCGAGATGGCGCGGTTGCCGCTGACCGTCACATGCACCGCGGAGGCATTGCCGGACATGTAAATACCCCCGCCCTGGGACAGGACGAAATTGTTCAACACCAGGCTGTTGACCAGTCGCCCCCCGCTCATGAAGATGCCGCCTCCGCGCTGCGTGAAAGAGCCGTTGTTGTCGCGCACGACGCAGGCGTCCACGGTCCCGCCTGACATGTAGATGCCGCAGCCATCCGTCGCATAGGTGGTGCTCATGTAATTCTTCACGATCTGGCAGTCTCTCAAGCGCCCGCCGGTCATATACACGCCGCTGCCATAGGCGTACGCCCAGTTATTGGAAAAAATGCAGTTGACCACATCTCCCGCGGACAGGTACAGGGCGCCACCATCGCCGCCTGACTGAATGGCCAAATTGTTATGGAGCAGGCAGTTCGCCATCACGCCGCCGTTCATCCACATCGCCCCGCCCCGGTTATACGCGCTGTTGGCCGTCAGGATGCAGTTGCTAACCAGGCCGGCGCCCAAATAGACCGCCCCCGGGCCGTTATTGCCCGAATAGGCATTGAACGCGCCGCGCTTGAGGGTGAGTCCTGTCACCCGGGCCAGCGGATGATTGATATACAGAAGGCGGCGAAGGGCCACGCTCTGGGCGT
>CAYOIT010000485.1:0-2022 GCA_964404035.1 uncultured Verrucomicrobiota bacterium | reverse complement strand
CGGTCTTGTTCGTCACCATGACCGTCGTTCGCCTGAGGTCGGTCGGCGTCTTCACATCTGTAACGACCCCGTTCACTAGGGAGTTGCCCGCAAAGTTGGCCACGATGAGTTGCTGGCCGGCGGCGCTCTGCTTGTACACCGTACCGGCGGCGGCGTCCTCATTGGCGGCCTTGCCACTTCCTCCGTAAGCAGTGATCGTCCCGGCGTAGCCACTGAAATCTGCCCCGGTCAGGATCACCGCCACGCGCCCGCCGCCGCCACCGCCACCAAATGACGTGCCTTTTCCACCGTTGGCCCGGATATTCCCGTTCCCCGCCAGACTGCCCGCCGTCAGGTAGACGCTACCGCCCGCACCCGGGCTCCCCCAAGAGTCAACCGAGTTCGCACTAATCAGCCCGCCATTGGTCAACGCGCCGGTAACGGTAAGCCGCACCGCGCCACTCCCGGGGCCATTGGCGCCGCCACTCCCCAAGTTGGTCGGCGCGATGATCGAACCATAGGTCGTGCCGGTGGGCATCAGACTCCCGCCCGTCACATACGTCCCGCCGACCCCGCCGTGGGAGCTGCCATGGTACGTTTGGCTGTCGATCCCTGGTCCATACCCATTGCGGTAACCAACGCCCTCCACATTGACCGAGCCGTTGGACGCGATTGTGAGATTGCCGTTGATCGTCAGATTGAGCTTCTTCCGTTCGGCATTCCAGTTCGGACTGTGTGACAGAACGCCACTGGAGGCGATCAGCCAGTTCCCGGTCACGTTCGTAAGCGCATCGGCCCGCAACGTGTAGTTGCTGAGGGTAAAGGGATCGGGGAAACTGACGCCCGTGGCATTGGTGATCGTGAGAAAGGCGCCGCCGCTGATATTGGCCGTGCCGAAGTTGATCGTCGCGCCGGAACCGATTGCCAGGTCGCCATTGTTCGTGATTACAATCTGGGAGAACGCGCTCAGGTCTCCATTCGTTACCAGCGTAGACACCCACGGCAGTACAAACTGATTCATATTGTCTATTATCAGTGTCCCATGCCCGCTGCCCTGCGCCATTGTCTCCTTATAGATCGTCCCCGCCGCGCCATAGCTGTATCCCGCAGACGCGTTGCCACCCCTGTTGGTGATCGTTCCGGAATAGCCGCTGAAATCCCCGCCGCCGGTCAGGATCACCGCCACGCGCCCGCCGCCCCCGCCCCCATAAACTGAACCTCCGCCATTGGCCAGGATCACACCGCTGGCACCGCCAGAGATCGTCGCTGCCCGGATGTAGACGCTCCCGCCGGAGCCACCATCTGCCCAAAAATACTCCCCCTGGGCACTGACGGTGCCGCTGAGCACGAGATCGCCCGTCACGCCCAGGAAGATCGCGCCACCGCCGCCACCGCCGTCAGTACCGCCGCTGCCCAAATCCGTGGGGGCCGTGATCGACCCGTAGGGCTTGCTGGACGGCGGTATTCCTAAGCCGCCCGCCCCGAGGCCGCCGTAGCCGCCGCCATGCCGACTCGTGACGCCCTTGCCGGGCCCGTTTCCCGCGGTGAAACCCTTGCTGTCCACCTGAATGACGGCGTTGGAGCCAATCGTCAGGTTACCGTTGACCGTCACATACAACCGGTTCGAGGCCGTATTCCCGGATGGGTTGGCCACCTGGGTCCACGTGCCGTTGTCCACGACCGCGTTCCCGTTGATCGTCAGGTTCGTGAAGGCACCGATATACCCCATCGCGAACGTGACCGTGCCCGTGTAGGCCGCCATCTGCGTCCACGTGCCAAGGGTCGCCGGAGCTGCGGCGTCCCACGTCATGTTGCTGCTGCTCGTTCCGTCGAGCCAGATGTTGTCGCCCGGCACCGGTGCCACACCGTCCAGCCAGTTCGACGGATTGCTCGCCAGGCTGTTGCTTCCCGCGCCGCTCCAGACAAGTGCCTGGGGCAGCGTGGTGAAGTTGGTCGCCGCGGCAGCCCACGCCGTGCCGTAGGCGTTGGAGGCGAAGCACCGGTAGCCGTACTCCGTCGCCACCGTCAGGCCGGTGACGTTGG
>CAYOIT010000484.1:0-2026 GCA_964404035.1 uncultured Verrucomicrobiota bacterium | reverse complement strand
TTTCTCTACCTCTTACTACCACCGTCACCCATCGCGCCCACGACGCACCCGCGCCGGGGCTCCCATCCCGCCAACACCTGCCGTCCAACACCTTCTCCGTACCCGCATCCCGCACCCCTCTTCGCGCGCCGCGCACCCGCCCTTTCCCAGCCCGGTTGTCAAAGGCGCCCTGCGTATCATCTTCCGTCTGTTTGCCATCACTCACATCTGACCTAAGGCATTAACCATCGGTTCACTCGAAATCCGGATCAGGCCGCTGAATGGCTGATCCATCTCCAGAATCAGGAAGAGGGCCCCCGCGACCGAAATGGCAGCAATAAGCAAGGCCGCTGTAGCCGTGGCATTCGGGGGGGCGAACAGGCTGAAATTGAAGAAGATAATCATGAGCCAGCAGACCACGACCACGAGGAGGGGCAGGGAGACGGACGCCAGCGATTGCGCCTGCAACAGCGTACGGATCTGGGCGATCTCCACCGCCACCTCCGCGGCTTGATCCTTCATGGCGCGCTGCACATCCGTCCGTGGAGAAAGGCCTTGGATGGCGGCATACAAAACATTGCCCTTTTGGATGTCAGGCCCGGTCGCGCTGCCATCAGCGGACCACATTTGCGCCATAATGTTCTGGCTGACCTCTCGCAACTCGGTGCGCAGCGGGGCGGCCTCGGGGCCGTACACGCTCAGCACGCGGTCGAAGAATGAGATCTTGGCGGACAACTGGATGACTTCGCTTCGCACGGTGTCGTAGGAACCCTTGGCCGAACTGACCAGCAACCCGAGAAGCAGGGCGGACATCGTCGCGATCAGTCCCATGGCGACCTTCACGGCATCCTTGGTCTCACTGCTGAGGTGATGATCCGGCAGGCGGCGGCTGAACAGCATCCCGACCACAACGGCCCCGCACAGGCAGACGGTGATGATGGCGGTGGTAAGTATGGCGTTCATTGACGGTCCGTCCCTCGATACTGTTCCACCGCCTTGGGGATCACCACGGCGGCAGCCGTCAACCCGGCGACAACGTCCAAACGCAGCCACGCCGGGGAGTACCCGCGCAGCCACGCGGCGGGGAGCCAGGGGCGAGCGGCGGGGGGCGAGGGATGGGTGCTCTGGACCAGGCGCATACCGGGAACAACCAGAGCAAAAAGCTCCTTTGCCTTCCGATAAGCACCAAATTCCTCTAGAGACCGTTGACTCATCCTTTTGCCCCTCGTCCCTCGTCCCTCTAAAACCCCGTCAATGTCTGAAACAACTTTGCCGCCAGATCCCCAACCGGATACTTCAGCAGGAGCAACGGTAGCATCGGCACGAGGGTGCAGACGCCCAGGCTCAGCACGAGCCTGCGGCTCGCGGGTGCCCACTGCATGTCGCGCACGATATTGACGCTGTTATCCAGATCGGCCAGCGACTGCATGTCGGGCGTGCCCAACAGCCGTTCGCCGGTTGCGTTCTCGCCGCGGATCCATTTGCGGTCAAATGCGTGCACGTAGCCCGTCGCCATGCTCATGTATTCGCTCCAGCCGGTCACCCGGCAGGCCCAGAGCTTAGGGGAGAAAATGAGAAGCGGGCCGATGAACAGCACCGCCACCAGAAGCAGGACCATGGGGATCAGCATGTACAACGTCTCGAACGCCATGGGCCCCGAGGCGATACCTTCGGCGAAAGAGGCGGCCAACACCGCCGAAATAGCCATGGCCAACGTGGCAAAATGCTCCTGCACGATCTCCAAATAGCCCAACCCGCCTGCGCGGTCGGGATGCGTCGGAATGAGATGCAAATCCAGCCGCTGCAAACGCCATAGGAAGTAACACCAGAGGCACAGATGCCAGACCCAGCGAAGCAGGAGGAACCGGAAGAGCGGCAGGCAGAACCACAGATACCAGGCGAGCACGGGGCCCACGTGCCCACCGGTCTCAACCTGAAGCATCGCCGCGCTCCCCGTCTTGCCGACCAGACTCGCGGCTGGCTCCACGAAAGCCATCACGACCACGGCCGCCAGGAAGCCGATCTCCGCCAGCCACGGATCCCTCAG
>CAYOIT010000483.1:0-2032 GCA_964404035.1 uncultured Verrucomicrobiota bacterium | reverse complement strand
ATTTCCTCCCTGCCGGTGATCCGGACCGATCAAAGGCAGCGTCAGGAAGGTGTTCCGCTGGCGTGCATTGTCGTCGATGAACAAGCCCGGAAACTGGGCGTAGGGACGGTCGCAGTTATGGCCAGAGTGAACGGGAAGGCCTATGCGATGAAGGAGACCGGCGGGATCTGGCGGACAAGCGTCCACGACCTGCCCGTGGGCGATCATCGGGCGGCCCTTGAGGCAGAATGGCTCGGGAGCGAAAAGAAACGGGTCGCGATGCTGGACGTGTCCGTCACCGACGGAAAGTTCATTGGTTTCGATACCGCGAGGAGTTTACTCACTTACGACGGAAAACCCATGCCTCCGATGGCGGGTTCGGAGACCGGTAAGCTGATTTACAAGCATCCCGATACGCCCAACGAGTCGCTGGTGTGCGGTGAAAAGGAATGGAGCGAAGTTGTCGCCGCAGCCAAAGGCGGCAAGTTGGATATTGCCGACCGGTGGTGGGAAGGGCTTACGGAGAAAGACCAGGAAAAGCAGGCTAAGTATCTGGCCTCCTGCGGTTTCGACTTGATGCATTTGAGCAGTTGGTGGCACCACTGGGAAAGGACGGAGTATCTCGACCACGTCGCCCCTTATGGAGCCGAACGACTGGCCGGCACACTGCGCGCCAACAGGAAGCACGGCGTATTCTTGTATTTCAATCTGGCGAATCACCACCCGTCGGAAGAAGGTTGCGTTCCATACCAGCAGCAGGTGGACGCGGGAATCCAGAAGTGGTCCTACGCGCTGGATTCCGGCTGGGTCAAGACCTACTTGGGCTACGCGGCCGCCTTTGCTAGGTTATTTAGCGATGAGACCTCCTTACTGGCGGTCTCCGCCAACGGCGAACGGGACAGGAACTCCTGGGAGGGCAGCCGTGACTTTGTGAACCGCACCTATGACATCTATCGCGCTGCGGACCCTAACCATTTGGTCATCACCGAATTCGATACGTTTGACGACCCCATGGCCTGTACCTCGTTCAAGCCGAAACCCTACGGTTTCCGGACATACACCTGCCATGACCGTGACAAGCCCTACGGCGCGGTGAACATCCGTCTTATCGCCGGCAAGTACAAAGCGGAAATGATGCGTCCCCACCCGTATCAGGCGGAGGGGGCCTTCTGGGGGCAGATGCCGGTGGAGCTTCATGGTTACGAAGGCGACTCTCCGACTCCGAACCGCGACCAGGGAAAAATCCTGCAGTCCCCCAAGGCGTTGTCCTACTACCGCTTGATGACCCGCGAGGAAACCTACTTGGCGCTGGTCTATCGGATGCCCATGTGCATGACGTGGGGCGAATGCATCATCGCGGACGAACGCAAGGTGCACCAGGATGTGCGGCAACGCGTGAACTGGACGCAGGAGTGGAAACCGGCTCCGCTGGCCATCCGCGTGAAAGCAGACAGGGACAAGTCTCTTGAACCCGATCTCTATGGCTGCGCCCGCTTGATCGATGAACCTTACAAGTATGAGGAAAAAATGAACGCCCTTTCCCTGGAGACCACATATCTGTGGGGAAACACACCCGTGCCCGACGGTGTCGCGCATATCATTGATCTCAACAAGCAGAGCGACCTGAATCCCGCGTTCGCGTCGGACGGCGGAGATCTACCCGATTTGTTGAAAGACCTGCGGCCAATCGTAGTGCCGGGCGGACAAACACACTATGCGTGGAGCCGCGACGGCCGGACCTTGCTCGCCTACCTGCCCAATCAGATTCCGGGAAGCACGCTGAAGCTTCAGGGCTTCCCAGACGGATCCTTGCACTACCGCCTCTACGACCTCGACAAGAAGGAGACCGTTGCCACGGGCAGTTTTCAAAAAAGGAGCGCTCTGACCTTGCCGGAGAAAGGAGACAGCTTCTTCCTGCTGGTCACGCCGTAGGGATGACCAAAAGAGGCCGGAATAAATGAAGAATACCAACGAAACAATGACCATGAAACCAACTGTAATCCTAACCGCAGCGCTGCTGTGCGTCCTCTCGCCAATCTCCTTCGCCAAGCCG
>CAYOIT010000482.1:0-2035 GCA_964404035.1 uncultured Verrucomicrobiota bacterium | reverse complement strand
TGACCGCGACGCTGGTCGAAACGACTACCGAGGAGCGGCTCTATCACGTCGGGATAAACCAGTATGTCCAACACGACGGCGCGGGCCCCATGCCCCTCGCGATGGAAGAGTACCTGGCGAGCCACTCAGGGGAATACCCGTCGCACATTCCCTTGCCGCGCGGCCCGACCGAGTTTCGAATTGGCGGCGATCTGGCGGTACGGGCACGTCGTTACCGATGGTCGGGCAAAGGCCCGCTCCCGGCGGATGTTATCGAGTACGTCAACGAGAACGGTGCGCTACCGCCGCACCGTTGATCTGCAGGACACAGGACAGGTGAGGGGACAACAGTCCGACGGCCTGCCAACCGCGCCCACGGACCCACCCCGTGCGCCTCACGAAGGGTTTTCTCTTGGCGGCGAGGCCAAGGCAAGGGTCGATATGTCGATGGCGCGTGGGGTCTCGCGGCCCAGCAAGTTGGAGAGTCTGAGGTTGTCCTCATTCTTGTTCCCGGCTCGATCATCGGCAACACGCATGGCGGCCCCGACGGCAAGAAGTATTCTGCATCAATTCCCCTTCTTCGTGGGCGCGCGGAGCGTGTCCGGAGGGCATGTCCGGCGCCCGAATCGCGCTAAAAAACGCCACGCTGCACTACTTATCTCCCGGATTATCTCCCGGAACCGCAGTGCCTCTGAAAAGGGCGTTTTCGACAAAAGATTGTCGGCATTTGCACAAAACATTGTAGCCGAACGACAAAAGATTGTCGGCGCGATGGGGTTTCTGACAATCTTTTGTATGGCGCGCCCACCGGGAGTCGAACCCGGCTTACTAGGATGAAAAGCCGGTAACAGGAGGGACCAATTTCTTGTCGGCATAACCGCTTTCATTCCAGCGTCTTGCGAAAGGCGAACAATTCTTTGCAGTTATCTCCCGGAAAACAGCCATTTATCTCCCGGAGTGTTCAAGCCGTCTTCCTCGCCGCCCTTTTCCGCAGCTCGTCCCAAACGTCAGCCCGGCGGACCAGGCTCACCTTGCCGATCAGCCGGGCCTTCCTGCCGCTCAGGTTCAGCCAGTGCCATAACTGGTGGTCGGTCATCACGAGCATGAGACTCGCCTCCCGCTTGGTGGTCCAGTTGTCCCTGATCTCCTCGATGTAGGCCTTTGGGTATTGCGGCCGCCGGTCGGAGCCCAGCAGGCTGTGGTCCGCCAGGGCGGCGGTCCTCAACGCGGCGGGGCTGATGCCCAAGTCCGCCAGCATGTCGATGGCATCCAACTCGGACAGCGCGGACGACTCCGTCGACGAACGCGGCATCGACGGCGCGGCATCGTCGTCCTGCTCCCTCATGCGGGCCAGTACCGCCCGGATTACCCGATTCACCCGCTTGAAATTCCATAGTGCACCTCCAATAGATGCACAGGCATCAACTGGGGGACATTGTGAGCGATATCCAGCGGAATGAGTCCGGCTCTTGCCATTCTCTATGAAGAACACTATAGTCTCCCACCGTAACTGGACGAAGCCGGTCGGCGAAGACGGGACTGGCAACGCCCGAGGGAGACCAGTGACATGCTCAATCCGAACGATATCAGTTGCCGCCTCCGCGAGTTGCGGGAGGGGCGGAACCTGTCCCTGCGCGCACTGGCCCAGAAGGCGGGTGTGGCCGTCAGCTTCCTGTCCAAGATCGAAGCCGGGCGTGGTTCCCCAACCCTGGCCACCCTGCTCAAGATCCTGGAGGCCCTGGGGATCACGGCACCGGAGTTTTTTGCAGAGCCAAACCGCCAGATGAATGACGTATTGGTCCAGCGCCAGGCTGATATGAAGGTTCTCGACGACGGCGACAAGCTCTGGCGGTACCTGTTCCCGAACGCCTCCGGCGTCAAGGCGGTCATGACCTACGAGGAATATCGGCCGTACACAAAGCATATCGAAACCGAGCAGCATACGGCCGATCTCTGCGGCCTGGTGCTGGCCGGAACCCTCACTCTGGAAGTGCCGGGCCAGGAAGCCGTGACCGTGAACGCCGGCGACAGCTTCTACATCCGCGCCGGGACCCGC
>CAYOIT010000481.1:0-2045 GCA_964404035.1 uncultured Verrucomicrobiota bacterium | reverse complement strand
GATCCGCCTTGGTTGTACCTGTACTCAAAGTTCTTGCCGGAATAGAAGGGGCCAACCATTCCCTGATTCCAGCGCGCATCGTTCCCACCGGTGGCATAGAGCTCATAGGCTGCGTTCGAATTCACCGTGGCGACAACAAAGAGCGTAGCTCCGGTCGTGAACAAGTTGCTCAGGCTACCAAGCACGAGCCGGTCGCCTTGCGCGTGATCGGGTGCGCCATCGAAACGAACCACGGGTTGGCCGTTAAGGCCGTTGGCAACGAACTGCGGGCACAAAGCGGCGACCGTTTGCGTGGCCATCTGTGTCCCGTCGAAGTTGGCCTGATCCTGCCAGTTCGTCACGTAGCCGGTCGCGTTGGTCAGAACGCCCCTGTCGGCACGCAGCCAAACGCTGAGGCTGTCGCTAACCACCGGAAGCAGCGTCGTGGCACTGGCCGAAGCCGAATTGCCGGAATCCCCGGCAGGATTGGTGGCGCGGACACGATAATAGTAGGTCGTGTTGGCTGAAAGCCCGGTGTCCGTATAGTTGGTGGCATTGGCGGCCGTGGTGGTCACCAGCGTGAGATTGGCGGTAAAACCACTGTCGGTCGCCCTCTCGACCTTGAAGCCGGTCTCATTGGAGGTGTTGTCAACCCAACTCAGGGTGATCCGTGACGAACTGGCCGCCGTAGCCGTCAAACCCGACGGGGCCGCTGATGGGGGCAGATAATAGTTGCCCGAAATCCCGTAGCGTTCTTCAAGATAAGCTCCAACTTGGTTCCGCTCGGTGTCGGTGAGGATACGGTTGTAGATGATGATCTCGGCGACATCACCGCGGAAGTTCAGGCCCTCATTCGCACTGTCGTTGCCGATGCGATGATCGTTCCCGCCCCAGAACTTGTAGCTTCCCCCACTGGCAGTCGCCGTATTCGCGACGGTGAGGGTTCCCAAGGAGACGCCATTGGTGAACGCCGTGTAGTCGCTGCCGGCACGGAACTCCACGATGTGGTTGCCCGCGCACGGTGTATCTGGATAATTACCGAACGCACCGTTTTCATTGTACCTGTAGTTGAACGCTGTGGCACCATAGAACGGTCCAACCTTGCCTTGATCCCAATATGTTCCGCCGATGTTGCCGCTGGAGTAAACGCTATAGTTAGCCCCAAGAGAACTATCTCCCGTATAGACCACGAACAGTGTCGCTTCCCCCGTTGTGAACTTGTTGCTCAAGTTGCCTAGAAGAAGCCGATCGCCGGTGGAATCCTTCACGCCATCGAAACGGACCACGGGCTGGTTGTTCAAGCCGGCTGCGCTGGTAACGAACAGGGGCTGGTTCGCGGATGTGGCCTGCGTCGCATCCTGGCTCCCGTCGCCCGTGGCCTGGTCCTGCCAGTTCGTCACGTAGCCGGTCGCGTTGGTCAGAACTCCCATGTCGGCACGCAACCAGACGCTGAGGCCGCTGGTGACCGGAACGTCTACGGCCATGGCGTTGCCAGGTATGAGAAGCCCCAATAGAAACAAAGCGCTCAATCCCACGGCAACAATTGATGATCCGGTCGGTCTGCGACAGTTCATGATTGTACTCCTTCTGCTTGTCTTTCCCGCTGTTGTTTTACCCCCAGTCCCAACACCCGTTTGCCTCCAGCCACACTTGGATGAGTAACCGAAGCCAATTCCTCTTCAAATAATGCCGGAATCAAGGTCAGCTCCGGGGTTGCTTCCCCGCACCGTTGCTGATCAATCCGTTCCAGGCAGATGGCCACCAGTTTTCCTATGTCGAACCCCAACCGCGTCACCGGCATCGCGCTCGGGGTTGGCCACGGGAAGTTGGTGTGGGCGATGACCTCCACGTCCGATGGCACGCGCACTCCGTACGCCGCCAGGCCCGCCGTGGCGTGCTCGACCAGGTTGTCGTCCATGATCAGCAATGCGTCAGGCCGCTCCTTCGGGGCGGCGGACATCAGGACCTGCGCCGCGTTGCCGGCCCAGCGGGGCGTCTCGAACGACGCGCCCTGCACCCACCACGGGTGGCTCACCAGGCCGCGCGCCGCGAGCGCCGCGGCAAAA
>CAYOIT010000480.1:0-2047 GCA_964404035.1 uncultured Verrucomicrobiota bacterium | reverse complement strand
ATTTTCAAAACACTGCTCTTGCTCATGATGCTTCTGGCTGGTTTGCTCTCGGCCCTGGCCGCGGAGGCGCCGGCTCATCCCGGCACGCTGCTCTGGTCCCGCGATTTCGCCGACGGCCAGCTTGGCATGTACGCGATGAACGTCGCCGGTGGCAAGGCGGAGGTCGTTGACGTCGAGGGGCAGAAACAGGCGAAGGTGACGCTCGCCTTCGCGCCGCGGCTGAATCGCCATCAACTGCAGTTCTTTGCCGACAAGGGGCGCATCGACCGCAAACAGGGCGATTATTTCCTGGTGACCTACGACTTCCGCTGCGGCGAAACGGGCGAGCCGGGTATCGGCGCGGAGCTGTTTCCATTTGGCGTGGGTAACGTCGGTAAAGGGACCGCCACGCCCGTTTGGTCCCAGACAACGAAGCAGGACCCGCAGGGCTGGCGGACGACCCGCGTGGTCTTTCACGTCAACGCCCCCACCTGGGACGGGACGCTGCTGCAGTTCCGGCTGCTGCTCTTCCGCGACGGCTTGCAGGCGGAGGAGCACTTCGAAACCTTCTTCCGCAAAATCGAACTGCGGCAGTTGACGCCCGAGCAGACCAACGAGGTGCAGCCCGGACTGCTGGCGGCGGCCGCCGCTGCGCCCGCACCGGCCGCCAAGGACAAGGCCCCTGAGCCCGTCGTGGTGCCGGTGACCTTCACCCTCGCCAAGCCGCAGGCGGTGACCGTGGTGGTAGAGGACGCCCAGGGCAAGCGGGTGCGCAATCTCTTCGGGGCGAAGGAATTCCCCGCCGGCACGCACACCGTGTCGTGGGATGGGCTTGTTGAGTCAGGCATGGATGTGGTGACCATCCACGGTCACTACAGGTATGGCATCCAGAAGCTCGCGCTCGCCGAGCCGGGAAGTTACACCGCCCGCGCCCTGGTGCATGATCCGGTGGACATCCGGTACGAGTTCGCGGTCAATACCGGCGGCAACCCGCCGTGGAAGACGGTGGACGGCAAAGGCGGCTGGCTCCACGACCACACCCCGCCAAGTGACGTCGTGTACATTCCGCAGACGAAACGGCTGCTGGTGTGCAGCGCCGTGGGTGAGATCGGTCACGGCATGGTTTATCTCGATCCCGCCAGCGGCAAGAAACTGGCCGGTGCGCGCAGTTACGGCACCGGCGGCGGCTGGTGCGGCGCGCAGTGGCTGGCGCGCGATGCGGGACCGCAGGCACGCCCGGAGGTGCAGGCCTTCAGTGCGACCGCGTTTCAGGAATATCTGGAGTTCTGGGAGCACTCCGGTCGCGGACATTTCAAGATCTACAGCTACAAGCGCAAGGACGGCAAAGGCGTGACGTGTGCCGGGGTGGCGGTCTTCAACGACCGTGCCGTGATCAGCCTGCCGGATGAGGGGCAACTGCTCGTCATCGATGTGGCGAAAGGGAAGCTGGCCGCCACGGTGGCGATGCCTGCCCCCAAGGGCGTGGCGTTTCTGTCGACCGGCGAGCTGCTGGTGATCTCGGACCAGCAAGTCAAACGCTTTCCGGCGTTCGATCTGGCGACTGCGGCGGCGACGCTTGTTCCGGAGAAGGCGCAGACGGTGGTTGGCAAGGGACTCGACGACCCGCAGAGCCTGCGGATCTTCGGTGACCGGCTCTTCGTGAGCGACTGGGGGCAGTCGCATCAGGTCAAAATATTCAATCTCACCGGCCGTCCGCAGGGGACGATTGGCAAAGCCGGCGCGCCGGGCGTTGGAACATACGACGAACTCCACATGAACCATCCGGCCGGCTGCTGGCTGGTGACGGGGGAGGAGACGGAGGGAACATCGAACATCGAACATCGAACGTCGAACATTGAAGTTGAAACCAAACCGGGCGCGGCGATTACTCGTGGGCTCTCGCATGCACCCGTGCTCTGGGTGGCCGAGGCCGACCACTGCCCCAAGCGGCTGAGCGTCTGGACCCTGGACGGCAAGCTCTTGAAGGCCTTCTATGGTCCGCCCGGCTATGGTGGCGGCGGGTTCCTGGATTCCGCGGACAAGACAAAGTTTTTCTACAACGGCATGG
>CAYOIT010000479.1:0-2049 GCA_964404035.1 uncultured Verrucomicrobiota bacterium | reverse complement strand
CTCCACAGTTGGCTAGACCCAACGATGCCGCAAATCGGCCAACTTGGCAAATCGCGCCTGTCCGCGCTTCAGTTAGCCCGTGTCGGGTACCGAGCCTTGATAATTCAGGTCGGCTGTTGGGCTGACCGCAAGAGTTGTTCCAGCATCTCAGCCAGGGATGGGGCGTCGGCATTACCTGCGAGTTGTACTGGACTGTGCCCGGCGCGCTTACCCCGTGCGAACGCATGGTGATTCCAGAACAACTGGAGCAGGGGTAACAACCACTGCGGCATGCCGCGATGCATGCTCAGAAACGGCCGCAGCCAACTGTGGATGGATTCCGCCAAGCTGGAGGCACGATGATACAGGGCCAAGGCGCTCCAAAAGGTCCGCACGAGCGGCTGGAGCGCCGCCGGGAAGTCCCGTTCGATGGTCAAGGCCAGGGCTTGGCGGTGCTGCCAGGCCCAGCCGATCAACGCCGCCGTCTCGCCCCCCAGTTCACGACTGCACGCGGCGAGTTGCTGGTGCAAGGCGGTCAGCGGGGCCAGCAGGGTGGGCAACAGTTGCTCAACCTGGGTGGCATACGCTGTGATGTCCGCGTGCCCCACCTCCTTCAGCAGGGCGAGTGCGGCTTGCGCCGTCGCTTGCGCGGTAGCGACGGGGTTCAGGGCGCCACTCGACGTGAGCGGCGCCAACGCCTGGCGGAATTCCCCCCACAGCCATTGCCAGCCATCCACGTGCTGGATGGCTTGGCTGGCGGTCGTCTCGGCCTCCGCCAGGGTGCCACTCACCTTGAGGCGCCGCCCGCGGCGCCGCTTGAGCGCTTGGGCTTCAGCCGCGGCGCGCCGGTGGCGCTCGGCCGCGGCGATCGCGTGATAGGCGCGGCCTTCCAGGCGGGTGGTGAGGCGCTGCCCGGCATACAGCGGGTGGAACAGGTCGGCATACAGCGGCATCGTCAATTCGGCTTCGCGCACCCCGGCCAGCAGACCCGTGCCCTGATCGGTCGTCAAATCCTGGAAGGTGATGCCGCGGGCCTGCAAGTCCAGGAATGTCACCCCCCAGGTCGTGCCATCGCGGTGCTCGGCGGGGGCCAGATTCAGGGCCAAGAACGAGCGGCCGTCGACCACGGTCAGACAGGGCTGCTGGCCCTGGAAGATCTCATCCGCCTCGCCCAATACGGGCAACGGCACGCGCAAGGCCTGGTTGAGGCGGGTGGCTTGGGTGCCTGCCGTGGTCAACGTCGTGCTGATGTAGCCGACCGAGCGCGACACGCCGAGAATCAATGCCAACCCAGCTTGGATACCCCGCACGGTACCGGGGGTCATGGGCAGCACCGTGATGAAGCGGTCGATCAACGCTTGATCGACCAGCAAGGGCTCGGCAAGGCTGGGCCGCCCCGCTGGCTGCGCGGCCAGGGCCGTCGCCAAGCCCTGGCCGGCGCGGGCACCCAGGGCATAAAGCCAGGTGCGCGAAACGCCAAACTGCCGTTGCAGTTCACTGACGCGTCCCCACCCGCGCGCGGCGCGGGGCTGGCGCATTTCTAAGGCGATCTCGATGCGGGTGGCAAGATCGATTTCGGGCAGGCGGAATGCAGCCATCGGAACCTCCATACATTGGTAGGATGAGCTTCACCAAGCTGCATTGTCACCGAAACGCAGGCTCTTGACAAATTATTGTATATGTTAAAGTGTCAACCGATTTCTGAACCATCCCCTTCCACGTCTTGCTGCGCTCGCACGCCCCCAACAGCGCGTCGATCTCCTCTTTGGTCAACGTTACGACCACCGGCTCCTTGGGATCGGGCGGGTCAATTGTCCGCACGATATTGGCCGGCACGAAGCCCTCTGCTACGCCCCAGGTCCACAGCCCGGACAGGTCGGTATGCACGTTGAGGATCGTCTTCGGTGACAGCTTGATCTGCCCGCGCGGGGCCGCGCCGTCCGGTTCGCTGAGGTACTCCTCGCGCAGCCAGGCGAAGAAATCAATCAGTTGGTCGCGCGTGACGGCCTCGAACACGGGATCGGCGGGGAAGAAGGCTTGGAGTTTGGCGAAGGTCGTGCGATAATTGCG
>CAYOIT010000478.1:0-2058 GCA_964404035.1 uncultured Verrucomicrobiota bacterium | reverse complement strand
GGCGCGGCCTGGTGATCGTGGTCTCCGACCTGATGTTCGATCCCGACGCCGTCCGGCTCGACCTCCGCAAGCTGCAGGCCCGCGGCCACGAGGTGCTGCTCTTCCAGGTGCGTGATCCCGACGCGGAGCACTTCCCCTTCAATCGCTGGATGGTGTTTGAATCGCTGGAGCGGGCGGGGGTCCGCCACCGCGTGGACACCGTGCCGCTGAAGCGCTTCTATCTGGAGGAATACCGGGATTTCATGGAAGGCTGGAAGGTCTGGACCCGCAAGCATGACGTGCATTTCGTGAGCCTCCGCAGCGATGAGCCGGTCGATACCGTGCTGGCGGAATACCTGGCGCGCCGGGCCGACGGAGGCCGAGTATGACGTTCGTCCATCCAGCGCTGCTCTTCGGTCTGCTCCTGGGGGCCATTCCCATCATCGTGTATTTCCTGATGCGGTTCTGGTCACGGCGCGTGCAGTGGGGTGCGGACTACATTCTCGAGCGCGCGCTGGCGCGCCGGCGTAAGAAGCTGTACTGGGATCAGATCATTCTGCTGGCGCTGCGGGCCTTGGTGGTGATGGCGCTGGTGCTGGCCTTCGCCCGCCCGCAGTCGAGCACGGTGCGCTCGACCGAAACCGGCGGCACCCTGCTGCGCATCCTGCTGGTGGACGGCTCGTACAGCACGCTGGCGGGCCGAAGCCCGCCAACCCTTCACGATTCGTCGCTCGAGATCCTGCGCGAACTGGTGTCGAGTTGGAATCGCGGCGAAACGTGGTCGCTTTACGCGCTGGACAGCCATCCCCGCTGGGTGGTGGACCACGCCGCCGTGGTGAATGCCGAACAGAGCCGCGCCATTCTGGACACCCTGAAGGTGGATGAGACGGCCGTCTCGCTGGCCGCAGGCCTCAAGGCGGTGCTGGCCCACGGCGCCGGACAGCGCCGTGAAATCTACATCGTGGCCGACGACCAGGCGTCAAACTGGGACGGCGTGGATCAGGCGACGGCCGGAAAGGATGAGAAGACGCGCATCTTCTGGATTCATCCGCCGCTTGCCGACCGCCGAAATCTGGGAGTGACCGGGCTGGAGGCTGGCCATGAACGGGTGCTGCGCGGCTTCTCTTTTCCCGTGTATGCGGAGGTCCGCAATTTCAGCGCGGAAGCGGTGCGCGACGCAGAACTGAGATTTCTGGTCAACGGCGCGATGACCGGTGCGAAGCGTGTCTCCCTGCCTCCGGGTCAGAGCGTGCGCATCGCCCTGAACATGCGTCTCGATACCGCAGGTCCGCAACTGATCACCGCACGCCTGAGCGACGATGTGCTGCCGTTCGACAATGCGATGTCCGCAGGCGTTGAAGTGGCGGATGCGATCTCGCTGCTGGTCTTGCGGGACGCCGGGCGCACCGGCAAGTTTGAATCCTCAGCCGGGTTTCTCGGGCTGGCGGCCCGCATGCTGGGGGGCAGCTCGACGAACAAGACTGCGGGGCCCCTGCGGGTGACGGATTATTCCGATCCCACATGCACCCTTTCAATCTTGGAGAAGCACGACGCGGTTGTGCTCGACGGCGGACGCACCCTGACGCCCGAACTGGCCGGGGCGCTGCGCCAGTATGTGGAACGGGGCGGCGGGTTGATTCTGGCCGCCGATGCCTCCGTGGACCTGGCGGCCTGGCGGCGTCTGCTGGGACCCGCGAACCTGCTGCCCGCCGTTCCGGTGCGCCCGCGCAACGAGACGCTGGCCGGCCCCGTGTTCCGCCAGTTGAGTCGCACGGGCTTCGACCTGCCCGCCCTGCGGGATTTTGAGAACGATGCCGATGGCGATATCTCCCAGGTACAGTTCTTCTCCTGGCTCGAGTGTGACAAGCCCGAGCCGGGCGCCGAGGTGCTGGCCCGCTTTGATGACGGATCAACCTACGCCTGGCGGCGCCGGATGGAGCGCGGGAGCGTCCTGATGCTGGCCGCCGGCCTGAACTCCCATAACAACAATCTGCTGGTGCGCGAGACCGTCTATCCGTTCCTGTTGCACCTGTTTTCCGAAGCCGCCAGCGCCGGGCAATACACGCGCCGCGTGGCGCG
>CAYOIT010000477.1:0-2061 GCA_964404035.1 uncultured Verrucomicrobiota bacterium | reverse complement strand
CGTTCGTCAACCCGCCGGCGGCAGCGACGGCCGCCGCGGTCAAGTTTGTCAAGCCGCCGGCCGCACCGATCATCGCCTGCGTGACGTTCGTCAGGCCCCCGGCGGCAGAAATCATAGCCCGTGTAATGTTGGTCAACCCCCCGGCAGCCACCACGGCGGCGGCTGACACATTCGTGAGGCCCCCGCTGGCGGCGATTGACGCGGCGGTCAGATTCGTCAACCCACCTGCCGCCCCGATCATCGCCCTTGTGATGTTGGTCAACCCGCCTGCGCCCACCACAGCGGCAACTGTAACGTTGGTCAACCCGCCGGCCGCAATCACGGCTGCCGCCGTGACATTGGTCAGA
Organism: uncultured Verrucomicrobiota bacterium; assembly: GCA_964404035.1. Taxonomy (GTDB): domain Bacteria; phylum Verrucomicrobiota; class Kiritimatiellia; order CAIKKV01; family CAITUY01; genus CAMBRF01. The sequence goes on along the minus strand of CAYOIT010000477.1, from coordinate 1,714 downwards.
CCGCCTGCAGCCTGGATCTGGGCGGCGGTCAAGTTCGTCAGACCCCCGGCGGCTCCGATCTGAACGGCCGTCACGTTCGTAAGACCACCAGCGGCCACGACGGCCGCCGCCGTCACGTTCGTCAATCCGCCGGCCCCCGCGATCATGGCGCCGGTAACGTTGGTCAACGCCACAGCCACCCGATTCGATATCCCGGCCACCGTCGCCACCATTCCGGTGACGGTGGACGACGTCGCCAGAACCTGCGTCTCGATCCCGGACACTTGGGTCACCAACCCAGTGACCGTCGTCGACGTGGCCATCACTTGCGTCTCAATCCCCGAAATCTGGCCCACCAGTCCAGTTATCACGGACGCCGACGCCGTCATCTGAGTGTCGATACCGGCAATGTGGCCGACCACATCGCTGACCTGCGTTGAAACGCTCGATACCTGGCTCACGAGCCCGGTGATCGTCGCCGCAACGGTCTCGACCCGCCCCGTGACAACCGCAAACGCCTCAGCAGAAACCGCAGGTGTCGTCACGGCCGGCTGTGCCGGCACAAGCCAGTCCGCCCGGCTGCCACAGGCCATCCCCACCAACGCCAATCCAAGAATGATGATCTTCTTCATGGTGTCCCCACATCCATATCCAACACATTCGTTACCGCCCCGGCCACAAACACCAACTGGGTGCCATTCCGGATCATGAACTGCCCCACGTCGCCCAGCGTGATCGCCGTATCCCCTACGTGCACGGCCTCCGCATCACTCACGGACTCATAAGCCCCCATATCCACCCGGCCGCCCGCCGGGTACACGCGTAACTGCCCGTCCAGGTCAACGGCGCCCGCCGTCCAGGCCCCGTTCGTGCCGGCATTGATGCACGGCGAGTTATGCCGTAGCCGGTAATCGCCATGGGCCGCGTCGACAAACAGCGGATCGCCGCCGAGGTTGCCGACCCCGCCACCGCCGGTCTCCACCAGGCGGAGCGAGTAGTTCAGCGTGGAATAGTTGTCCCCCTCGTTCGAATTGCCCGTCAGAACGCAGTTGTAGACGGTGGAATAGTAGGTCGAGCCTGAGTCGCCGGTGTTGTTCACCAGCGTGCAGTTAGCGAGCGTGCCCAGCGTCGCGCCGCCGCCGGCATCGGCCGTATTGCCGACCAGCAGGCAGTTGAACAGGCTGCATCCAAAGGCCCCGCCGCCACTCCCGGCATCGTTGTTGAGCATCGTGCATTGGTAGAGGGCACTGGTATAGGCCCCGCCGCCCAGCGCCGCGCTATTGCGCGTGAACGTGCAGTTCGACGCCGAACCCCCATACACCCCGCCGCCGTTGATCGCGTAGGAGCCCCCATTCGTCACGGTTACGCCCACAAGCCAGGCCCCGCTCGCCAGATACACCCCACGCACACCGGGCGCGCCTTGGATCCGCGTGACGCCGGGCCCGTTCAAACTCCGGACCGTTACCGCATTCGTCACGACGACTCGGTTCGTAGTGATCCCGACCGCCAGCGCCCCGGCCGCGTATGTGCCATTCGACACCCACACCGTTTCGCCATCCAACGCTACGTCCACCGCCGACTGTATGTTCGTGGCGGCGGTCGCCCACGAGATAAAAGGGGACACATGCCCGCCGTTCGGCGCTACATACCGCGCGGTCTTCCCGCCGTGGGCCGAATCCGTCAGCCCCGCATGCGCCGCCAGCGCGGCAAACGCGCCGGCATCCAGTTCCGGCAC
>CAYOIT010000476.1:0-2063 GCA_964404035.1 uncultured Verrucomicrobiota bacterium | reverse complement strand
AGTAAGTGGTTGCGGCTAACCAGTAAGTGGTTGCGGCTAACCAGTAAGTGGTTGCGGCTAACCAGTAAGTGGTTGCAACAAGAGTGTTCAGATTTTTGGGGACTGTTCAGATGTTTGTGTAAATCCTGGGCAGACAAGGAGAAACCAATGGTTCCAGCCCGATTTACCACGGTTTTTTAAACACTCCCATTTTCGCAACTGGCCCTTAAATTCCTCCGGATGGGGAGCTTTGCCGCTTGTCCGACAGACATCACGACACCTGAAGCCAGGAGGCTTCAGGGTAGGCCCTGATCGGTCATGGGGTGAGAGTTGGAGGGCGCTGCATAGGTGACCATATTCTGATCACTCTCGGCAGCTTTGGGCGATCGCACTGACAAGGTCACAGATCGTGCACGGCGGGCGTCGCCACCCAGCCACCATCCACGCCGCCGGGCAGCATCTGTCCGACGTCCTCGCCCACCTCCTCGTCGATCAGCCGGTTCAGCTTGGCATTCATGGCCATGATCAGGTCGGCGTTTTTCCCTCGATCCAGCGCCAGGTTTTCGACTTCGTTCGGGTCGTTCTGGTGGTCAAACAGCTCGACATCGTTCAGTTCAAACAATTCCTCGATCGAGGTGGGCCGGTTGTGCTGCTTGGGGGAAAAGTAGCGCGTGAACTGGTAGCGGCCATCGAACACGCTGCGGATGGCACCGCGTTTCATCATATCCGGGCGCAGGCCGGCTTCCTTGAGCTTCGCCGGTCCGCCCTGCTTCAGCAAATCGCGCGCCTGCAGCAGGAAGTTGCCGTCTAGCATGGCGAACATGTTGAAGCAGAATAGCTGGCCGTCACGCACCGTGGCGAGGCCCGCCTGCTCTGGGGCGGCGAGCACCGGGGAGAAGTCCTTACCTGGCAGATCCTGGGCGATCGCCGCTTTCGTCTCGGGGCTGGCGTTGGTGAGCGAGATCAGGGTCGGCGCCAGGTCGAGGTGCGAGGTCACAGCCTGGCAGCGCTTGCCGCCCGGGAACGCCGGGTGGGCCACGATCAGGGGCACGTTGTTCTGCTCGCGATAGGAGGTGGCCCCCTTGCCGGTCATCTGATGGGCGCCGCCGAGTTCGCCGTGGTCCGAGGTCAGAATCACGATGGTGTTGGACGCAAGGCCGCAATCCTCCAGTTCGTCAAGCACCGTCAGGATGTGGCGATCGACATCGCGCAGCGCGTTGAGATAGAAGTTGTGCCGCTGGCGCCAGCGCCAGGTCTCGTTCACCGGGATTGGTCCGGTCATCACATCGTTCCCTATAGTGTGGTCGGTGTGGGCGGCGGGGCGTCCGGGCGCGTCGAGTGCCTGCGAGAAACTGGCCGGCAGTTCGAAGTCCCACTGCTTGGTGTACATCGCATGGGCCGGATCGCTGGCGATGTGGGTCAGATTGTTTTTGCCCTGCATAGGCTGTCCCGGCTCGTCCGTGTCGTAGAACATCACGTCGTGGGGGTTGACCAGATTCACCGCCAGGAACCACGGCTGTTGCTGCTGCGCCAGTTCCGAGGCCTTGCCGCGTAGCCAGCTCGCGGCGGCGGCGGCGATCATGCCATCGTGCAGGTAGCCGCCCTGGGTGTGCGCGATGATGTCGCCAATCCCGAGGTAATCGGAAAAGCCGTAGGCCTCCATCTCCTGGGTGAAGATCTTCGTCGGCGCGTCGAGCTTGTTCGCCGTCTCGAACTCCTTGGTGAGGTGCCACTTGCCCTTGTAGGCGGTGTAGTAGCCGGCCTCGCGGAACTGGTGACCGATCGTCTTGATGTCGGACGGCAGGTTGTTGGACCAGGGGAAGTTCGCATTGTCGAACATCCGGGTCTGCTGGATGTGGCGGCCGGTGTAGATCACCGATCGCGAGGAGGTGCACACGCAGGAGTTGATGCGGTGATTCTCGAAGACCACGCCGGTCTTCGCTAGCCGCTCGTGGGCTGGCAGGCGATAGTCTTTGGGGAGTTCATCCGGGCGGAAATGGCGCTCCTGGTCAGTCAGGATGAATAGGATGTTGTAGGGTCCGCAGGGGGATTGATCGACTTTTTCCATGGTTTCTGTTGCTCCT
>CAYOIT010000475.1:0-2085 GCA_964404035.1 uncultured Verrucomicrobiota bacterium | reverse complement strand
TAGAGCATCAAATTGGACAACACCATCGACGAACCCGCCCCATAATGATATCCCAGGTCGACGGTCCCCACGTCAACACCCCCGTCCGTGCGGGTCGTGAGAGAATCCAGCCCCGCGGCCGCGGCTGGCTTGCTGCCCGCGTCCCGGCAGGGGCTATCCACCGTCTGGACGGGAAGCCCGGCCACCGACAGGTAATAACCGGCGATCCATGCGGGATTGGCGGTCATATTGGCCGTCCCGGGAAGGATTTCCTGGGAACAACTATAGGACACCGCACCGGCGCCGGGGCTCATGCCGCCCGCCCCGTTGCCCCAGGCGATCGAGTCGGACACCGTCAGCGTCGCCGCCCCGTTCGTCAGGCCCCAGCCCACATTGTCGCCGAACGAGGCATGCGCCACGGAAACGGTTCCCGCCTCCGCCTGGAGACCGTGGCTGCCGTAGAAGCTGACCAGCACATTGGTCATCGACAGCGAGCTTGTCCCCTTTTTGCGAATTCCGGCTCCGCCCCCGCCCCGCATGGACAGGTTCCGGATCGCCAGGGCATTGGGCGACGGGGTTTCAATGTAAAAGCCCTCGTTAACGGCAGCGCTGGCCGGCGCAACAATGGAACAATCCGAAATCGTCCCCCCGGAGGCGCCCGTCAGGTAGATGTCGTTGCCTTCGGAAAGACCGGCGTTCCCGCAGGTAACCCCGCTCCCGCTGAAGGAGCAATTTGCCACGGTCAGGGTTGGGCAGGAAGCAATGTAAAGGGCGCCGCCCCGGCCGTAGTAATAGGTCGAATTCAGGTAATTGCCGCGGAACACGCAGTTGGAGAAGGTCATCGGACTGACGCCCGAGGCATACACCGCGCCGCCGAGCAGATAGTAGCCATTATACAGGAAGTTGGTGTTGAACGTGCAATCATAGAACTTGGCGCTCCCGCCGAAAAGCGCTAGTGCCCCTCCATACATCGTGTTGTCGCCGGCCTTCAGGAAATTCGAGTCAAACATCACCTGGCGCAGGACCAACGCCACCTGGCTGGCATAGAGTCCGCCCCCGTACCGGACGGATCCCGCCGTCGGATTGCCATTGTTTTTCACCGCGCAGTCCAGCAGGTCCAGCGACCCGCCCTGGGCGAAAATACCGCACCCATAGGCGAGCGGCGGGCGATTACCGATAATCGCGCAGTTCGTGATCACGGTGAAACTGGTGGGCAAATAAAGCCCCGCACCCACCCCGTCGTTTCCATTAGTGAAGGTCATCCCCTCCAGCCACACACGCCCCCGGCCGTCGCCCGTAAAGACCCGGTTCGTGAAAGTCGCGTCCAGGATCGTGGTGTCGCGATTCGCGCCGATAATCTTTAGATTCGGCGTTCGGGACGTCAGCGGGAACACCTCGCCCGACGCCTTGTAATAGCGCCCCGTGGCCACGTAGATGGTGCTCCCGTCAATCGTCCTGCCCAAGGCGGCTGTGATCGTTTTCAAGGGGCTTCCGGCGGTCCAGCCGTCGTTGGCGTCGCTGCCCGTCACCACGTTCACATACAGGTTCAGGTTGGAGAAGGAACCGGCAAAACCCGTTACGGGATGATACCCCAGGTCCACCTGCCCGGCATCGCCGGCGCCGTCCGTGCGCGTGGTCCGGCCGTCCATTCCGGCGGCCGCCGCCGTCATGCTCCCCACGTCGATGCAGGGGCTGTCCGCGGTCTGGGCCGGCAACCCGTTGACGGACAGATAATAGCCCGCGACGAACACGGGGTTGGTGACCAGGTTGCCGGCTCCGGCCAGCGGCTCCTGCGAACTGGTGTAGGTCGCCGCGACATTGGTCGACTTCACGCCGCCCGCCGTATTGCCCCACAGAACCGAGTCGGACATCTTCACCGGCGCGGCGGCGTTCGAAACGCCCCAGCCGTAGTTGTCGGCAAAGGTGCACTGGGACACCAGGGTGGTGCCGCCCGCCGCTTCCAGCCCCGCCCCGCCGGTGAACGCGACCAGGCAGTTGGTCATCGTCAGAATGCCTGTTCCCGCTTTGTAAATGCCGCCGCCCGCCGGGCTGCCCTGGATCGTCACGTTGCGGATATTCACGCGATTCGTAGAGGGGATGTCGAGG
>CAYOIT010000474.1:0-2092 GCA_964404035.1 uncultured Verrucomicrobiota bacterium | reverse complement strand
CATGGCGAAGCCTTGCCGGCCCTGTTTCTCTTTTCTCATGGCATCCCCCCTTTCCGTGAATCACGTTGAAAGATCGGAACTAACGCCCCGTGTTGCGTGGTTCAACCTCGGCCACCATGGACGAGGTCAACCGCTCGGATTTGTAATTGATCGTCGGAATATCCCGGAACAGGGTCAGCTCCACGCGGACCGACCGCACGAGCGGCTGACCGTCAATCAGGAGCTCGAACGCCCCGCGGTCGGGCCCCTTGTACAGCACGCCGCTCAGGTTGACCAGCGCAGGCGGCGCATCCCACCGCAGGCGCAATTGATGCAGGATGGGTGAGACGGAAGAGAGGGTGTCGCTGGCCAGCCGCGCCCGGAACTGGACATAGCGTCCGCTCGTGGCGAGAGCGGGCACCGCATCCTTGGCGACGGCCGTCCACGCCACGTTGGTCAGATTCGGGGAAGCGCCCGACCGGAGCCACAGGGCGAGAGACGCATTGGTCATGGAAACCGTGGTGAAAGCGGTGTTGACGACCGAATTGGACCACGTCAGGTTGGTGTAGACGGGGCTGGCAAAACCCGTGTCATAGACCTGCGAGCTGTATTCGCCGACGGGCGCGAACGACGTGACCAGCCGCACGAGGCCGACCACCTTGGCGCGTGTCGTGAAGGTTTCGTTGGACCACGACGTCGCGAGTAGATTCTCCGCGTTCGGCAGGTCGTTGGTCGTCAGCGCTCGGATGCGGGTCGGGGGCAGGCTCTTATAAGAGGGGTGGGCCCAGTTGGCGCAATCCGGGTCAACGGGGGCGATGGTGGGTTTAAACCAGAAGCTCACCGCATAGCGTTTCGCGGTGGAGATCGGGTAGGTCGCGCCGCCGACGTACCATCCATAAACCATGTAGCCGCTTCCCCACACATTGCCGGAATGCGTACGGCTCAGGAAGATAGTCCCCTGCGTGCCCGCCACGATCTGGCCATCGCCATCCACTTCGGCGATCACGGCGTTGGCGCCGAACGGCATATCGGCAAGGATGACCATGTCCAGACAACGGGTGCTGAGTGATCGTCCCGATGCCGCCGCAGCGGCGGCTTCGGGAGCGCGATAGAGCGAGCCGGAGCGGACGAGGGTGCCGACATTGGTTCCCCCGGCCTCGACTCCCTCCAACGGCACCCGCACCAGGATGCCGTTGTCCGACCGCATTTCTTCCCACCAGCCGGTCACATCGTCGGTATGATTGCCGACGGTCCAGGTGTTTCCGACGCCATCCAGAAGCACCGAGTTGTCCAGCTTGGCGCCGAAGGCCGTGAAGACGGTGTTGCTTTGACGCACGTCGGCCGCCCGGAAGTTGGATTCCACCCATTCGTCATTGCGGAACGACACGAACATCGTCTGATTCGTTGCGGTGGCTGGAAAATTGAGGTAGTTGTTGCCGCTGCAGACTTCGGGGACCGTGGTCACCATCGTTGCGGCGGGGGTCGCGTTCGACACCGTCAGTTCCTCGGCCTCGATCTCCCCGCCGCTATACGTGGGGCGGAGGGTGTCCAGCGCCACCCGGTAGCTCGCGGTCGTGTTCTGGCTGTTCTTGCTGGTGGTGCGAAACGACAGCGTATGCGCTCCGGGCGCCAGCACATAAGTGCCGAACGGTGTGGGCACCCGCTCCTCGTCCGGGCTGTAGCCGTCGAATGCCGTGCTTTTGGACGAGAGGTTCCATTCGAAGAAGTTGCTGAAGATGCGTGTCGTCCCCTGATACGGCTCCAGCTCGTAATCGGCTCCGTGGTCCGTCTGTTCCACGACGCGCCTGAGCTGTTCGGCCCGATTCGCATCGGAGAGCGTTTTGTTCCGCGGCTGGAACGTCGTGCGCAGCAGTTGGTAGGGGGATTCCTGCCAGATGTGATAGACCACCGTCCCCACAGCACGTTGGTACCGCCGGGTTCGAGGTCAACGAGACCATTCCGATCCCAGTCGACCACGGCGGGGTAACTGATGGCCCGATAGGGCGGGGTGCCCGGCGGATAGAAGACGACCTGATCGATCGTGGTGAGCCGTAGCCCCTCGCGCAGGATCTCGATCGCCTTGCGCACGTCCATGTCGAGCTGCGCCACCTGC
>CAYOIT010000473.1:0-2098 GCA_964404035.1 uncultured Verrucomicrobiota bacterium | reverse complement strand
TGCGCAATACGGCCAGCCCCAAGGGCAATCCGACGTTGAACGGCAGCGTGTTCACGAGTGCCAATGGCGTGGCGTCGTTGTGGGGACAGGCGTTCCTGCCGGTCGGGGCAACCCTCAAGTCCGCCACCGCCGGTGTCGGCGAAGGCTGGCAGCACAACGCGATCGGGTACCTGGAAATCACGCCGCGGGTGAAACAGACGAACGTCGAATATCTCGTCGTCCTCCGGGCCGGCCTGGTCACCCCGGCCCCGCTGGAGTGCCGGCTGACGGACTCGGCCGATGAGGCGGGATTGGCGTTCACCTATGAAGGGCGCGATTACGCCGTCGGGTTCAACCGCCGCGGCCCCGTGGGCGGACACATTCGCATCGCCGGCGGAGGCAAGGCGCTGATCGAACGGGCCCTGGCGCCCGACGTCCGGGACACCTACGCCAACTGGAAGAACGATCCCCGGTTCCGCACGTGGATGAACGACGAGCGGTTTCGCACGTACGTCACCGACGAGGACCGCCGCCGCTTCGGCCGGCGTTGAGTCCGCCGCGCATTTACTCTACGCCAGGCCACTCAAGACCGCATACGGCAAGGCCGCCGAAGGACCGAATACGGGACAGCTGTCCGACCGCTGGTCAGCAAACAGCCACTCCCATGGAGCAAAGCTACCGGCATGCTTCCGGAAATCCTCCTGCTTCATGTGGGCCAGGTACCGAGCGAAGAATGCATGGGCAAGGTCCGGCCGGACATCCTGGAGGATGCTGGCCAGCCAGCCGGCCGGCATATGCCAATAGGCCCCGTTCTGATAGGTGTTGTTGGCCGTGGGCGTGCGCTCCCACGCCGTTGACGCACTGAAACTGTATTCCAGGGGGACGTTCCGCAATGCACCCGCCTGCTCGATCTGCCCCCGCTCCAGACCGTCCAGGATGGCCCGCACGGCGCGCGCACGGTACGGCGCGGGCAGAACACCGGCATACAGCGCATGCAGGGTCCCGAAGACATCCGGCTGGGAGGAGACCCCCGTGCAGGCCCGCAGCCAGCCGCTGTCATGCGCGAACGTTTCGCCGATCGCCGCCAGGGGACGCTCCGCCTCCCGCGCGTATTCCTTCGCCTCCGCCGTCTTTCCCAGCCGGGCGGCCAGATCGCGCATCTGCCGGGCCGCCCGACAGCGCAACACGGTCGGCATCAGCAAACTCCCGGTCATGTAGATCGAGTCGTTGAAGATGAACCCGACCGCGCGGTCTTCCGCCCGGGTAAAGACGATGCCGTGTTCATCGACCGGCGGCACCCGGAAGGCCCGTTCCAGCCGCTCATAAACCGACCGTTCTCCGATCGTCTCCTGAAGCAGCGCTTTCCCCCGGGCCAGGCGATGCACAAGCATCCACGCCAGCCAGATGACGTCGAAGAAGTTGTTGTACGGCGGCCGCAACCCCCACGGCTCGCCGCCCTGGTCAGGGCCGGAGGAGTAGGTGCCCGGGAAGAACACCGGCTTGCCGTCGAAATTGATGTGATCGGCAATCGCCCAGGGAGGCACGCCCGCCCCGCTGTCCAGCGCCCGGGCCTGCCCGCCGTTCTGGGTCTTCAGGATCAGGCGAAGATGGTCCAAGCCACATTCGGGGGGCAGGAACCCGGCGGAGAAGATCATGGTGAAATCCTGCACCCAGACCGCCGGGTACGATTTCAGTCCACCCGGTTTGACCGGGTCGAACGCGAGCGCGTTGGGCGTCTTCCCGCGCAGCTCGGCGGTCATCGCCGAGTAACGGCAGGCATTGGATACATCCCGGACAAAGCCGGCGAAGAACGCCGCGTCCTCCGCGGACACAAGCCGGTCGAGGGTGTTCATGAACGGGGACGGTGACCCTTAGCGCATGTAGATCAGGGTGCCGACGCCAACGTGCAGATAGATATCTTCGTCCTCGGTCTGCACCACCATGCCGCTGCCGCCCGTGATCGTGATGTTGCTTTCGTCAAACGACCCTGATCGCGTCTTGCAGTCCAGCAGCTTCGTCAGCCCGAGCGTGTTGAACCCCGTCATGTCGACCTGCAATTTGGCGCCGGCGGCGAGCTGCAACTGGTTCGTGACGAAGAGCGGCGTCAACGGCACGGCGG
>CAYOIT010000472.1:0-2105 GCA_964404035.1 uncultured Verrucomicrobiota bacterium | reverse complement strand
CACCGTCACATTCGACACGGCGCCCACAACCACCGGTTTGGTCGTCAATGCCGGATCGGTGACGTTTGACCTGAACGGCAACACCTACAAAGCCGGCACAGGAAATGGCATTCTGGTGAGCAACGCCACCTTGATCGTGTCGAGCACGGGCGGCGGCGGAACCTTGAACCCCTTCAATCCGACCTATGGAGGCCCTTTGCTGACGGTCAAAAACGGAGCCACGCTGCGGGTCCAGAATGGCGCCTCAGTGAGTTTGAGCGGTTACTCGTGGGCGAGGTTCGCCCTCAGTGTCGACTCAGCCCTGATCGTGGATGGAATTGGCAGCACGTTTACGGACAGTGTCGGTTGGGGCGGGAATGCATTGGGCACCGTAATTGTCACCAATGGCGGCAGCGCCACGATCAACGGGGTCGGAGGGAGCGGGATGCAGTATGTGGCGGACGGCGCCGGTTCCGTTTTGACTGTCAACCGCGATAACGGCAATGGCAACAGCTTGTTCATGATCAACGGCGGATCGACAACGGCAAAGAATGGCGGCCGGCTTAACACGGATGCCAGGTATGACCTTGCGTCTGTCTGGGCGTTCGGAAGCAGCACCTTGACGATCGGCAACGGCGTCGGGATGTCGACCGGGACGGTGGGCAATCTCCAGCTTAACGACCTCACCGCAACTTACGGCGGGGCCGGGCAGGCCACGATCAACGCGGGCGGTGTCCTGCGCGCTCTTGGTCAGACGACCATTGGCGGCAAGACTTTCAGCATCGAGGTCGGCAAGAGCGGGGCGGGCAGCGCCATTATGACCTTGAACGGTGGTGCGGTTGAGATCCGCACCAACAGCGTCCTGCGGGTGGATAATGCCTCCGCCGGCGTCGGAACCGGCGCCGGGTTGCTGCGTGGCGCAGGCTCGATCAGCCGGGCTACCGCTGGCGTGAACTTCGCGATCCTGAACGAGAGCCTGATCCGTGTTGGCGACACCAACGCCACCCCCGCCATCGGCACGCTGACGGTGAACAACGGCAGCCTGACCAATACCTCCGCCGGCGCGATCTACTTTGATTTTGCCGCCACCACCAACGACCAGATCGCCATCAGCGGTGGCACGGCCGTGATTGCCGGGACGCTGACCTTCACCAACGCCCCCGGCTTCACGCCGGTCAAGGGGATGGGCAAATACTGGGACTTTGTCCGCGCCGACAGCGTCATCTACACGGGCACGGACAACATGACCGCCCTGATGGCCTCCAATGGCCTGGCTAACGGCGCGGACTACACCTTCGGCGTTGTGACCGCTGGAGCCGCCCAAGCGCTGCGGCTGAAGATCAACGGCCCATTCGGGACCGTGGTCTTCATCAAGTAGGGGCGCGCGGGCGCGCGTTAGCAGGGCAGGCCCCCCGCCTCCTGTTTTCTCCTAATCGTAATCGTAATCTTACTCATAATCCTCTTATCTCAGCGACAACGAGCAGAACGGAAATCCAACCGGACTTGGTGGGGCCCAGCGAAGAGAGCGATTACGATTATGATTACGATTATGAAGTTTTCAGAACTAAAATAATCTTTTGTCGTTCTCAAACGTGTAAATGTTATTATGATCGCGTTCTTAGCGGTTCGAGCAGCAACCAGACAGGGAGACGTCATGAAGTACCGTCGTTTGGGCAAGACCGGCGCAAAAGTATCGGAAGTTGGCCTGGGCACCTGGCAGTTGGGCAATGCCGACTGGGGCGTGTTGTCGGACAAGGAGGCGCTGGGGATTTTGCATCGCGCCGTCGAGCGCGGCGTGAACCTGCTCGATACGGCCGACGTCTACGGGCTGGGAATCAGCGAGCGGATCATCGGTAAATTCCTCAAGGAGACGCGCGAGACGGTCTATGTCGCCACCAAACTCGGCCGCAAATTGTGTGTCGAGCAGCAGGGCTGGCCGGCCAAATACACATTGGCGCTGGTCCGCAAGTCCACCGAGGAATCGCTGAAGCGACTCGGCGTGAACGCTCTTTTCCTGCAGCAGTGGCATTGCATCCCCACAGCCATGCTGCGCTCGGGCGAGGCGCTCGATCATCTCGAAACGCTCAAGACCAAGGGGCTGATCCAGAACTGGGGCGCCAGCGTGG
>CAYOIT010000471.1:0-2130 GCA_964404035.1 uncultured Verrucomicrobiota bacterium | reverse complement strand
CGTCGGGACGCTGACGATCACCAACGGCACCGTTGCGCTGGGCGAAGGCGCCATCCTCAAATGGGACTACAAAGATGGCGCGGGCGACCGTGTCGCCGTCAAGGGCACGCTGATCCTGCCGTCGGTGGCGACCGTGATGGTCAGCCGGATCAGCGGGGACGTGCCGGCCACGCCGACGCTTTTCACGGCCAACACGCTTGCGGGACCAGGAGCCGCCGATGTCAGTGGCTGGGTTGTGCAGGGGGTGAAGCGATATGCGGCGAAGATCCAGGGAACCGCCGTGATCCTCTTTCCGAAGCCTGCAAGTGGTACCGTGATCACCATTCGTTGACGACACTCCCTATGGGTCGCGGGCCGCACGTCAACGCGCAACAGTGTTTTGAATCAGGGGCCAATGGGCACGGAAAATGACAGGAAGAAGGAAAAAGAAGTATGGGGATGTCTGTTCTCAGGTTGGGTCTGATCGTGATCGCGTCGGCGGCTGCGTGTGTCCATGCCGGCCCCGCCGAGGTGCGGTTGGCGGACAAGGGTGAGGCTCGCTGCGTCATCGTCGTGCCGCCGGGCGCGATGGTCTGGAAGGAAATGCCGACGGACCGTGGGTATACCGCGGAAGGAATCCTGGAGATCCGGCGGCGGTTGCAGCGGGATTCCGTGGCGGACCTGGCGCTCTACCTCGGGAAGATGTCGGGCGCGAAGATTGACGTCGTGGAAGGCTTGCCCGCGGGCGAGAAGCGGACCCCGATCTACATCGGCGCGGAGGCCCAGAAGGTGTTCGGGCCGGTGGGCAAGACCAAGGTCGGGCTGTTCGCCTTCCGCGTGGTGGCGGGCAGGAAGGGCGTGGGGCTCTACGGCGAGGCGGAGTATGGAACCAGCTACGCGATCTACGAACTGCTGCACCGGCTTGGATGCCGCTGGTTCATGCCCACGGACTTGGGCGAGTGCGTTCCCAGTCTTTCCACCCTGACGGTCCCGGAGATGGACGAAGCGCTGGCGCCGGCCACGGAAGCCCGCAGCATGAATCAGGGAGGGGACGACTGGCTGCGGCGAAATCGAATGAATTGGCCAATTGGCGGACAGAGCACGGAGATCATCTGGATCGGCGGCAACCAGGGCGGACTGGAAAGCAGGATCTCCCCGGAACAACTCGCGGCACACCCGGAGTGGTGCCTGCAGGTGGGCGGGAAACCAGACCCTCGCTACCTGCGCTGGACGCGGCAGGACGTGGCGGACGCCATCGCGGATTCGATCATCAACGAACTCGCCACGAAACAGGCGGCCGCGCTCAAGGCCGGCATGCGGGTGGGTGTCAACATCATCCCGGCCGACCGCGTGGTTCCAGACGACGACCCGGAGGAGAAGAAGGCAGATCCCGAACCGCGGGTGTGGGAGCCGGCCGCGGGCCGGTGGTCGGTCACGGATCGCTACATCCTGCTGGCCAACCGCGTGGCCGAACGGGTCGGCAAGAAGTATCCCACCGTGCTGTTCGGCGTGCTGGCCTACGTGAACATGAGCATGCCGCCGGCCAGGTACCCGGTACACCCGAACCTCGAGGTCACGATCGCGCCGATCGACTTCAACCGCATGCATCCCATGACGTGGACGAACCACCCGAACGAATACTGGCTGCGCGACATGGTGCAGGGCTGGGGTAAGAAGGCCGCCCGCCTGAACGCCTACTGGTATGGCATGAACCTGGCCGAGCTCTCCGCGCCCAACCCGTTCATCACCAAGTGGGGAACGGATATCCCCCTGCTCCTGGAGAACCACATGACCGTGTGGGCGCCGGAGACGATGGGTGGCTGGGAATCCATGTTGCCGGGCTATGTCCTGGCGTCGCGCATGACCTTCTACGGCAACGAAAAGGCCGATGACATCCTGCAGGATCTCTGGACGCGATTCTATGGGCCGGCGGCCGAACCCATGGGCCGCTACTGGCAACGCATCGACCAGGCCTGGACCGGGGCCAACGAGTATGCCGGCGCCCACTGGGGGTACTTGAAGATGTTCACCCCCGAGGTGCTGGCGGGCGCGCGGGCGGACATCAGCGAGGCGCTGAAGCGGGCCGGCAAGCCGGACAGCCTGGAATACCGGCGCGTGAAGCTCATCGACGAGTCGCTCGGGCTGTTCGAG
>CAYOIT010000470.1:0-2130 GCA_964404035.1 uncultured Verrucomicrobiota bacterium | reverse complement strand
CCAGACGGTGGTCGAGGCCTGCGTTGCCGGCGATACCGTGCTCGTGTACCCCGGCACATACGGCACGGGCGGAGCCGTCACGCCCGGATACAGCCTGACGAACCGTGTGTGCATCACCAATGCCATCACGGTGACGAGCCTGTCCGGTGCGGACTACACCCAGATCCTGGGCGCGGCCGACCCGGCGGCGACGAACGGCCCCGCGGCGGTACGCTGTCTTTACGCGAGCACGAATGCCACGATCAGCGGCTTCACCTTGATGGACGGCCACACTCTGGCGGCGGGAACCGACTTGCAGAAGGTCGCTGGGGGCGGGGCATTGCTCGCGGGCGGGGCGATTATCTCCAACTGTACGATCATCGGCTGCTCGGCCAGTGCCTGGGGCGGCGGTCTGTATGGCGCAGACACGAGCGGGGTCTGGGACACCCGCATCCGGGCCTGTTCGGCGGGTGGCAATGGATTGGGCGGCGGCGCGTACCTCGCCCACAACGCCGCGATGTACAATTGCCTGGTAACCGAGAATGCGGCCACGACGAACGGCGGCGGCCTCTACGTGGCAGCGGGAGGCGGCGCTTACAATTGCACGATAGTCAGCAATGCGGCGGCGGAAGGGGGCGGCCTGTTCGCCAACGCCAGCGCGGGCATCATCAACGACATCATCTACTTCAACAGTGCGTCGACCAACGCCAACCTGTCCAAGGGAGCGGCCTCCATCAAGTACTGCTGCACGACGCCCGATCCCGGAGGAACCGGCATCGTCACGGCGAATCCCCTTTTCGCGGACGCTGCCTATCACCTGCAAAGCAACTCGCCCTGCATTGACCGCGGCACGACCGACCACGCCCCGTCCCTCGATCTCGACGGCAATCGCCGCCCGCTGGACGGCGACGGCGTGGCGGGTGCCGCCATGGATATTGGCTGTTATGAGGTCTATAACGCTGTCGGCGACAGCGACGGCGACGGCGCCAAAGACGGGGACGAATTGACGGCCGACACCGATCCCCTGAACGGAAGCGACTTCTTCCACATCGTGGCCTTGTCCAATGCGCCGGTCGCGAAAGTGTATTTCACGGCGAGCTCCAACCGTTCCTATTCGCTCGAATATGGGACCAATCTTCTCACCAACTTATGGGGGGTGGTTTGCGGCCAGTCCAACATCCCCGGCAAAGGCCCGTTTGATTCACTCACGGACACCAACCCAGTGGGGCCGAACCGGTTCTACCGGCTGAAGGTGGAACTGCCGTGACGGGGTGAGACACGGCGCAGAGGACCGTGCTACGGGGTGCATTATCGTAACGCGGAGACACACGGCGCAGAGCGCCATGCTACGGTGGGATTGCCGTAACGGGAACCCCTGATAGAATTCCGTAGGGTGACGCACTTCTTCCTTTCTTTTAATCAGCGCATTGAGTATTTTGTCTCATCACATTGAGTGAATTGTTAACCCATTGGAGGTGTTATGGTTAAAAGGAAAATATTCGAGGCGTTTGCCCTTCGGTTACGTGAGCCGAGGCGTTTTATCCAGGTCATTGCCGGTCCGCGCCAGGTAGGTAAAACTACGTTGGTTCAGTATGTTCTGGGCTTGGCGGAAGGAGCGACCCATTATGCGTCGGCTGATGCCGTTCTATCCGCTGGGGCGATCTGGCTTGAGCAGCAGTGGGAGATCGCCCGGCAGTCGGTAAGTAAGGGCGGAGAAACGGTTCTCGCCATTGACGAAATCCAGAAGATTCCCAATTGGTCGGAGACGGTCAAAAAACTTTGGGATGAGGACACTGCGCACGCGCGAAACATCAAGGTCGTTTTGCTGGGGAGCGCGCAACTGTTGGTTCAGAAAGGGCTGACCGAAAGTCTGGCAGGCCGTTTTGAGGTTCTGCATGCGACGCACTGGAACTATCCGGAAATGCGTGACGGCTTCGGCTTCTCGCTCGAACAATTTATCTTCTTTGGCGGCTACCCCGGCGCGGCAGCGCTGATCGGTGAGGAAAACCGCTGGCGTCTCTATGTGCGTGACACGTTGGTTGAAACGACGATTTCAAAAGATGTGCTCATGCTGGCTAACATTCACAAGCCCGCGTTATTGCGGAACCTGTTTCTGATGGGCTGCGCTTACTCGGGCCAACAACTGTCGTT
>CAYOIT010000469.1:0-2169 GCA_964404035.1 uncultured Verrucomicrobiota bacterium | reverse complement strand
CGTGCAGTCGTTCGTGGCCCAGAAGGCATAGACGGTGGTCGGCGAAGTCCCCGTGGAGGTCAGCGACCCCACCAGGTCCGCCGAATACCGCCGAAGATTCACGGCTGCTCCGTTGGCCACCCTCGGCAGATTGGGGTCGAGAATGTACCGCACGATCACAATGCCGGAGCCGCCGGCGCCGCCGGCAAATTCGCTGCCAGTAAATCCTCCCGCACCCCCGCCTCCGCCTGTGTTTGCAGCGCCATTTCCGCCTGCTGCATTGTTCTTGCCATCTCCGCCGCCGCCGAGTCCCCCTGCACCTCCGGCCGCAGTACCTCCTGACGTCCTCCCGCCACCGCCTCCACCACCCGCGTAGTAGGTCACACTCCCGGAAATGCTATAGGCACGTCCGACACCTCCCGTGCCTCCCAGGGTTGCGGTTCCACCCCAACCTGCGCCACCCGCCCCGCCGCCGCCGCCGCCGGACATAGTGTCCGATGCGTATCCGAGTCCTCCTGAAGAGCCATACCCCGTTCCGCCCGTATTCCCTTGATTACTGGTTCCAACAGTTCCGGTCGTTGGTGCGGCTCCGCCACCAGAACCGCCGTTGCCGCCATTCTTCGGGGTAAAGCCGCCACCCCCGCCGCCACCTACTGCTGTTATGGTGGTTCCTGAAACTGCCGGAGTCACCGTGGAATTTGTGCCGGAGGTCCCGCTTCCCCTGCTTGTGCCACCCGCGCCGCCACCGCCGACAACGACTGCATAATTCTGTGGTGTTACTGGATAGGCGCCGTTATAGACCAGTCCTCCGGCCCCACCACCGCCGCCGATAAGTGACCCGCCGCCGCCGCCGCCCGCCACCACCAGCACCTCGACCGTGCCGGTGGCCGTGACGACAAAGTTGCTGGCCGTGGCGCTGTTGGTGAAGATGTGGATACGATAACCGTCAACATCGTTCGTGACATTCCCGCCCGTCGCGAGGTCGGCGAACGCAGATGGCACGCAGGCCAGCATCAGGGCCATTATTGTGACCGGCAGAATCGTACGAACAAGCCGTCGACGTATAGTTTGCATTTCACACCTCATGATAGCTAGCTCCGGATAGCCATTGGTCAGCCGGTGCTTCCAATGGGCCTCAACTTATTAATACAATCTATAAATCACATGATAATAATAGCTCACGATATATTAATAAATCAAACGATAAACAACTTGCTATTGTATTAATTAATTGTATTTTAATGGCATGTCAAAGAAACCAACCAAGAGTGTTCCCCTCTATGAAAATCTGACGCGGGTTCTGCGGCGTGAACTGGCCGAAGGCCGCTATGCGGTGGGTGCCTGCCTGCCGCCGATGCGTCAGATTGCGGCGCAATACCATAGCTCCCTGACCACGGTGCAACAGGCCTACCGTGCCCTCGTGGCCGAAGGACTGCTGATCGGCGACAGTACTCGCGGCGTCCGGGTGCGGGCCTTTCCCGCAACCAGCGAACCCGCCGGACGCATCGTCTGCCTGTTCCCCAAGTGGGATTCCCTGCACACCGAGTCCTTTGCCGCCCAGTTTGTACTCGGCGCCGGCTTGGCGGCCACGGCGGCCGGCTTTACGGCCGAGCCCATCGCCTTCAGCGACCCGGCCGAACTGTCCCCCATGCTGGACCGGCTCTGCAGGCGCCCGCCGGCGGGCGTGGTCTGGGCAAATCCTGACGCACCCGAAGCGCTGGCGCGGCTTAAGCAAGCCGGCGTGAGGACCGTGACCACCCTCCGGCACTATCCGGAGGTGGCACTGCCGTATACCCGCGATGACATGGAGGCCGCGTTCCCGCCCATGCTGGCGGGCATGCGTCAACGGGGCGTGACCCGCCTTGGAGTTCTGGCAATGGGCCAGGACGATCCCACCTATGAACCCATTCTGCGCCTCCTGCTGCAGACCGCATCCACGCAGGGGATTGCCGTTCCCCCGGAGTTCGTGTGCCGGGTGCGGGCCAACGGACTGGACCCGTATGCGCAGCGGATCCTGTTGCGGAATCTGCTCGGAGTCCTTCAACCGGGTGACGGGCTGTACGCCTTTGCGCCCGACAGCCTGGACCTGACGCTGACCTTCGCCCGGGAGCAGAACCGGGACCTCACCCAGGCATGCGTGCTGGCGGTCCACAGCATCCGGACCGGTCCGTTGCCCCGGGTCGATTTTCT
>CAYOIT010000468.1:650-2174 GCA_964404035.1 uncultured Verrucomicrobiota bacterium | reverse complement strand
GGCACGGACGCCATCACGATCACCAACACCGGCCCCGCCATCACGCCGGACGGGAAGCTTGTGATCAACGAGATCATGTACAACGCGGCGGTGCCCTACGCCTCCTTTGTCGAGCTGTACAACAAGTCGACCAACATCTTGTCGCTCGGCGGCCTGAGGATCGACGGCATCGACTGCGACATCGGCTACGGCTACATGGTCGGGCCCACGGGGTATGTCGTGGTTGCGGCGAACATACCCGGCTATCAATGCGCCTACTCCAATGCGGAGGTGGTGGTGGGCGAGTTTCCCGGGACACTGGACAACGGCGGGGAGTCCCTGCGATTGCTGCGGCCCGATGTGACCGGTGGCACGACCAACTGGATCGAGATCGATCGCGTGACGTACGACGACGACGCGCCCTGGCCGGCCGCGGCGGATGGCAGCGGCCCGTCGCTGCAGCTCAGGGATGCTTCCAATGATAATGCCCGGGTAAGTAACTGGGCCGTCTCCACCAATGTGCCTTTCACGCCGGGCATGCCGAATTCCGTTGCCACGAACCTGGCGGCGTTCGACAGCCTATGGATCAACGAGATCATGCCAACGAACACGGTGTTTCCCGACAACAAGGGCGAATACGAGCCCTGGGCAGAGCTTTACAACGCCGGGACGAACAACGTGGCGCTCGAGAGCGGGAACTACTACCTGAGCGACAGCTTTACGAATCTGACGAAGTGGAAGTTTCCTGCCGGCTTGACGATCACCAACAAGACCTACCTGCGGGTGTGGTGCGACGGCGAGATCTCCGAGACAACGAACGGGCACCCGCACGCCGGTTTTGTGATGAACAGCGCCAGCGGCAGCGTTGCGCTTGTGAGGGTGTCCGGCGGACAGACGTCCATCGTGGACTACGTGAACTACAAAGGGCTTGGCACGAACCAGTCCTACGGGAGCTACCCCGAGGGAAGCGCGTTTGACCGGCAGGTGTTCCACTATCCGACGCCCGGGACGACGAACAATCCGACCTCGGATATGCCCGGGGTGTTTATCAACGAATGGATGGCGGACAATACGATCACGGCGGATGCGGAGCTCAAGAAGCACGACTGGTTCGAGCTGTACAATGCGAGCAACAGCCCTGTGGATCTGACGGGGTTCAAGATTGCGGTCAGTTCGGACGGGACCAACCGGTGCACCCTTCCGGCGGGCGCGAGCATTCCCGCAAAAGGGTTCCTGCTGGTATGGGCAGACAGCAAGCATACGGTCAAGATGGATGGCGGCGCGCTCTATGTGAACTACGGATTGGACAAAGACGGTGATACGATCTGGCTCTTCACGCCGGACGGGCGAGTGGTGGACAAGGTGGTGTTCGGCCCGCAGCTTGAGAATATCAGCGAGGGGCGGTGGCCCGATGGGACGACCAACCGACGCGTGAACTCGACCCCCTCGGGGCAGAACTCATCGCCGTCGATCCGCACGCGTGTGTACTCCTCGCACGGCGGCTCGACCGCGCTGTCGCTCTCCACGCGGACGTCCGCCTCCGCG
>CAYOIT010000468.1:0-640 GCA_964404035.1 uncultured Verrucomicrobiota bacterium | reverse complement strand
GACGACCAACCTCTACCCGATGCCGATCTCGACGCCCGGGAGCGCCAACAAGCTTTCCCAGGACAAGATCGCGCTGATAAGGTCCGTTCCCGGCTCGGTGCTGTTCGCGCCGGCCACGGCGAAGTTCATCGCCGTGATAGACGCCGCGCAGGTTACCGGCCAGGTGAGCCGGGTGGATATCTGGGAAGGGACCCACCTGCTGCAGTCCGTGGCCTATCCCGCCGCCCCTTGCGAATACGAGTGGCAAGCCTCCACGACCGGCACGTACCAGTTCTGGGCGCGGATGGTCGATTCCGGGGGCACGGCGACCAATGACTCGCAGCCCCTTGCCATCGGCGTGCTGGCTCTGGAGAACGCCGGCGTGAGCAATGTGACGGACCTGGCCGCGGATCTTCACGGGATGCTGGTTGGGGGCGGCGTGGCTTCGGCCTACATATGCTGGAGCCAGAGCGACCAGGGAGCCGACCGCCTGCAGTGGGACCATATGACCGCTGTAGGGTCGATAAGCCCGGGGCCGTTCTCCGTCCATGTCACCGGGCTGGGCCCGGGTACATGGCACTACCGTTGCTTTGCAAAGGCGGGAGTGAACGAAGGCTGGGCGCCGGCGTCGTCCGACTTTGTGACCACGACGTACACCAAC
>CAYOIT010000467.1:0-2180 GCA_964404035.1 uncultured Verrucomicrobiota bacterium | reverse complement strand
CCGCAAACGGCCCGGTTCACGACGGTGATATCGTCATACCCGTAGGCCGCCTTCAGCAGCTTGCATAAGCGGTCGCTGTAACGCTCGCCGTTATAAACCTCGACGCTATGGCCGGCGGTGATCGAGTCGCCCATGACTTGGATGCGGACGGGCTGCTTGTTCTTCAGTTTCTCCAGCACGCGGGCGAGCGGTGGCAGCGGCGGCACGGCCTTGGCCGGCGGCCCCTTCTTCACAAATTGAATCTGCCCCACGGCATAGTGCCGGCCGGGGCGCGGCTCTTCAGGGTGCGGCTGGTGATTGAACCAGCGGTTACCCAGGCGCAACACACGGATCTCGCCGGGGGTCATCCCGCCCGGCGCGCCGATCGCCGGCTGGGTTTCCTCAGGAACGAACGTATGCCAGCCGGCGGTGACCTGATGCCAGTTCGTGTTTCCAAGGGGAAAGTAGTGCACGTAGGCGGCGGAACTGCCAAATCCCTGCGCCCAGGATTTCTCCCCCGCCGGCCCGACCGCCAGGCATCCGGAATGGGACGAACCGTCGCCCTTGACCCAGAACGACAGCCCGACGTAGGCGTTCCACGAGGCGCTGTCCTTGACCTGGTCCTGCGTCAGTTCCTTGTAGAGGATGCCGGGGAATCTTCCCTGAAGAGCGCCCGATGCTCCTGGTGGGGCCGACTCGGCCGGCTTGAACGAGGCAAAGGCGCCCCCGGCGCCGTCCAACACCTTCCAACCGTTGAGCGAGGAGAAGTCTTCGAGAGTCGTGCCGTCGGTTTCAGCCCGTGCCGATGTCATCAGACCCAAAACCATGCCTGCCAGTGCCGCCACGCTCCAATTCCGGCCCCCGTTACGCTGTGTCGTCTGCATGTTGGCCGCCTTCTTGTTCCAGTGATCGGTGTTCAGTGTTCAGTAATTGCTGTCCGTCATCCCGAGCAAAGCCCGCAGGGCGTAGTCGAGGGATCTCCATCGTTGCTCTCACGCCCCGAGATTTCTCGACTCCGCCTGCCCTGAGCCTGTCGAAGGGCTCGAAATGACAGCCACCTTCCACCCCCGGCACCAGAGCCTTCGGCACGGTGCCGGGCAAGCCTCCGCCCTCTGCGCCTCCGCGCCTCTGCGGGAGACCCGCTTACGCTTGCCGCTTCCCGCCTGCCTCTTCCCGCCCCGCTCACCTGAACATAAACGACGTCCCTGACGGCAGCGGCACGCCGACATAGGTGAATCCGCCCGACTTGAAGATCTCGACCGGCCTGGGCGCCATCCCGCTGTTATCCGTGACGAGTTTTCCCGCCGCCTGCAGGCCTTGCAACGCCCCCACATGGTCACCCACCCAACTGAACCCATAGAAGGGCCGCGTGGTCGGCGGGCCGTGGAACACGATCCTCAGTGCCCCATTCGTGGCCGTATCCATGTTGAGCGCCGTGTCGGCCGCGTTGCTGATCACCAGGCCGCAGGACTGGCTGCCTACGCCGAGCACCAGTTGCCCGGTCCGCTGGATCGTCAGCCCGCCGGTCACCGTGACCACCGTGTTGCTGGCTTCCACCCGGCCGGAGCCCACACCGTTCGTGGCGCCGATCGTCATCGTCCCCGCCGTCAGCGATCCCGGCGGCAACCGCAGCGTCCCGCGCGGATTCCCGCCTGCCGCCCCGCCCGCGTTCGCCCCCACGCTCACGTTAGTGGCATCGATCGGGCACGAGTCCATGCCGGCGAGGTCGAGCGTACCGTTTAGCTGGGCCGTACCGGTACCCGTGAGGTTCATGACGGTCAGATCCGTCACATAGGCCACGGCCGTGCCGCCCGTGGATGCCGCCAGCGTGATGGACGCGGCGTACGAGCCCTCGCTGAGTGACCCCACCTCCAGGAGCCCGCGCCGCGCCGGGCTGACACCCACCCGCAGGCTCACGTTCGGCGGCAGACGCCGCGCCGGGTCGGACGGATTGCCAATGTAGATCTGGCCCCCGAACCGGCCGCGCCCGATGTACAGCTCGTTGGTGACCGCGATCAGGCCGATCGCCGTGGTGCCGTCCACGGCGATGTAAGATCCGTCCGCGTTGCGGTAGTTGACGGTCAGCCACAGGTTGCTCGCTCCCAGTACGCCCCCGGCCAGTGTGACACCGCGCAAGTCCAGGCGGCAGTTCTGGTTGTTGATGTGGCTGCCCGCATTGTAGACGAAGTGGATCAGGTTCA
>CAYOIT010000466.1:0-2181 GCA_964404035.1 uncultured Verrucomicrobiota bacterium | reverse complement strand
GGATGGCGTCTCCGTCTCTTCATTCATAATGCGCAGATAGCTCTGATAGCCATACAGTCGGTTGCGCTTCATCCCGGTTACTTCCGTCACGAGTTGCGCGGATTCCAGTTGGCGCAGACAGGTGTTGACGGTGGCTGGCGCTAATCCCGTCTGCGCGGCGATCCAGGCGGCGGAAGCGATGGGGCGTTCCTGCAGCACACGATGCACCTGCAACACGGACCCGGCGGTGCGCCCCAGGTGACCGATGCGCTCCCGGTCATCCGCGGCTTGCCGTAATAGGCGCTGCGCGGTCTCCACCGCTTGCCCCGCCGTCGCGATGACCGCGTCGGCAAAGAAGGTCAACCAGCATTCCCAATCCCCTGTCTGCCGCACCTGGTCCAGTAACGCATAATACTGGGCACGATGCGTTTTGAAATACAGGCTCAAATACAGCATGGGCTTCGCCAGCACGCCTTCCACACACAGCAACAACGTGATCAGCAAGCGACCCAGGCGGCCGTTCCCGTCGAGGAAGGGGTGGATGGTTTCAAACTGCACATGCGCCAACGCCGCCTTCACCAGCGCCGGGGTCCGTTCCGGCTGGTCGTGCAGGAACAACTCCAACTGCCCCATACAGGTGAGCACCTCACCTGGCGGCGGCGGGACAAAGACGGCGTTTCCCGGACGCGTGCCGCCAATCCAATTCTGACTGCGCCGAAACTCGCCCGGCGCCCGATCACTGCCGCGACCCTTCGCCAGCAGCACCGCATGCATCTCCCGCAACAACCGCAACGAGAGCGGAAAGCCCTCCGCAAGTCGCTGGAGTCCGTGATCAAGCGCCGCCACGTAATTGCTCACCTCCTGCACGTCATGCAGCGGCACGCCGGGCAGATGCGCCAGTTCGAACAGCAGGAGATCGGACAGCGAGGACTGCGTACCTTCAATTTGCGAGGAGAGGACGGCTTCCTTGCGCACATAGCTATACAGGAAGAGCGAGGTTTCCGGCAACAGCATTGAGACGCTGTCCAGTCGCCCCAGCGCCAGCAGCGCCTGGTCATACCGTTCCCGCAACGCCGTGGTCCAGTCAATCGCGGGCGTGGGCGGCAAGGGCGCCGGCACAAAGGCACGGACGGTTTCCCCCACCGTCGTGGTCGTCACGTAATATCCGGGAGTCGTTCGTTGCATGGCTGCCTATTTCAAGTTTTGAAATAGCGCGCCTCGTTATTTCAAGTTACGCGCTATCTTAAAATAGCAAATTGCTCTGTCCAATGTCAAGGAAGTTCGTGTCTTACTGCATGTCGGGATACCAAACACCGCGCCCAAGTTCACATTCGGCCAGGCGCTGGCAGCGCAGTGAGCGCAACCGGGCACGCCGGCTGACCGAGACCACCGGACGCACCTGGGGGGTCTGTGGCGCAATCCATCCTTGATGCCTTGCAGCAGCCCTCGATGGTCGACGGCGCATCGTGATTCCCGCGTCAACGCAAGCGCTCGTTGCCGGTTTGGTCCACGCACAGGGTGGTACACTCCCGGAGTATATATATTATATATAACACGGGAGTGTACCAGTCAGGTGCGTGGTCCAATATGCGCTATAACCGCTCCAGCGCCTCTTCCAGGGTTCCATCGACCAGATGCGTATAAATCTCCGTCGTGGCGATCTGGCGATGTCCGAGCGCCCGTTGCACCACCAGCAAGTCATTCGTCCGGGCATATAGCCGCGTGGCAAAAGTATGGCGCAGACTGTGTGGTGTCAACGGTTTATCGATGCCGGCTTCCCGAAGCCAATATGCCAAGCGGTAGGCAATTTGCCGTGGCGACAGGCGGGTACCACGTTGGCTGATGAACAACGCTGGGCAGCACTCTGTCCCCTGTCGCACCCGCCACTTGAGATAGGTCCGCAGCAACCCGCGCAGGCGTGTGTGCAGGAATTTGACCTGCGGCACGCCCCCTTTTGCCGACCGGATATGCAGATGCTTGGCTTCGAGGTCCACATCTTCAATCTTCAGATCGACCAGTTCCTGCAGCCGGATGCCCGTGCCCAGGAATACCTCCAATATCAGCCGATCTCGTTGGACGGTATCGCCGGTACGCCCCTGCAGCACTTTCCGCAGGCGGGTGATCTCGGCATCGCTGAGGAAGGCCGGAGGTTTCCGATGGAGCCGTTGCGTCTGTATCTGCAAGGCGGGATTCTCGCACAGC
>CAYOIT010000465.1:1594-2202 GCA_964404035.1 uncultured Verrucomicrobiota bacterium | reverse complement strand
TTAACCCGGCGGAATTTATACATTCTTAACTTGACAGTTACAGCGCCTCCCGTGGAAAGGCAGCCTGCTGCTCCAGACCCCTGACGGTGTCCCCCTCGATCTGCTGGCCGTGTGTCGCACGGTGGCCGCCGGCACGTGCCAGGCCCAGGCCGTGACGACCGTGCCCACGCGGCAGACGACGGCGGTAGCCGGGCAACTCATCATTGCGGCCTTGCCGCCCGCCGAGGCGGCGCAGGCGCGCGCCCGCGTGCAGCGGAAGGCCCGCCACGACGGCAAAGTCCGTGACGACGCCACCTGGGAGGCCGCCGGCTACGTCCTCCTCTTCACGACGCTCTCGGCGGCGGAGTGTGGCGCCGAGCGCGCCGTGACCCTCTATCGGTTGCGGTGGCAAATCGAGCTGGCCTTCAAACGCTATAAGCAAACGCTCGACTTGCATGGCATCCGGGCGCACAGCGAGGCGCTATGCCAGATGGTGGTGCTGGCCAAGTTCCTGCTCATCTTGCTGAGAGTTCGACACCGTCCATGCTATCGATTGCCGTTTTCTCGGAATGTTACCACCCGATGCACAATGGGGTGGTTGTCTCTGTGTCTTCCTTCACGCGGATCCT
>CAYOIT010000465.1:0-1584 GCA_964404035.1 uncultured Verrucomicrobiota bacterium | reverse complement strand
ATGGAGCGTCTGCTGACGCCCGCCTTAGCGGTCCGGCCGGGGGAGCGGCCCCTCTCCCCTTTCGTCTGATGCGGGCCGTCCTCGCCAGCCTCGTGCAGGCGATCTGGGGACCGTGCCCGCTGGCATTCTGGTGTAGCGTTGACGTGGAGACGCTCAGCGTCCTGTATGCCGACTCCCCCCGCAAGCGGAAACCCCAACGCCAAGCCTGCCTGACCGAATTTCAGACCGAGTTAGTGGTAATCGGGGGGTAGCGCATATGAGGCCGACCGTCCGTGCACAGATGCCGTTTTGCCACGGGCAATGATCGGCAATCCGGACGCGCTTCACTCCGGCGCTCTGCAGGAAGCGGGTCACGGCTTGGTTGACGAAGATGCTGTCGTTATCATGGAGCAGATATGTCGGTTGCTCCCCAAACGGCGTGGCCTCGCGTATTTGTTGGACCACCCACTCTGCGGTGGGATGCGCCGTCACCGCGACGTGCTGGATGACCCGCCGATCATGGCGGATGAGCACCAGCACGTAGAGCACCTGGAAGCGGAGCGTCGCCACGGTGAAGAAGTCCATCGCCCAGATGGCCTGCCGATGATTGGCAAGAAACGTGCGCCAGGATTGCTGGGATTTTTCGCTGGGCGGCACGCGAAGAGTCGGGACATACTTGGCGATGGTGTTCGGGGCCGGCACATCGGTCAGTCCCAGCGAGACCAACTGATCGTGAATGCGCTCTGGACTCCACAGCGGATTCTCGCGATGCACGCGTTTGATCAGCGCGATAGTGGCTGGCGAAATCACCGGCCTGCCGCGCGGTTTGGACTTACGCGCCCAATACCAGCGGAACCCGCGACGGTGCCAGCGAATCACTGTGGCCGGGGTGACGACCATCAGCGCCGTGCACCAGTCCGACCAGGACCGGGAGAGCCAGCTCCAGAGCCGGCGAAAGGTCGGTGTCGGCTGCGGTTTTGGACGTTTGCCCGTGTGGACTTGCTGCTCGAAGAGTGCCAACTAGCTGCGGAGTGCCAGGTTCTCCAACACGAGCGACTGGCGTGACCGCAGAAAATTGCGGGCGACTTGCAGCAGGAAGCGAAGCCCGTCACGGAGAAAGAGCAGGAGAAAGCGGCAATTCACCATGCCGAGAGCATACCCGCAGATGACGCCGTCGCCTATCTGTTGCGGGTGGTTTGATCTCGGCATGAGTTTTAGAGGGTCGACTGCGGGTGTTTCACTTGCGCGCATATGACCATTCCATGGTGACAAGGAGAACCCGATTCATGCTCAAACTATGTATGTGTTTCTTGTGTGCGGTGGGTTGCGTCTTTCCGTCGCTGGCCGCGGACAGTGAAACCTTTCCACTACGCGATTTTCTCGGAAGGACCTGGCGAAACGAGTGCGTGGAGTTCCCGTTGTCCCCATCACAGGCGAAGGCCTTGAAGGCAGGTAAGACACTGGTCGCTCCCGACGGAACCCCCGTGCCCTACCAGCTTGTGCCTGGCGCGACGAAGACGACTGCCGCACATGTCGCCTTTCTCGCTGATCTCGATCCCTTCGAAACGCGCGCCTATAGGTTCGCGACTTCCACTGCCAGAGCCC
>CAYOIT010000464.1:0-2205 GCA_964404035.1 uncultured Verrucomicrobiota bacterium | reverse complement strand
AGTACGACGGCATTACTGTGAACTATGCCAGCGCCGGGCTGGGGACAGGGACGTACAGCGGGGCGATTACGGTGTCCGGGGCTGGCGCTACCCAGACGGTGGCTGTGCTCCTGACGGTGACGAATGCGCCAGCGGTGCCGCCGGCGGAAGTGATTGTGGACAACACGAATACGCCGAACATGACGCTGGCAGGGTCGTGGACGACCAGCACGTATGCGCCGGGTTATTACCGGGCGAACTACTTGCATGACGGGAACGCGGGGAAGGGGACAAAGAGCGCGACCTTCCGTCCGAACCTGCCGGTAGGCGGGACGTATGCGGTGTATATGTGGTGGCCGCCGCAGTTGCCCGCGTATCCGTGGGCGAGCAATGCGCCGGTGGATATCGTGTCGGGCACCGGGACGAACACGGTTCTGGTCGACCAGAAGCAGGGTGGGAATGCGTGGTTCCTGCTGGGCACAAACACGTTCGCGGCCGGGACGGGCGGCTGGGTGCGGGTCCGCACGACCGGGACGGATGGCTATGTGATCGCGGATGCGGTCAGGCTTGTGCTCGTGACCGGCAGTGGATTCGCCATGGCCGGGGAGAATGCTGCCCAAGGGTATTGGCCCAAGGTGTTGACCGGCGGCGAGTTGGCCGAAGACGTTGAGGCGCGTGCGCTCGTTGATGGCGATACCAACACGATCTGGACGGGCAGTGTGGGTGAGTCGCCTTGGCAGATTATGCTGGATCTCGGGCGCCTGACGGAGGTCAGCGAGATTGAAGTGGTGCCCGCGGATGAGGCCTGGGTGGATCGTGGCATCATTGGCGGCACGGATCCGGATCATTGGTTTGATCTCGACACGGTGACGAACTGGCCGGTGCCGGTCCGTTATATCTACCTCAACCTGTGGGATAACACCGGTACCAACGTGCCGGCCATACGTGAGATCCTCTGGCGGGGCAGATGATCGTTCGAGAGTGACGCCAAGGCGGCAGGCTGTCGGGCTGCAGTTGCACGGAATCATCGGGCGCGTCTGTTGCGCCTTGGCGCCAACGCACGGATGCGGCAGTTCCCTGCTGCCGCCTTTCTTCTCCCCAACCGGCGGGACACCACTGGTTTTCAATCCGAAATCGTGCTTGCGTATCCATTGCGTGATCCCTACGTTCCAGCTGACGGACGAGGATCTGAATGGCAGGCAGTGACCGGCCACCAAACGAACGGAATGAAACTACGATTATGAAGCATACGATGCTGCCTCTACTCTTTGGAGTAGGGCTGATGCTGACAGGATACCAAGCCCAGGCTGAACCAACGACTTTGGAGAAGAGGAACATGAAGATTGTATGTCTCGGCGACAGTATCACCGGTCAACCCAACCTGGCGCGATATCTCAAATGGTCATTCGTTCTCGAATACATGTGCGACGCCAAGCGAGGCGAGGGCGCGGTACAAGTCTTGAATCGGGGCATTGGGGGTGACACGGCCGAGGGCGCCCTGAAACGTCTTCAGGGTGATGTTCTTGATGAGAAGCCCGATGTGGTCGTTATTCTTCTGGGGGGCAATGATGCCGGGCAGAAACGCACTCAGGCGCAGGCGAAAGCCGACCTGGAAAGCATCGTGCGGAAATGCAAGGGCATCGGTGCCAAGGTGTTGTTGATGCAGTACGCGATGATTCCGAATCCGGCGAAACCCGAAGAAGCCTGGGTTCACCTGGATGACAACAATGGCCTGATTGCGGAGATCGCCAAGTCCGAAGGCGTTGCCTTGCTCGATATCGCCGCGGCTTTTGACGAGGCTCTCAAGAACGAAAAGGTTACCGAATTGAAGGGGCGCGAAGCGGGTGTTGCCCTCTGGGAAACCAAGCAGATCACCCAGGAATATCTGGTCAGCCCGACCGATGGTGTGCATTTGAGCCCGGCAGGGGAGCTTGTTCTGGCCCGGGCAGTCTTCAGGAGGCTATCGGAGTTGGGGTGGCTGTAAGCACCGGCGTGTCGCCTGGCGTGTGACCGTCTGGAGGGCGCCAATCCTTTGGCGCCGTGTCCCCGTTATTGCCTCATTCCTGATCCAGGACCGCCTCTGCAAAGGCCGTCAAATCCGGATAGCTGAGGACCGCCTGGTCATCGAGAGGGGTGGGCTGGGCATGGATGATCACCGACTGGAGCGGCGGTTACGTACCCTTTTCCCGCAAACCCCGTTTGGGTTGCTTCTGGATGCGCTCTATG
>CAYOIT010000463.1:0-2212 GCA_964404035.1 uncultured Verrucomicrobiota bacterium | reverse complement strand
TGAAATGAATACTATTTTGTCCTTGAATAGCGCTTATAATATGCGCTATTATACCCGCATGTCAAGCGAAACAGCAAAAGCCAAGCTCCTGCGGATGCGAGCCGGATTGCTCGCCGAACTCGGTACGCTGTCGCAACTCCTGCACGGTTCCTGGGTGGAGCGCTACTCGGTCTGTTCACGGGCGGGATGCGCATGCCATCGCGGGGAACGCCACGGGCCGCGGCGCTATCTGGTGGTCAACGAGGCTGGCCGCCAGCGCCAGAAGTACATCACGAACTCGCAGGTGGAAACGGCGCAAGAAGGCCTCGCCCAACACCACAGGCTGCGGGAGATCGTGGACGAGATCACCCGGCTGAACTTGAAGCTGATGAAGGAGGACGCGCATGAACGTGGGTGACTCGCTGGCTTCCCGCCTCGAGTTGATGGCCCGCGCGGACATCTTCAATCACGGGCATCTGCCGGTGGCTGCGGCCTACTGCCGCCGTCTTGGCCTGGCCGGGCTTGTCGACCGGATGGTTCCGACCGGGATGGCCCTGCGTCCCGGACTCGTGGTTCAGGCCATGGTCCTGGATACGTTGAGTGGCCGCACGCCGCTCTACCATTGCCATCTGAGCTATCGGTATGTGGCTTGTTGGACCTGGCGGAAGAAGGAAATCGTCATTGAGGTGTACTATGTTGGTTCTCGTGAAAATGCCCCATATTGAGCTTTCGATCCATGGCGAGCATGCGGATGAACTGCTGGCAAAACAGCCAAATATCCTTTTCTTTTTTCCAGACCAACATCGCCCGGATTGGCTGGGATGCAATCCCGAGTCGCCGGTTCGCACCCCGAATCTGGATCGGCTCTGCAAGCACGGCATCCGGTTCACAAACGCGTTCACGCCGTCCCCAGTCTGCTCTCCGGCGCGGGCCTGTCTGGCAACGGGGAAGACATGAGAAAAACTATGCAACCAGAAAAGTATGTCACTGAGGCCGAAAGACGGGTGCCGGTCGTGGCCGAGGTCGATGTGATCGTGGTCGGTGGTGGCCCCGCGGGAATTGCCGCGGCAGTGTCTGCCGGCCGCTCCGGCGCAAGCGTCTGTCTGATCGAGGCGAACGGCTGTCTGGGGGGCGTCTGGACCGCAGGTCTGCTGACTTGGATGTTCGAGATGAATCAGCCTGGCATCCCGCGAGAGATCACCGGACGCCTGGGCCAACGTGATGCCCGCATTGCCGGTCACGACCCCAACATGTACACGTACGACATCGAGGAAATGAAGCTGCTCCTGGAAGAGATGTGCGTAGCGGCAAACGTCAGGTTCCAGCTTCACACGCGCGTCCGGGACTGTGTCCTGGTGGACGGCGCCATCGATGTCGTGATCACCGAGTCCAAGTCGGGAGCGCAAGCCTGGCGGGCGAAAGCGTTTGTCGATGCGACGGGCGACGGCGACCTGGCGGCGCTGGCCGGGTGCGGCTACGACCTCGGTAAGGATGCGTCCGGAACCTGCCAGCCCATGACCTATATGGCGCTGGTTGCGGTCGGTGACCTGCACGCAACATCCCCTTTCATCTGCTTCTGGGAGGGCGGCGAACAACACCTGCACAAGACGGTCAATTACAAGGCCGTACAAGCATTCCGGTCGGAGATTCAGCGAGCGGGGATTGAGCCATCCTACAGCCAGACCAAGCTGTTCCAGGTCCGGGGCAATCTGATGGCGCTGATGGTCAACCACGAGTATGGCGTTTCCGCCATCGACGCGGCCGACGTGACGCGGGCCACCGTACAGGGACGGGCCGAGGTCCATCACGTGGTCAAGGCCCTGCAGAAACTTGGCGGGGTCTGGTCCCGTCTGCAATTGGTTGCGACGTGCGAGCACATCGGCGTCCGCGAAGGTCGTCGAATTCACGGCCTCTACACCGTGACCCAGGCAGACCTGGCCGCCGGACGCGTTCAGGAGGATGCGGTCTGCAACGTGCATTTCGGAATCGATATCCACAGCACCAATGGCGCAGCAAGCCAGGGGCAGGATGTCTCGGCCCGTGGCGCGACCATGCAGCCCTACGATATCCCCATGCGCGCGCTGATAGCCCGGGATGTATCCAATTTGCTGATGGGCGGGCGGTGCATCAGCGGCGATTTCATCGCGCATTCGAGCTATCGCGTGACCGGAACCGCTGCAGCCACCGGCCAGGCTGCGGGCGTGGCGGCCGCGCTCTGCGCAACCCGGCACAC
>CAYOIT010000462.1:0-2256 GCA_964404035.1 uncultured Verrucomicrobiota bacterium | reverse complement strand
CGCTTCGCCACCTCCGCCACAAAGTGGTAATAGGCGTCGGAAACCATATAGTTCATGCCCGGCACCCAGGGAAGGTCGGGACGCTCATAGGGTTGGTACAGCTCCTTGCAGTCCTGGCACTGACAGTATCTACAGCCGTCCATCGGCAGCAGGTTGAACTTGACGTGGCTGCTTCGGTTGGACCCCGCCCAATCGACGATTTTGTCTGCCACAAACTGGATTGCCCCTGTGCTGCTCAGGCAGAAGGTGGACGGCCCGCCCCTATTCGGAGGGAGCCGTTTGCCGTCCTCGGTCATCCCGCACCAGTCGGGATGCTGCTCCAGAATCCTGTCTGGCAGGACGCCGCTGAAATTATGAGGAAACGCATCGAATCCGCCTTCCACGTGCTCGGGCCGCACGTGCTCTTTCTTGCTCATCTGCGCCGCCGGGATCGGCGGGACCTCGTTCTGCTGGTTCAGGAATCCGTCCAGCAGTTGACCGGAGGTCCCGTAGCCGCTACGTGCCCAGAAAAGGAAGGCGTCCGTGTAGGGATACAGATGCCCGTCATTCACCGAAAACATGGCGTTGCGCAAGTCGGCGGACGGCCGGTACTTCAAAGGAAGGATATCCAAATCGATACCCTTGCCGGCCGGGACGTAGTCGCCGTGGTCGTCGGGATAGGTCCAGACGACGCCTTGGCGGCGCAGGAACTCGCCCACGCTGTAGAAAACATTGCGGTAGGGCCAGGCGCGAAACACCACCGCCCTGCCCTCGCGCTCGACATTCACG
This sequence comes from uncultured Verrucomicrobiota bacterium, assembly GCA_964404035.1. Classification (GTDB taxonomy): domain Bacteria; phylum Verrucomicrobiota; class Kiritimatiellia; order CAIKKV01; family CAITUY01; genus CAMBRF01. Next base: position 1,488 of record CAYOIT010000462.1, on the reverse strand, counting down.
CCGTCCGGAAGCCTCATCGTGTGGAGGGACACGACGGTCTCCGGCAGCGGTCCGCCGGTGGGAAGTCTGCCGGACTTGAGATTTTCCAGCATCGTGGAATAGTCAGGGGCCAGGCTCTTCAGATCCTCGACCCGGTAAAGCGTACCCGGGTATTCGGATTCCTGTGCCGGCGAGATGATCGGCAAGGGTCTGCCCGTCAATTCACCGACGTAGTAACGCAGATCCTCGGCGGCCACTCTCAGCAACTCCGGCGCTCCCGCGGCCAGCACCACGGCATCCTTCTTTTCGAAGGCGGCCGGCTCGGAACTGCCATAAATCTCGAGTTCCGCAATCCGTGACGGGCCTTCAATCCGCAGATACCGCGCCTTCAGCGGGCTGAACTTCAGGTTCACGTCCGTTTTCGGCGGACCCGCCTTATAGAAGAATGACCCGCCTTGTACCGGCAGGAAGTCATTGGTGCCGCCCCGCACCGCCTTCCATCGTTCCTCCATCACCTTCCAGGCCTCGCACGTCGGCCTGATATAGCGCCTGGCCGGCGCGTTGGTCTCGTCCGGCTTGGTCATGAAGGCAATCCGCACCGACCGGATCAAGGCGTTGGTATCCGCACCTGGCGTCAGGTAGACGCGATGCACCATCGTCTCGCGGCCCAGGTCAATCGTCAGTCCCCCGCTCTCAGTCCCGGTCCAGGATGTCTCTAGATTGTTGTCTGATACACCCTGTGCAACATTCCTACCCGTGGCAACCTCCATCACCGTCCACTTCGACGAATCGAGCTTTGCCGCCTGCGCCCCGCACGCCAGCAGCCCCACCGTCAGTCCCAACACCGTTGCTCGGTACAGATTTGTCATGCACATGTCAGTCTCCATAAGGCCGTGTGTCACAGATAAATTCTGAAAATTCCCCTTGACCATCACAGTAGAATTATAGAATCATAACAGTATGTCGAGCGAAAAAGAAATCGAACAAGAAAATAAGGGTCCATCCACTGTCGACCCGGCCACGCTCCGTACTGGTTCCATGGGTGAATCGGAGTCCGTGTTTGCGCGCCAGGGAAAGCGCGAGACCATCATGGCCGATATTCGCGCACAGGTCGCCGACGGGCGGCTCAAGCCCGGCGACAAACTGCTTTCGGTCAGCGCCTTGCGTGATCGCTACGGGGTAAGCCACCAGACCGCCGCCTTCGCCATGACCGCGCTCGTCAGGGAGGGCGTCATCTGTTCACTCCCCCGAAAAGGTTACTTCGTGACCGCGCGATTCGACTCCCCCGTCCCGGACCTCACGGCCGAGGCTGACGCTCAACCGGTGTTCGATGCCGCGGATGAAATGACCCACGTGTTCTATTCCCGCCGCCGCAAGACCACGCTCAGCCTCTACGTGATGGACAGCCATCCCGAGCACATTCTGGCTTGGCGCGCCGCTCTAACCGCCTTCGAGCGCCAGCACCCGCTCCTCCGGGTGACGCCGATCTTCCCCAATGAAGACAGCCCG
>CAYOIT010000461.1:0-2279 GCA_964404035.1 uncultured Verrucomicrobiota bacterium | reverse complement strand
TCCAGCACCGCATTGGCATGATTGACGCGGAAAATACGGTGCTTCGGCGCGGTGTTGCCCGATACCGAGCGCTTGATGATGGTCGTGTCCCGGCCCAGCCCGCGTATCGTCACGCCCTTGTCGATCACCGTCTGCGCCATGACCGTATAGGTACCGTTGCTGACCAGGAGCGTAACCCCGTCCGCCGCCAGTGAAAGGGCATCGCTCAGGTTCGTTGCCGCCGTCTGCCAGTTCGCATAGGGAACCTGGCCCGTCCCGTTCGTCGCTACGTACACTGTCGAGGGCGAGACGCGGATGTAGCCGGATCGCAGTTGCTGCGCCGTGCTCGAATCTAAGGAATTACTCACGACCAGCCGCACGTTGTAGACCCCGGCCGGGAAGGTATGGTCCACCACTGAAAGCCCCACGCCCTGATAGTTCCAGGATCCGTCGTTGTCGATGTCCCACAGATAGTGCAGGCTGTTGGTGTCGGCGCCGCTAACGACGGTTGCCGTGAGCCGCACCAGCAGCGGTTCGAGGCCCGTGGTAGGGACCGCCGTGAACCCGCACGTGAAAGCATCCCTGCTTTCGTAGGCGCCCATGTCCACGGTTGCGCCCTGGATGCGGTTGCTGCCGGCAAGATCGCTTGCGGCCGTCATCCAAACCTGGCTGCTGCCGGCGTTGATGGCGGGCGATCCGATCAGCAACGTGTAATCGCGCGACGCACGCGCCGTGAACTGCGGATCGTCGGACTTGTTGCCCTCTCCCGTCACCGCGGGCGTGGTGCAGGACCACGTCATGGCGGCTGTGCCGCTGAGCAGGCGGTTGGCGCCGGAGCCGCCAGCCGTGTTGAAGTAGCTGATCGTGTTGAGGTTCGTGCCGCCCGAGGCCCAGATGCCGCCCCCATCCGCATAGGCGACGTTATCGGCCACGGTGCAGCTTTCGACCAGGCCGCCCGTCATATAGACCCCGCCGCCGTTGTTCGGCGCCACGTTGCCGGTCACCAGGCAGTTGCGCAACTTGCTGGCCGCGCCTACCATGTACACGCCGCCACCGTGGAAGGGTGTCACGACCAGGTCGATGCTGTTGTTCGTAATCACGCAGAACTCGACCAGGCCGCCGTTTTTGATATAGGCGCCCGCCCCATGCCTTTGGGCATTCGTGTTCTTGAAGATGGAGCACCGGCGCACGGTTCCTTCATTCACATATACACCAGCCCCATTGCCCGTCGTGTTCGACGCGATCACGCTGTGTGTCAGCAGGCCGCCCTTCCCGACATAGGCGCCCCCGCCCCCCTCGAAGTACCCGTGGCCCGAGTTGGCGACAAGCCAGCAGTTGCTGGCCACGCCGTTGGTAATGTACATCCCGATGCCGTAGTAGTCGCGCGGGCTGTAGCAGCCCGTGACCTTGCAGTCGTTCACCCGCCCGGCGTCCAGCCGGATCCCGCCGCCCACATTGGCATCGCCCGGGTCGGAGTTCACCGTATGGCCGTCGCGGACGGTCAGCGATTCCAGCACCGCATTGGCATGATTGACGCGGAAAATACGGTGCTTCGGCGCGGTGTCGCCCGATACCGAGCGCTTGATGATGGTCGTGTCCCGGTCCAGCCCGCGCACCGTCACCCCCTTGGCGATCACCGTCTGCGCCATGACCGTATAGACACCGTTGGAGACCAGAATCTCGTCGCCGTCCGATGCAACGGCAACCGCATTGGAGATGGTGGCGAAACCGTTGCCCCAGTTCGATCCGTCTTGCGCGCCGCTTCCGCCCGGAGTGACGTACCATGTGGTTGCCGCGTGCAGCCATCCGGCCTGCAACAGCATCACCAGCACACTGCCCGCCCGTACGATCATTGAGCTTCCTGTCATTTGATCCCTCCCCTTCTTCATCATTCCCGCGATGATCCTCTTCATGCTCCTGACCTCCTTTTCAGCGTTCGTCTTCATCCCCATGACCTCCTTCGTCTTGCGCCTTGGCATGGCTATGTCGACAAGGCTTACGCCAACGCTTACGACAACGCTTTCTCAACCCCTTCCACCACCGCGGGCACGAGCGTGTTCTCGGGCGGCGTTTCGCCGCGGCGCACCTGCTCCAGGCGCTCGACCAGCAGGTCCAACAGGGCGGGAATGTCGAAGCCGATGCGCGTCACCGGCACGGCGGCGGGCACCAGGTTGGGGAAGTTGGCGATCGCCACCACGCTGACGTCTTCCGGCACGCGGACCCCGGCGGCGATCAGCCCCTCGCTCGCGGCCGTCAGCAGGTTGTCGTCGCTCACGATAAGCCCGTCGGGACGCTCCGCC
>CAYOIT010000460.1:1313-2288 GCA_964404035.1 uncultured Verrucomicrobiota bacterium | reverse complement strand
TTCTGCGAAAAACAGAGCTTACAAGCGGTTTTTGGGGTCAAAAATCAGGCTGTAAGCGGCGACGGACGTCTTTCTAAAGCCGGAAGCTTTCTCAAGTCGCCACCCCCCACTCGAAGGAAGATCTGCAACTTAGCGGCTCTCGACGCTTATCGTCGAGAAATGTCAGGGCGAACCCAGCCAATTCGTCTGGACCATGATCAGCCGCGCGTGGTCACGGGCATAATCGGCCAGGGTTCCCTTCCACCAGATCGAATGGCTCGTGTTGGACTTTTCTTGTCGCAATCGCTGTCTCTACGGCGTTACCTGGACTTCGACCCTGTAGAACTGCCGGTTAGTGGAGGCCGCATCCCGCAAGGAGGTGAAGCCGGCCGTCCCGAGGATGCGGATCTGGGTCACGACATTCGTCCAGTTGCCGGCCGTCAGGTCGTCGCAGCGCTGTAACGTGTAGTAGCGGCGCGCGGATGAGGAGAACGTCACAGTTGCAGGCGAGCTGTTGGAGATCGCCGTGATGCGCAAGTAATCCCCCTCGACTTTCGGGTCGGCGTCCATGACGTATTTCCTGTATGCCGGCACACCGTCGCCCGTGTCGTAGCTTTCGGTCACCGCATAGTAGGCCAGCCACCAGTTGGGCGTGCCTTGCGGTTGCGTGTCAAAGGCCAGCGTGCGGACGTTGTAATCCGGAGACGTGCCCTTGAAGCGGACCCAGCCGATGTTCTCGCCCCATGCATCGCCGTTGAAACGGCCGGTAGCCATGTCAACCGTTACAACACGATTAGACGGGTTGAACTTGAGCCAGCCCGCGTTCTCGCACCAGGCATAACCCATAAGGGTGCCCGCCGCGTCCAGGTTCACGCCCCAGTCCGTGCCGCTGGTATTGGCGTACGGCCCCCCCGTGCTGTCGCCCAGGTTGATCCATCCGATGTTCTCGCCCCAGGCATATCCCGTCAGGTAGCCGGTGGCGCCGTCGAAGTGCAC
>CAYOIT010000460.1:0-1303 GCA_964404035.1 uncultured Verrucomicrobiota bacterium | reverse complement strand
CGCCGTTGGCCGGCGCGGCATTGGCCCAGCCGGCATTCTCGGCCCAGGCGTGCTTGTCGGTCGAGGCAATACCCGTCATTGCCCATGCACGGATTGCCAACAGACATAAACAAAAAGGGACGCAGAGCGGTCTGGTTGGTTCTTCCTTCATCGTTCAGCCCTCATCCATATCGTCATTGCCCACTGCGGACGGGCCACACATAGTGCGTGAGCGTCTTCGTGTCACTGGCCATGTAGCCATGCTGCACGTGCACGACCCACGCCTGGTTCGAATTGTTCATATACGTCGAGGATGCCCAGTAGTAGGCCGCCGAGACGCCTGAAAACGGATGCCCCAAAGGCAGTGCGGGGCCATAGCGCCCAATGTCAATCAGGCTCTGCATCTCGTATACGTTCGGCAGCCGCCAGTCGGTTTGCCCGCCATAATTCAGACCCTCGCAATACGTAATCGCGGCCGCCCAGGTCATCAGCCCGCCCATGTTCGCATTTTGCGCCCAGATCAGGCCGGTCAAGTTGTCCGTCACGCAGTTCGTCGCGTCGCCCGATACGCCCACGGTAAACCGCAGACCCGGCAAGGCCACGCCCTTCTGGTAGGCTCCGTCGTCATTCGCCACATACGAGTTCGTCTGCCCCGTCTTCAGCACGGCGGTCGGATATCGCGATCCCGTGACCAGGGTGCCGTCCGCCCACGCCTTCTTGCCGATCAAGATGTCGTTCGTTGTGGCATCGCCGCTGCTGGTGTTAACCACATTGGAATCACCGGCAACACCGAAGAGGATGACGCCGGCCCTGATGTTCGTGGAGGAAAAATCCGCATCCGCCTGCGTCAGGTTCGTCGGTGCGTAGTAGCCTGCCTGCACAACGGCCGTGGCGTCCGAAAAGGTTTGAAGCGTCTGGGGCGCCAGATTCTGCACCTTCTGGTAGATTTCCTCCAGCGTATGCATCGTCGGCCCCGGCGCATCCGACGGGTCGAGACTCCCGGCCAGCGTCCGGCTTCCCACCAGCAAACTCATCGCTGCCGCCGAACAGAGCACGATCCGAAACTCTCTCATCGCCAATCTCCTTGTATGTTACGCGACCCCTCCCCGCCTTTCGTCGCCTTCCCCAAATCAGGTTCTTGCGTTTTACCGTTGATGGTCGCAAATACAGGTCCAGCTCATAAAGTAAAACAGAATGCCAGATGAAAAGCTGCGCCCCTATTAACCGGCCACCACGCACGTTTAAAAATTTAGTCTCCGCCCCCCGAAGAACTCTCGACGCTTATCGTCGAGAAATGTTGAAGTGACAATGGGTTATGCTCGGG
>CAYOIT010000459.1:0-2292 GCA_964404035.1 uncultured Verrucomicrobiota bacterium | reverse complement strand
CGGTTCCGGGCGCGGGTGGGGTTCCAGTTCGAGGATAACGTGCTCCTGCCGGACAGCGTGACGATCCTGCCCGATCCGCTCGCGGCGGCGCGCCTGGTGGCCGATCATCTGCTCAAGCTGGGCCACCGGCGCATCGGGGTGGTGGCGGGCGGGAAAGAGGCCGACGGCACAACATCGGAGCGGCACACGAGCGCCATCGAGGAGATGCTGGCGTTGGTCGGGGCGGAGTGTTTCCCTTACCAGTACAGCCAGAACTCGGATGAAGGCGTGCCTGCCTTTGCCAAGCGCAACCGCTGCACGGCGTGGTGGACGATCAACGATCACCAGGCGCTGGATCATATCTACAAGTTCCAGCGGGCCGGCTTGCGCGTGCCGGAGGATATCTCCGTCATCGGCTGTAACGACACTCCCTGGGCCGCCAACGCCGCCTTGCCCCTGACGACGCTGTCGCTCCATCCGCCCGCGATCGCCCAGGCCATCGCCGCAGCGGTGGAAGCCGTGTTGGCGGGCAAGGGGGAAGGGAAGGCGGTTCGGAGACAGTTCATTCGGCCGGTGCTGGTGGCCAGGGCGTCGACGGTGAGGGTGGGCGGGGGGCAGTGAACGGTGGGCAACAGTAGACAGTGGACAAGTAGACAGTGGACAGAATCCTTTCGCGCCGTAGCGGGCAGTAGGCAGTGAGCAGTGGAGCGAAGCACCTGGAGGGCGGCAGCCGAGCGAAGCGAGACAGGCCGACGGCAGTCGGCAACGGAGCGCAGCGCAGTGGCAATCCTTTGCCGCCGCGGCCAATAGGTTGACGAAAGAGCGGCGCGAAGGGATTCGCGCCCTCCAGAAGATGGCGAAGACGACGCAGAGCGGAAGTGAACGAAGAAAGGGGAGTAGCGTATGAACAGGAAAATGTTGTTCTTGTTGGGCATCGTGTTTTTCATCGCCGCGGGAGCGAACGCGGGTAGCTTCATCAACTCGGCGGGGGGTGGCTACTGGGACGTACCGGGTAGTTGGACGGCGAACCTCAATTACCCCGGCAGCGGCGACACTATAGGCCTGTCCGGCGCCGGCACCATCACCGTTACCAACAACCAGCAGTTCGGCGCGACTTCGGGATCGAGCGCCAGTACGTGGTCGCTGGCCAATAGTATACTGGCCCTCACGAACGGGGCCATCTTAACGCATAACGCCAAGGATACCTTTACGATCGGCACCGGTGCCAACTACTACCTGCGTGGCAGCGGGGGCGGCGAACGGTTCGTCAATCTCGGGAAAGTGGTCCACAGTACCGCGTGGGCCGGGCCGCTCTATCTCACGAATGGTGTGACCTTCGAGAACCAGGGCACACAGTCGTTTGCAAGTATCATAAGTTCTGTCGCTATCGACGCGACGTCGACTCTGTTCATCAACGACGGAACGATTGTCGCCACGGCGAGAGGGTACATCGGTGCCACGGCACCGGGCGCAACGTTCACCACCTTTGACGGCGCCACCTTGAAAGGCGTGAACATTGTGATTACCAACGCCGCCACGGAATTCGGGCTGGGTTACTACTATCCTGGTGGCTCCGCAAACACGCTCACCGGCCAGGTGAAGATTGCCTCATTAGACATCGGCACCGATGCCTCCCTGAGTTTCGCCAACGTTAACATGACCGTGTCATTTCCAGCCAGCGTGTCGGTTGCAGGAAGCCTTGCCATCGGGAGGAACTTGTATTCGTCCGCAAATATCACGACCAGCAAGCTAATCCTGGGCACTGATACGACCTGGAATTTTGGCCAAGGGGTCACGCACTATGCCGGCACCCTTGACACGAGCAGTCACACCCTGACGCTTCAGGGCACGAATCTGTTCGCCTCTGGGAACGGCGCGACCCTTGCCTGCGACACAACCGGCCGGCTGATCAATCAGGGACTCCTCTACATCGGTCCGGCGGCCGGCGCGGCCTATTACGGTCTGACGGTGACCAACCGCACGGGCGGCGTGGCTTTCGTGAACGAGGGCTCCATGGTGATCCGCTGCTCGGATTCAGGCACCTATGGCGGGTCGGGGTTGACCATTGCATCCAATACGACCTTCTCGAACGTGTCCGGCGGCGTCTTCAAAACACTCGCGCCTCCGACGGGTTGGCCTAAACTATCCGTCAAGGGGGGGGATGCCAACACGAGTGTCTTCGATAACCAGGGAACGGTGCAGACGATCAGCAATACGGTCGAGTTCCTTGCCGTTACGATTGCCCAAATATCCGGTACCACTACTGTCCGGTTTAAAACCCCTGTAAACAGGGCTGATTATCGATGTCGTCAT
>CAYOIT010000458.1:0-2312 GCA_964404035.1 uncultured Verrucomicrobiota bacterium | reverse complement strand
GCACGGTGTAGGGAACAGGCGCCTTCCCGTTGTATTGCAAGGTCGCAAACGTGCCTTTGACCGCGGCGGCGGTGACGATCCGGTATGTGCCATGCGGAAGGACGCCGTCGGGCGTCACCACGTCGAGCGTGTTGGCCACACCGTCGGCGAGGTCGAACCGGCCAGTGTCACCGGCTCCGGTCACTCGCAGTGAGCTGTATTTCGCGGGGCCAAGGATTTGGACGCGGAGCAGGCCGGGTTCTTTCACCGAAGGAGTTTTTTTATCTGCGGTGGGCTGGATGTCTTCCTCGCCAAATTGCACGTTCACATTCGCCAGGGTCAACTGGCCGGGCTGGTCCCCCCCGGGAGAAATACTGCCCAGGTTGACCAACCGCAGGTAGCGGCCTTCCGGATTCTCCGTGCTGTTGGTGTATGTGAAGGTGCCCACCCCCTGCACCAGGCCGCCGGGTTGATTGAGTATCTGCGAGGAATTTATGGTCGCTCCGTACCAGCCTGCCAGAACGGATCTGCCGGGCAAACGTTCCATTACGACTTGCTCTCCGCGGATGGTCAGCGTGCCGCTGTTCACGATCCCGGTGATTCCATTAAAACTTCCCTGCACGCGCAACAGACCCGCCAGCAAGAGCTTTCCGGCACTGGGCACTTCAATCGTGATGGGTATGCCGACGGGGGCAGCGTGGGCGAGGTCAGATAGGATTGCCTCCATGGTCGGGTGGCGAGACTTGAGGTTGCCGGTTGGGCTGAACTCGACCAGACCCCACTTGTCCCAGGAGTTATAGGCGGCGCCACCAGGATTTTGTGTGTAGAGGGCAGGATACTGGTCGCTCTGGTTGGAACCCCAGTGCATAGCCCAGATCCCCGTCATGCGGGAACCGGGTGCGAACGGATTTTTTCCGCCCGGGACATTCAGGGCCGACCAGGGAACGATGGCTTGGACAACGTAGTCGGCGGCGCCTTCGGTAATCGCGACCTTGGCGCCGGGCGGATTGAGCGCGTTGCCCTGTGAATTGGCAATATCGCCGTAGACGATAGCAAAATAGGTCTGGCCGGTCGCTGTGTCCTTCCAAAACGACAGGTGGCAGATCCGGTTGGAATTGAGCGTGGCCGGGTCCTTGCGATTGAGAGGCGTTGGCGTGGAGGGATCGGAGCACACGCGAAATTCGAGCATGTCGCCAGCATAGTAGGAATCAGTGGGGCTGTTGGGATTGGCCAGCTTGCGGTTCGGGAGGCTGATTCGGGCATAGACGTAGAGATTCTTCTCGTCGTAGTTCAGGGCATACTTGGCGTGCATCAGCTTGGCGGTTTGCGGATCGGACCACATCGCTTCCACTGCGGTTAAGTCCCAGCCCGTGTCGGTGCCGTCGAGGGAAGGGGTCCCGTTCGGGGCGGGAACGGCATACATCAGCCCGCCGGTCAGGTCCATCGTCCAACCCGGCTGAGACGACATGAGCCAAAGGAGGAGCGCGCCCAGGACAAGCCGGGTCGGGAAATGGCGGTGCGAGGGGATGTACGTATGCATTCTTTTGGTTACTGTTGGGGCCGTGTTCATGATTTTTCTCCAGGGAAAACCAATTCAATGCCGTCGGGCAAGTAGTTGACGATATAGGGTACCTGCGTCGTGCCGTTGTACTGGAGCGTGTCGAACGTGCCGACCACCGAAACTGCAGTGACGATCCGATAGGTTCCGTGCGGAGTGAAGCCGGCGATGGGAACCACGTTGAGTGTGTTGCCATTGCCTTTGACCAACAGCAATTGACCCTGATACAGTTGACGGGGAAAATCGACCCCGGCCCCGGCAATCGTCAGCGTATCAAATTGGTCAGGAGCAGTCGGTGGGCCTCCAATGCGGATCCGCAGGATGCCGGGCTGCGGCGGTGTGGCAGCGATCGGCAACGGCGACGGCTCATTCGGTAGCGTTCCCGGCCGCCTTGGGGGGATCGTGAAGGCGCCGAAATAGACATTCGCGTTCTGCAGGGCAAGAGCGCCGAACGACTCCGGCGTTTGATCTGCCGCGCGTTCTCCCGGCGCAATGGTGCCCAGATTGGTTATTTGCATATAGCGCCCGTCGTTACTCTTTGTGCTGTTGATATAGGTCAGCTTTCCTGACCCCTGCAGAAGACCGCCGGGGTGATTGAGGAGACATGACGGAGTTGAGAATCTGATCGCCTCGTTAGAGCTCTTCATGCATTCCAGCACCACTTGCTTGCCACGAATCGTCAGCGTGCCGCGATTCTCGATCCCCGTGGGCCCGATGCTATTGCCCTGCACCCGCAGCACGCCGGCCAGCGTCAGTTCGCCGCCGTTGCTCAGCC
>CAYOIT010000457.1:0-2312 GCA_964404035.1 uncultured Verrucomicrobiota bacterium | reverse complement strand
TATGCCGTGGCGCGGCGTCCTGCGCAGCGCCATTGACGACCACCGCGATGCGGCCGCCGCCGCCGGCCGAGTTGTTTTGCGACGCGTTTCCGCCCTTTGCTGAGATCAACCCGTTGGTGCCGCCGAATGTGCGGCAGACAATGTAGATGCCCCCACCCGAGCCGCCGCTGGAGGGACCGTTGTTGCCGTTCGCAGTGATGGCCCCGTTCACCGTCACGGCATCGCCTGCCGTGATTTGGATGGACCCGCCACCCGCGCCGCCGGTGCCGTAAGTGCCGCCACCTCCGCCGCTGCCCGGATCGATCGGCATTTCGACCGAGCCATAAGGCATGCCGATGTAAGCGGAATCGTAACCTTGGTAAACAGAACCGCCTTTGCCGCCATATCCACCGCCGCAGCCGAAGGAGGTCCACAGGCATCTGCCGCGGCCCGGTCCATAGCCGTAGGTGTCGGCAACTTGGGGACCCCCGCCATACCCTTTCGAGTCCGCATGGATCGCGCCATTGGTGGCCACAACCAGAGTGGCGCACATCAAGTCGACTCGCGAATCGGATGTCCAGCCATCCGAGCCATCGACGTCGCTGTTCGGTATGTGGGTGATGATGCCCTCCACCGTCACGTCTTCCGCGAGCACCTGAATCGTCCCATTACTGATTATCAGCGTTCCGCCGTTCAACACATCGAGTGACGAGAGCACCGGCGGGGTGGCGCTCAGCACCACCGACCCGTTGATGGTCACCGCGTCGCCGTCAACCGGAATCCGGTTCAGGCTCCAGTTGGTATTGCTGGTCCAATCGCCTTCGCCGGTCCAGGTGTTGGCCTCGGTTTGACTGAACGCAAAGGCGTCGACGATCGTCACCGTCGCATCGCTAGGGGAGTCAATCACATAAGGGCCGGAATTAAGGGTGAGCGTGACCGTCTCGTCGGGATCCGCGATCACGTCGATGATCGGCGTCACGGTAATGGTGACATTGGACGACCCGTCCGGGATAACGGTGCTGCTGCTCAAGGCGGCGTAATCGCTTCCATTGCCCGCCGTTCCGCTCAGGGTAAAGTAAACCGTCAGGTTTCCGCTGGTCACGCCCGAAGGACGGGAAATCAGGAACGTCCCGATTTCGCCGGGCTTCTCGGCGGCTGAGGAATCCGGGCTCGTGACCGTCACATTTCCCGGCAGCAAATATTCCGAACTGATGGTCTCTCCGATGCCGCTTAAGTTTTCAGCCGTGTAACGGAAATAATAGACCGTGTTCTGGGTGAGTGCAGTCGCCTGATACGAGACCGTGGCGCCCGCGAGCCAGGGGCCCGACATCGTATTGGTATGCGTCCACAACCCGTTCGCAGGACTGCCTCCATCACTTTCGCCCCAATACACGGTGGCGACCGTCACGAGCGATCCGTTGGTGGCGATAATGATGCCGTTCAGCCATGCCGATGAGGACGTCACGTTGGTCGCGGGACGGTTTTCGATGATGGGCGGCACGTTTCCGGCATATCGCACAATCACAATTCCGGAACCACCGGTGCCGGCCGCATTGGCGGCATGAGATAGCGCCCCGCCACCGCCACCACCCGTATTGTCCTTCCCTGATGTGACAGGGGTCGAAAGCCCCCCCCCTTGCCCGCCTCCGCCAGCCCCCCCAGAACCGCCTGTTGTACTATTATAAATACCACCGCCGCCGCCGCCGGCAAACCAGCCCGCCGGCGAACCCGCGACCGCGCTGAACTGCGCAAACTCAAGCCCCGCACCGCCGTTACCGCCGACGCTGCCAGTGCCATTCGTACCAACGCTTCCCGCGCCGCCGCCGCCGCCAGAACCAAAGTTGGCAGTCTCTCCGGCGCCGCTACCGCCGGCGTGGCCTTGATCAGACGGCACTGCATTCCCCGGATTGGGGTAGTTCCGACCGCCGCCACCACCTGATCCTCCGTCCTTTCCATGACTACCATAGCTTGAATAAGAGACACTGCCGCCGCCGCCACCGTTGGCTGTCAACGTGCCGAATATCGAATTGCTCCCATTATTGCCTGGCCGATCGTCACCGGGAACAGTGCCGCCAGCGCCAACGGTCACGCTGATGCTGCCGGCGGATACCGGATACGCATTGCTGTAAATCAATCCGCCGGCGCCGCCACCGCCGCCGTGGTAGGTAGACCCGCCGCCGCTGCCGCCACCCGCCACCACCAGCACTTCGACAAATCCTCCCCCGCTGACCGTGAAGGTGCCGTCGTTGGTAAACGTGTGAACCAAGTAGCCGCCCACCAGGTTGGGGGAATTGCCGCCGGTCGCGCTGACGGCGGAGGCGGTTTGAGCCAGC
>CAYOIT010000456.1:0-2321 GCA_964404035.1 uncultured Verrucomicrobiota bacterium | reverse complement strand
GCTACGTGCTGCCGGAATCGATCCAGTCGTGGACGATCGATGCCTTCGAGCATGATCACGAGGTCGGGCGGGCGTTTGCCATGGGGTTCCTGCTGAACGTCAATGTGCGCGGTTTCGAGTTGGCGCTGCCGGATGTCCCGGACTTCGCGGCCCGGATCAAGCAGTTGGCGGCCCTGCGCAAGAAGACGGCGAGTTTCACGGTGGACGCCCGCTTTATGGATAATACCGGGTTCACCCTTGAAACCCAAGCGGCTGTGCATGCCTACCGCTATCAATCCTATCGATCCGGGAAGACCTGCGGCATCGTGCTGGGCGAGGGCAGCACCGAAGCCGATAAGGGCGGAGGTCATGTGAAACTGATTCTGGATGAAACGGTCTTGGGCGGTGCGTCCCGAAAGTATGTTACCCTGCATCGCCAGGATGGATCGACGCATCGCCTTCCACTGGCACGGTCCGACTCCGGCGCCGCCGTGGAACTGAAACTCGATCGACACGAGTGCGCCGTCATTCAGGTGCAAGGAAGCAGTGTGGATTCATGACCTCACGACAACGTATGTTGACGGCGATGCGCAACGGCACTCCTGACCGGATCCCGGCCGCGCCGGACATCTCGAACATGATCCCGTGCCGGCTGACCGGCAAGGACTTCTGGGACATCTATCTGTACCAGGACCCGCCGCTGTGGCAGGCGTACATCGATGCGGCGAAGTACTTCGGGATCGACGGGTGGCTGCCCAGCCTGGATGGATTCTGGGTGCCCGATCCCGCCGCGCCGGTGTCACAACCTGACCCCGATCTGCGGAACGAAACCGTCATTGTCGAGCGCAGCGCCGAACGGCTGGTCACGCGCGGCTATTCCCAAAGGAAAGGGCAGGCGAAGGTCTGGTCGCCCCGGGTGACGGTCTATCCCCGCTTTGATCCGCCTACCACGGTGTTGGCGGAGAAGGTCAGTCTGGCACGAGCGCCTGACCGCTGGGAGCCCATCGAAGGCGTGAAGCCTCACGCGTATGGCTTTGCCCTGTTGCGGGAGGCTCTGGATCGCTTTGACGAGCATGGAGTGCTCGGAGTTGCCGTAAGCCCGCCAAAGCTGGGAAACCCGGAGGCCGGAGAGGGTTATTCCGTCTATGACTACTACGACAAGCCTGACGAGGTGAGGGAGTGGAGTGTGCGCGCCGGGGCGGAGGCGGTGGCGCACCTGAAGCGCATTCTTGCCGGCCCCGTGAAGCCGGACTTCATCCTGACCGGCGGTTCCGGTCTGCTCGTGTTCAACACGCCGGATATGATCCGGGAACTCACGCTGCCCACCCTCAAGGCCATCACGCGGATCTGCAAGGAAGCCGGAATGGTGTCGCAGATTCACTGCTGCGGCCCGGAGCGCGAACTCATCGAGATGTGCGCCCGGGAGACGGACCTGACGTCCATCAACCCGCTGGAAATTCCGCCGATGGGCAACTGCGATCTGGCGGAGATCAAGACGCAGTTCGGCCCGAAGCTGAGCCTGATGGGGAACCTCCACACCACGGAGGTGATGCTCAAGGGAAGCGTGAAGGACGTGCGCCGCGAGAGCTTGAAAGCCATTCGCGCGGCAGGCGGTAACGGCGGCTTCATCCTGTCCACCGGCGACCAGTGCGGGCGTGACACGCCGGACGCCAACCTCCGCGAGATGGTGAACGTCGTGAAGGAATTCGGGGTCTATCCCCTGGATTTCAAGGCCATAGACAGGGAAATCAACGCATTGACCGACTAGCGTGTTTCAAGAAAGGACCTCCGAGATACTGCCATGAACCTGCCCAATGACGATTATCTGAAGGCGATGAATTACCAGTACCCCCGGCGCATACCGGTGAGCATCTGCATCCTGCCGGCGGCCTGGATGCGCTATCGCGAAGAGCTCGATCGCCTGGTGGCAAAGTACGATTCCCTGTTTGCCTGGCGGGAAAGTGGGGCGCGCGACTATGACGCCGTTGCCGGAACCTATGCCGAAGGCGAACACACGGATGCGTGGGGCTGCGTGTGGAGCAATGTGTGCCAAGGCATGGAAGCCATTGTCACCGGGCACCCGCTGAAGACTCGGGACATGGTGCACACACTCAAGGCGCCGGTGAAGGATATCGGGTTCCCCCACGGCTTCATGTATCTGCGCCTTGCCGATCTACGGGGATTTGAGGAACTGATGGTGGATTTTGCCGAGGAGCCGCCAGAACTGCAGCAACTGATCGACATCGTCCTGGAGTACAACCTGCGTCAGGTCGATTTGCTGCTGGCCTCGAAGAAGGAGCCGGAGATGATCTTCTTCGGCGACGATCAGGGCATGCAGACCA
>CAYOIT010000455.1:0-2327 GCA_964404035.1 uncultured Verrucomicrobiota bacterium | reverse complement strand
AGCGCGTGGCGATTGCCAGGGCGCTGATCAACGATCCGGCGGTGGTGCTGGCGGACGAACCGACCGGCAATCTCGACGGTGAGACCGGCGAAGCCGTGTTAGCGCTGCTGTACGCATTGACGAGGGATCGCGGGCACGCGCTGGTGATGGTGACGCACAACGAGGCGATCGCCTCCTCCTGTGACCGGTGCCTGCGCCTGGAGGAGGGGAAACTGGTACCGGGACTGCTGGCCTGAACTGAGGGCGAAAAAAAAAGGCGGCGCGGTGTTATCCGCGCCGCCTTTTCGTTTATTCGGATTACAGGATGCCCGGATGGTTGGTGGCCACCACGCGGTAGTACACCGGGTAGGCCGGAGCAGGCTGTGACCACTTGTTGGTGATGATCTGAGCACCCACCCCGGCAACACGCGGGTACGCTCCAACCTGTGTGTAGACCGTCGGCTTGCCGAGATTGGTGGCTGCCTCGATGCCGAACGGCGGCAGGTTGGTATCCACATAGATGCTCCGCCACTGGACGAAGTTGGTCCCGTTGGTCCGCCATACCGAGGTCACCTCGAAGAGGAACGCACTGTTCGTGGGGTCGGTGGAGGAAATGTATGCCTTCCTGGCATCCGCGTTGGAATCCATATCAAACCCGAGTCCGAGACCCGTGTCGAGGAGCCACTGCCGCAGACCGGGCGTCCTTGGGATTTCCTCGAAGTTGACAACGACGCTGCCATTGTTGGTCACGTTGTTGAAGGTGTACCCCGTCTCGTATCCTGAGGTCTGGAGATTGGTCACCCCGTTCTCGCCGATGGCGACGTTAAGGAACCGGTACCCGGCGGTCGGCGTCCATGTGAACACCCGGCTTTCGCCCTGGACGATGTCCGAGACGGTTCCGGACGGATCCGTCGTGCCGTTGACCGCCGATGCCTGAATTGCATAACGCGGGAGCGCCGTGAAGGTGACGGCAACGCTGCCGTCGACCTGCACGTTGGTGAAGGTGTATCCCGACGCGTATCCCGCCGAGCTGAACGAGTTGGTTATGCCGTTCTCGCCGATGACCACGCTGCTGAAGGCATATCCGTAAGACGGGGTCCACGTGAACGTGCGCGGGTCGCCGATCGGGGTCGAGACGCTTCCGGACGGGCTGATCGTGCCGTCAATGGCCGACGCCTCGATGAAGACGGCAGGCCGTGCAGCGAAGTTGACGGCAACACTGCCATTGGCGCTCACGTTGCTGAAGGTGTATCCCGACGCGTATTCCGCCGTGCTGAGCACATTGGTTACGCCGTTTTCGCCGATGGTGACGTTGGTAAACGCATATCCGTACGTCGGTGCCCATGTGAACGCGCGACTTTCCCCCGTGAATGCCGATACAGCACCGGAGGGGGTTATCGAGCCATTGGCGGCGGACGCCTGGATCGTGTAGGCCTGCAGAGCCGCGAAGTTGACGATGACGCTGCCGTTGGCCTGCACGTTGGTGAAGGTGTAACCAGAGGCGTACCCCGCCGAGGTGTACGTGTTGGTCATGCCGTCCTGTTCGATAGTGACGCTGCTGAAGATGAATCCGTAGGCATTGGTCCATGTGAATGCCTGGTCAACGCCGGGCGTGACCTTGACGTAGCTGGCGCCGATGATGGCGTTGCCGGGAGCCTCGATGGTGCCGCTGCCTGCCGTGTTCAAGCCGGCGGCAATGGAGTAGTAGAAGATGTTGGAGACCGCGGGTTCGGTATCGTTGACGACCATGTCATCGAACATGCCGGTACCGCGGAGGCTGATAGCGTTGATCTGCGATGCGTCGGTCTTCAGCATGGCGAACCAGGATCCGAGTGCACCGTCGACCGCGTCGCCTTCGCGGTGATAGTCATCCCCGGCCGGGTTGAAATGCGCATTCGTATGGGTAACGGGCGTTCCGTTGAGTAGTAAACGGAAATAGGAGGAAATCAGATCGGGCGAGCTGTAGTCCATGTTCATCGAGATGCGGACCCACTCGTCCACGTCAATCTTGAACTCGGGGGCATCAATAACCGACCAGACCTGGGTGACCACGGTATAATTTTCCACGATGGAGTGGAAGATGTTCAGGCACCCGTTGGTGTCCACGAAGACAGCCAGCTGGGTGTCCGCCGGTATCTCGGCCGGTGCGGATTCCTCTTCCCAGCGTTTCGGCTTCACGAGGAAATCCACCCATGTCGTGTTGTTCGCGTAGGACGTGCCGTCGAGATGCACCGTCACATCGGAAAGCACGGACGCGAACGTGGTGTGGTTGGTCTCCAGAGGAAAGCTGGGCGCCGCATAATTGGTGACGACCGCCTTGACGGCATCCTCGTCGCTTGCTTCCCATC
>CAYOIT010000454.1:0-2338 GCA_964404035.1 uncultured Verrucomicrobiota bacterium | reverse complement strand
GACCGGTGCGGTAGCGGCGGGCGATCGCAGGTCAGTGAAACGGGGATGCGCCCGTAAAGAGACGGCTTGCAAAACCTCCGGTTTGTGCAAGCTGAGGGTTCAAGGTGCAGGGTTCGGGTTCCGGTTCCGGTCGGGCCACCGGCCTGCGGCCGGAAGGGAAACAGGAATGAGACATCGTCGGTCTAAGCAAGAAGATATATGGGGCTCTTGGAGTTGAAATTTCAGTTCGATTTCAACCTGTAGAACGTCGTGCCCCAGTGATTGCTCGGAATGTACGACCAGGATGTCTCGTCGGAAGTCGCCGTGAACGTGTTCACGCTGTCCCATTCGTTGCTAAGCAGCGAGGCGCTCCGCCGAACGGCATACTCGAGACCGGGAGTCAGGTTCTGGAAGCCCATTTGGTGCGACTCGTTTGTGGAAACGACCGAACTAATGCGCAGGCCCGGATGCGGCTCGGCTGCGACCGTTGAGGTGGCCGTGTGGGCAACCAGTTCGATGCCCTCGCTCATTCCCAGGTTGCGGCTGTACTGTTTGTTGGTCGAGTTGTTCCAGTGCTCATGCACGCCAAGGCTTGCCATGCGTGTACCGTTGCTGCACGAGTCGTAGAACGTTCCCGAAGGCGGGTTATTCGCTAGAGCCGCTTCGTGGAGGTAGTCCTCGGCGCCGCCTTGCAGCGCGTTCGCCGACCCCGGCTGGAAGCTATGATCACCCTTTTGCCCATTCCTGACCATTGCCGGCCATTCCGCCAACAGGAAGTCATGCGCAACCGAATCGATGGCCACGGGATCCTGCGACATGAAAAGACTCGATGGCCAATTGGAACTGACCCCGCCACCGAACGGCGGCGAGTTCCACTTCTTCGGTATGGATTTCCAGCCGACGCCGGAATAAAGACCGTCGATCAGGTACAGGATCGTTTTGCCTCCTAGCTGGGGATGCCCCATCAGGTCCACGATGGCGCGGTAGTGCCCTGTGCCCGGACTCCACTCCGCATTCGGCAGGCTGAGGTGCATGTTGTAGTAATTCGTGACAACACCACCAATCCGCGGTTTTCCCTCGGGTGTTCTGATCAACGACCCGTAGAGATTCTTGCCGCAAAGCGTTATGCCGCAGGTATGCCACTTCAGCAGGGCAAAGTTGATGATATAATCGGCATCCGCAAAGGCCACGGGCAGATAGTCCACGAGCTTGCCGTTGGCGGCGTTGGTGCTCCAGTAGACCGGCACCGACGAGAACTCGGCCCGTTCTCTGCCGGCACCGCCGTAGTTCTCGACCCAGTGAATATCAGGAAACTCCGGGTGCAGCATATCCCAGTAGTAGTGGGGCACGATCGATGTCGGATCGCCCAGGAAGATGTTGGTCTGCGCCACTCCGACCGTATCGATGAGCTGCCGCAAGAGCGCGCGAATCAACTGCGGCGCTGGGTCGATCCGGTTCAGATTGGCGGCGGCTTTGATGTGTGTGTTGGTATCGGTACCCGAAATACAAGAAACCAGGTTCAGTTTGATCGCGATCTTTTCTCCGTCCGTGTATCCCGTGTAGCCCCGGCCGTGGGATTCGTTGAAGTGTCGGAAAAGGGCATCCCAGGCAGCCGTATTCGTGCCTTGTCCCGTCAGCCCCCTGATCCCTTGCGAGAACATTTTCTCCACGACAACGCCATCCGTGTGACCTTCCTGCCACCAGTACTGTCCGCCGTTAGTGACGCCGTTCCAAGGGGTCGCGTTCGTGGCATGCACCCACACGACGCGACCGGGATGAATTCCCTTTCCTTGGCCGAACGGGCTTCCGGGCTCGGGGGCATCCGCCCGGGCCGGCTGCGTCGGCAAGCGGATCACGACGAACAGCGCCAGTGCGGCGGTGAGGGCGAAACACGCCGCGGCCGCGCCGTAGCGGAACCGGCGCAGCAACGCTTTTCCCTCTTTCCATAGGGCGGTCGTGAGGAAGAGAGCGCCCAACCACGCCAGAAAACTGCCGGCCAACGGAGCGGCGACTTGCTGACAGGGGTAAGCGGCGCGTCTTGGCTTGGGCACAACCCGCACCAAGAACCATACCAGGGAGCCGAGGCCCAGTGCCACAAAAGCCAGTTGTTGCCAGCGTTTGCTGGCACCGGTCGGACGACTTCCCATCCGGCCAGCGCATTTCGGCCGATGGCCCGTTGGCAGATTCTCCGACTCGACGGATACATGCTTCTTGGTACATGTATTCATAAATCTTCCCCACGTAGAAGAAGATTATAGAGCGCAGGCTTGCTGAAAACCAGAAGAAAATCGAGGTTTTACAGGCGTGGGGGCGCATCCCCGTTTCACTGACCTGTCAAGCGGGCGATCCTGTGGACAGC
>CAYOIT010000453.1:0-2344 GCA_964404035.1 uncultured Verrucomicrobiota bacterium | reverse complement strand
ATTGACGAGGCCATAGTTCTGTCCGTCTCCGATCACTGCCAGCGGACCGCCGAGTGTCACTCCGCCCGGGAAATACCAGTATGGGCGACGATCGTTACCGCCGCCATCCGGGCCCAGGTCGAGGGCGCCCCCGAGGGCTCCGACATCCAGCACATTCGCAAACCACATGGAACCCCCGTTGAGGACACCCGAGAAATTGAGATTCAGGCGGCCTCCGTTGAGGGTCACGGGTCCCATTCCCAGGGCGTTGGTCGGCGAGGCCGAACCGCAGGAATATTTGATGAGGCTGTTGTTGGAGATCAACGTGCCGCCGGAATGTGTCAGCAAAGGCGCGACCGGAGCGGTTGTCTGTAGTGCATCCAGCCCAAGTTTCAAGGTCCCGCCACCCGCTACGGTCAGGGTCGCCGCGCCAGCGAGCACACCGTTGGTGAGTCGATACGTGGCCGCCGAGGTGTTCAGGAACGTCACCGTTGCAGGCTGTACGGTGGATACGATCATGATGGTTCGGTTGGCGGCGGAGTCGTCGAAGGTCACGTTGTCCCCATCGGTGAACGGCTGCGCGGTGCCATCCGTCCAGTTCGTATCGATGCCGTTCCATTTATGCGACCCGCCGCTGTCCGTCCACGTCAGGTTCCTGGCGGCATAGTCCGCGATGGCGACCGTGGCGGTGGGGACGGCGCCGATCACGTAGTTGCCGGGAAGCAACGTCAGAATCACGGTTTCAGTTCCTTCCAGGAATGGATCCGCGACGGGCATAACCGCGATGGTCGCATTGGTTGCGCCGCGCGGGATCAGGACCGTCCCGCTCAGACTGGCGTAGTCGCCGCCGTTGCTCGCGGTGCCGCTGATCGCGTAGTTGACGGTCAGGTCCTCATTGGTCAGCGCCGCCGCGCGCGCCACCGAGAAGAGACCCGTCACCGGGCCGGTCTCACCGGCATCGGCCAACTTTTGGATGTCGATGTCCCCGGTGATCAAGGACTGCACCGGATCCGCCATGAAATCACCGTAAGAGTTGATGGCATAGTAGCGATAGTAGTAGTACGTATTGGGCGAGAGCACCACGTTGGTGCTGAGATAGCCTTGCGGCTGTATGCTCGGGAACGTGTTCGTATTGGCCCAGGTCGAACCTGCCAGATTCGAGCCGCCATCCGCCGTCCCCCAGAATACGGAGACCGTCACGGGTGCCGCCCCCGTGGACATCAGGTTGCCGTTCAGATAGGCCGCGGTGTGCGTCACGTTCGTCGGGTTGACGTTGGCGATGGCGGGAGAGAAACCGGCGGTCGAGAGTTTGGTCAGTTTCAGATAGTTCCCCTGGATTTCGACCGAATAACCGGCGGGCGCGCTGGGCTGGCCGCTGATCGCGGGAGCATAGGCGACCAGCCAGTATTGGTTTGGCGTCGGCGAAAAGCCATTGGTCGGGACGGCTGCAAGGACCGAGTCGCTTGAGAAGACAACCGTGTTCGACGCCGCGAGCATTCCGCACTGGTTGCTGGCCGCGCCATAGAGCCAGACCTGATATGTCGCGCCATTGGTCAACATGAGCGTGTTGGTCGCCGCAACCGTCCCGCCACCGCCAATCGTGCCGCCATAGATCGTAACGTTGGACGCCAGTGCCACGGCGCCGTTGGTCAACAGGAGACTGCCAGTGTTGGTTACGACCAGGGGCCCCAAGGCGCCGCGGCTGGCGGCACTGGCGCTATAGAATACGCCGGTACCCGCCGTGATCAGGCGACACGCATTGGTGGCCACGAAAACCGGTCCGCTGGCCGGCCCAACAAGCGCGAGTTGAGAGGCGCCCGGCGCAAATTCGGTTCCAGCCGACCCACCCCGCAACGAGGTAACGGTTGGGGCTGACACGCTTCCGCCTGATGCCCAGGCCACATTGAAGTACTGGCCGGCGGTTCCCTGACTCTCATAACGCAGGACGACATTGCCGCTATCGACCAAACTGGCGGCATAGCCCAGCTGGAAGAACTGGGCATTGGCGCCATTGTTACCACGGATGGCAATAGTGCTCGGCGTGCCGTCGCCAAGGGTGAGTGTGCCGCTGCTGCGAACCAGGCCGCCGACGACATTGTTGTTGTTCCCCTGTATGGTGGCGCCGTTGAACCACTTCATGTTCGCTGACATCGTTTCGGAGCCATCCGCACGAGCGCCATTGAACTGCAGGCGTCCCCCGTTGGTGATGATCAGGCTTCCGCTCGTCACGGTCAGGCCGCCGCGGAATGGCCGATAGGCGATTACGGCAGGGTTGCTCACTCCGCCCACCGTCAGATCGTTGGTCACGGTCCAACCGCTGTCCCAGTTGTCTCCGTAGAGCGACAGTGTCGTGTTGGTTCCGAAG
>CAYOIT010000452.1:0-2346 GCA_964404035.1 uncultured Verrucomicrobiota bacterium | reverse complement strand
CCTGGGAACTCGGCGCGGTGTTGCTGACGATCGTGCAGTTGAGCATCTGCCCGGCGTCAATCTTGGCGCCGCCGCCCACGGAGGCCGACGTATTACCGTAAATCAGGCTGTTGATCAGATTCGGGGAACCGGTCCGCAGGTAAGCCCCCCCTCCGCCTGTAGCGCCCGACCAGACGCGGTTGCCTATGAACACACAGGCTCTCGCCGTTCCGCCATCCATCCCCAGTCCGCCGCCGCCCGAATAGCCGCCGGCGCCGCTATCCAGGCAGGCATTGCCTATAAACGTGCAGTTGCTCACAGTCCCGTTCGCCATAAAGATGCCGCCACCCTTGTTCGCGCCACTGCTGCCGGTGCCCTGCACGCGGTTGCTGACGATCAGACAGTTGGCGACCCTGCCGTTGTTCATCGAGATTCCGCCGCCGGTGCGGTGCCACCCGGACACCCAGTTGTTGCTGATCACCGAGTCGACGACGGCGCCGTTCACCATGTAGATGCCGCCGCCATCGTTGCCCGAGACGAGACTGTTGTCGGTGCGGTTGTTGGCAACGAGGCAGTTGGAGACGGTCCCCGCCACCATGTACAGGCCGCCCCCATATCGCTCCGTGCTGTAGTTGTTGAGAATGCTGCAGTTGCGGATCGTGCCGTTGGTCATCAACACGGCTCCGCCGTAGCCGCTGATGCTATAGGGAAGGTAGCCGTTGGTCAGCGTGAGCCCGTCCAGAACCGCGCCGGAGTGCGTGAGGACGAACAGTCGGATGTTACCGGCGGCGCGCGTCACGATCGTGTTGGCCGCCCCCGCAACCCCCTTCACCGTGATGCCGTTCGTGACCCAGATCTGCGCCGAGACCGCATAGGTCCCATTCGACACCAGCACCAGGTCGCCCGCCTGCGCCTTGGCCACGCCGTTACTGATCGTAGCCAACGCGTCGGCCCAACTCGCGCCGCCGTGGGTCAGCGTCAGGTCCACCGTCTCGGAACTTTCCACGAGTCCATCCGCGATCGGGACCACGGTCACGGTCGTGTTGGTCGCCCCCACCAGGAAGGTCGCCTGGCCATTCAGGCTGGCATAGTCTACGCCGTTGCCTGCCAAGCCCGCCAGCGCGTAGGTCACCGTCAGCGCCGCGTTGGTGGACCAGTCGGGGCGGGAGAGCGTGAAGACGCCGTTGACCGGCCCTGATTCTGAAGCGTTCTGCGTGGTGGCTAGGACCGTGAGGCCGACGGTGTCGGTGAAGAACGAGGCCGACGAATCGGCCCACGCGCCGCCGTAATTGTTGGTCGCGCAGTAGCGGTAGTAGTAGAGCACATTTGCCGCGAGTCCGGTGATGTTGGTGCTCAGCGGCCCGGCCGCCTGCGGCACGGGGGTGATGGCCGCGCTGTTGCTCCAGTTCGCCGCCACCGTCCCGCCATCGTTCGTGCCCCAGAAGACCGACACCGCGATCACCGGCGCCGCACCGGTGGAGACCAGATAACCGTTCAGGGTGGCGGAACTGGCCGTGACGTTCGACGCCGAACCGTTCTGGATCATGGGCGCTAAAATGTTCTGAACCGGGAAATTGGTGGCGAACACGTTGTTGCTGGCCTGGTTCAGGTAGCAGGCATGAACCAGTTGGAGGAACGGGCGGCATTGGACACCCGAATTTCGTCCAGGCTGCCGAGAAAGACACGCGTGGTGTTGTCATCTACGTAAGCCCCAAAACGGAACTTCCTCACGGCCTTGTCGATCGTCGGGAAGTAGGTGCCCGACCAGGATAGCGTTCCGTTCAAGTAACAGGTGAAGAGGGTCCCCTGCTTGGTCAACGCCAAGTGCGTCCACTGATTTGACGGGAAAGTAATGAGCCGAGGGGTACTCCACGGCCCCCAGTCGCTGTTGTTGGCGGAATTGTTAACCGCCCAGCCGAAGTCGCGCACAGCCGCGTTGTATCGCTGAAGCACCATGTTCGGATTGGGAGATACGCCATGGCCGTAGTCCAAGATGACCGCGTTGGCCATCACCTGATCTTGCGCACTCACCCACGCCTCGACCGAGACATCGTCGCTGGACCGAAAGAGATCCTGAGCGGGAAAATCGATCATGGTCCCCGCAACTCCGTTGAACGAGTCCGCGTCGCCGACCTTGCCCGTCACGAGAGAAACGCCCCCTGACACGCTGCCATGGCGAGCGTTCTCCGTGGAATCTCTGGCACTCGCTGCATTCATGTGCCATACGCCCTGATAGTTGGTCGGCCACGTCGCCCCATTGGCCGTGCAGGCTGGCGCGGACATCCCGCTCTTGCCCCAGAAGGCGTAGATCATGACGTTATTCGCCAGCAGTGGCACCTGCACCCAGACGAAGGAACTGCCGTTGGT
>CAYOIT010000451.1:0-2349 GCA_964404035.1 uncultured Verrucomicrobiota bacterium | reverse complement strand
CTTCCATGGTGTAGCCGCCCGCCTGGCCGAATTCATCCTCAACCATGCCGCTGCGGTCATGCTCGGCATCGGTGAGATCAGACTTCGAGTAAAGCGCTTCCCTTTCCAGGTGGAGGTCCCAGAGCTTCTTGTTTCCCATGAACACGGTATCGAGGATCGAAACCTCGTCAAATTCCGCATGATCCTGCCGCAAATATCCCACGGTGCAGTCGCGGCCAATGGTGACTTCGCCCTGGCTTGCCGGAATCTGCCCTGCCAGAATCTTGACAAAAGTGGATTTCCCCGAGCCATTCGCTCCGATCAGACCATAGCAGTTGCCCGGTGTGAACTGGACGCTGACGTCCTCAAACAGAATATCCGGTCCAAATCTCTTCGTAAGCTTTGATGTAGCAATCACGCGTTCATTCCAATCTCGACATTAGCGTCCATTTCATTATTGCGGCCGGTAATTTTGCCCGAAAGATGGGTTCACAGCAAGTCTTCATCACGTGGCACGGGCCGGCGGCATTTCTATGGACGGATCCGGCGACTTTGCCCTATATGTAACGCCCGCGGGCATAAGTGCTTCCCGCCATTAACTCAAAGGCAACCGTCATGAGCAAAGAATTCGCCATTCGTTCCTTGGGCCCGTGCCAGTACCCGTCCGCCGTGCCGAGTCGTTTCCTGGTGGACGACGCCACCCGCGTTCTGCTGGATGCCACGACCACGGGTTGCTACTGCTGCAAGGGCGAGCCGGCTTCCCTGGAACTGGCCGGGCCCCGCGCCATGAACTTCTTTGATCCGCCCACGACGCGCGCCGCCATTGTCACCTGTGGCGGCCTTTGCCCGGGTCTTAACGACGTCATTCGCGGCATCGTCATGGTGCTCTGGTATCGCTACGGCGTCACGAGTATCGAGGGGCTTCGGTACGGCTACGAGGGGCTTATCCCCTCGTACGGACACAAGCCGCTGGCGCTTACCCCGGAGATCGTGGCGGATATCCACCAGAACGGCGGCACCATCCTGGGATCATCGCGCGGCAACCAGAACGTTGGATCCATGGTCGATTTCCTAGTGGAACGGAAGATCGACATTCTGTTTGCCGTGGGCGGTGACGGCACCCAACGCGGGGCTCTGGAAGTCGTCAACGAAATCGAGCGGCGTGGCCTGAAGATCGCGGTCGTCGGCATTCCCAAGACGATCGACAACGACATCCTGTTCACGGACCGGACGTTCGGTTTTGAAACCGCCGTGGCGAGCAGCGAGGGCCCGATTGACAGCGCGCACATGGAAGCCAAGGGGGCGCATAACGGTGTGGGCCTGGTCAAGCTGATGGGGCGGGATTCGGGCTTTGTCGCGGCCTATGCCACACTGGCGTCGAGCAACGTGAACCTCGTCCTGATCCCCGAAGTGCCCTTCCGTCTGGAGAACGTCCTGGCCTTCCTTGATGAACGCCTGGCGCGGAAAGCCCATGCGGTGGTGGTCGTGGCGGAAGGCGCCGGGCAGAATCTGGTTCTCGGCGGGGAGAATGACGCCTCGGGCAATCGGAAGTTTGGCGACATAGGCCTGTTCATGCAAAAAGCCATCCGGGACTATTTCGCCGCCAAGGGCCAGTCAGTGCCGGTGCGTTACATCGACCCCTCTTACATGATCCGCAGTTCCGCCGCTAATGCGGACGACTCCGTGTTCTGCTTCCAGTTGTCCGAGCGCGCCGTGCATGCCGCCATGTCGGGACGCACCGGCCTGATCATTGGTGAGATCAACGGCCATTTCGCCCATGTTCCGATGGAGAAGGCGGTTGCCGAACGCAAGAAAGTGAATCCCTTTGGAATTCTCTGGCAGAGCGTTCTGGACAACACCGGTCAACCCGCGAACCTGATGTGAGCGGAAGCTGATGGGCCACCGTGAAGGTTCCCACGCGGGCCAGCCCGCAACCCGGCGTGGCACGGGTTTCCAACCCGTCGCCCAGGCAACCGGGCAAACGAATGAGGAGAAGAGGATAGGGCCGCGGCGCCAAGGGATTGACGGCCAGGGGCAGACCTTCCATTACCCTTTATGGTGCCCTGTTATGAGGGTACTACCTCCTTGTCTCGTGAATAGGCGGACGTGGATTCGCCACGGTAAGTGGTTGTGGCGCAATTGAGTACAGCACAATAGTACGGCGACACAGGGCTTAGAAGGCTGTTTTGTGTGCAAAAATAGGCTTCCAAGGAGGTCGGCGTTCAGTTGGTAGTGAATGCGGTGGCTCCCGCCAGTGGCTTACAGTGCAGATTCGAGCCACAAATCGTTAGTTTAAGGTCGGAAAAGGGGCCGTAATTCGGCATAAGTGTCGTAGAGTCAGGTTGTTGTCGTGGCGAATCCACGATCGTA
>CAYOIT010000450.1:0-2350 GCA_964404035.1 uncultured Verrucomicrobiota bacterium | reverse complement strand
CGACATATCTAAAGATGCCGTTGGTCGAGACATCGATGCCGACAGGCGCAATGTATTGCCTGCCGTGGTCCAGAGTGCTGATCACCTCAACCGCGCTGGCCTGCACCGCTCCCCGTTGCGAGGATTCGTAACAAGCGCGGGCGATGGTTACGGCTCTCGTGGCACCCACCCGATCACCCCCATCGTAGAGAATGTCAGTGCCTCGCGCTTGCGCCGGAACCAGACTTTGCAATGCAATCACGACGCCGCCAGGCAATCCAGACGGATCGGTTACGAAACCCGGGCAGATGCCGTTGGCGCCATTGCCATCACCCCAGATCTCGGTGCTGGCGTCCGTAGGGGCGTTGATGTCCGACTCATAACCATCCTCCCAGTGATCGTACGTGATCACCGTGTTCGGAGTGGTGACCACGATGGAAAAGATGGTCTTCATGCTGTAATTGTCATCTGGCGGAGAAAACGGAGCATGCTTGTTGAAAACCGCATAGACCTGCGCCTCCGGCATGGGCATATAAAACTCCTGCACCACGACCGCCGCGCCACGCGCACCGATGGCGCCCCAGGCAACCGACAGGCACAACAGGCCCAGAAGGGCCCGCAACCGCCGCGCCGGCTGCACGGATGCGCCGACACCTCGGCCAAGATAGCCGGTTTCCGGCTGCCCGCTCTGAAACTCCTGGTCGCCCTCATTCAAAGCATTCTCTTTCATCGCAGTCTCCTTTGCGTTGTGTTGCTCATTCCTGATGCATCTTGACACGGTAGAACTTCGTGCCAGAAAGCACGTTGGTGTCCGTGACGGACATCGTTCCGCTCATCCCCTGTATGTCCACGTGTGGCAGCAGGTTGCTCCACGTGGTCAGCGGAAGCAGCGACGGCGTGGTTTCGACGGTGTAGAGCCACGGCGGGTAAGCCGTTCCCGGCCATTCCACCACGGCGTGCCCGTTCTCTATGCGAATCGCCGTGATGACCAGCGTCGGCGTCCCTACCGTCTGCGGGATTCCTGGCGACACGCTGCCGGCGAAGGTCGCATCGCCCGCATACTCGGCGCTGATCGTGTGCGGCCCCTCTGTCAGGTCGGATACCACTATCGCAGCCGTACCGCCGACCAGGCTGACCGCACCGCCATGGTTCGTGCCATCGATCTTGAACTGAACCGCGCCCGTGGGGGTTGCTCCATCGCCGGTGACCGTCGCCGTGAAGGTCACCGCCTCCCCCAATCCAGAAGGATTCTTCGAGGACTCCAGCACGGTCTGACTGGCCTTCAGTATCGGAGTCCTGTGCGGCCTGAGTGCCAGCGCGCCAAGCGCCCAGTTG
Organism: uncultured Verrucomicrobiota bacterium; assembly: GCA_964404035.1. Lineage (GTDB taxonomy): Bacteria > Verrucomicrobiota > Kiritimatiellia > CAIKKV01 > CAITUY01 > CAMBRF01. The sequence goes on along the minus strand of CAYOIT010000450.1, from coordinate 1,036 downwards.
CTCGAACGCTGAGGCATCACCGTCCACGACATGACCACGCTGGTGCCGCCTGGCCGGGTGCTGCCGCCACCCGTCGCGTAGCCGCGGGCGGACACGGAATTCCGGCTCCAGCGCTGAGCCTGTCCAGCGCCTGCGGTCAGATTGGTGCCCTGCAGGGCGACTGTGTCTACAACCATCTCGCCCTGTTCGGCAATGACCGTCAGCGTCGGATCACCGGATTCGCCGATGCTTGAGGCGAAAGCATCATCGCGGTAGGGCTTGGCCTGATCCACATTTCTAAAGGTCATCACGCCCACCACAAATCCCTCGCCGGGCGGCCGGTTGAACCGCACCACCACGTTTGTGGTGCCCACAGGCGGATTTTTCAAGACCCACATGGAAACGACCTTATCGTCATTGGTCCTGGCTCCCGCCAGTGTCATCGGTGCGCCGCCATAGGTCACATTCGTGATCAATCCGTTGGCTTCGGGAGTGTTATTGACCGATATCCCGACCAGCAGCAGGCGATTGGTGCTGCCGGGAAGAACCGGATGCGTCACGGATCCGGATGACACTCCTTGAAACGCTCCGGTGGAGACGTTGTCAACGTCAATCGATTCGTCGATCTTGTAGAGCGCACTGTTGGTCGCGGGCGGCACCGGAACGCCGTTCGTCGTGAAAGGTCGCGTCACCACCACGTTGGTGGCCCACTCCGGAACCGTGCCGGCCCGTGCCGTGAATGTCGCATACAGGTTGGTGCCCACCTTCGGCGCCAACGGTCCGACAGTGGCCCAGTTGAGCGTGCCGTCGTTGTCGTTGTTTACCGTCGGAGGCACCGAACTGACATAGGTCATGTAGTGCGTCTGATAGGTGTCCTCCACCGGCACCGTGTCCAGCACCGTGTCGCCCACATTGGTCACCGTGATCTGGAAGACCATCTGTTCGTTGATCTGAGCAGCGAGGCCGTTTGCAGGGCTCACCAACACCTTGGCGATCGCCACCCGCGGGTTCACGTTCGTGTGCGGCACGTCGTTCGTTATCAGCGAAATCGCGTAGT
>CAYOIT010000449.1:0-2351 GCA_964404035.1 uncultured Verrucomicrobiota bacterium | reverse complement strand
CAGAGGGCAGAGGACAGAGGACAGAGGACAGAGGACAGAGGGCAGAAGTCGGAGGGAAAACGTCATGACCGATACCCGGCAACCGCAGGCGATGTGGCGCAATCAGCCGAACTGGCTGTATCTGTATCTGCTGCTGGCAGTGTTCGTCCTCGTCACGCTGGCGATCGGCGGATGGATCAACCACCGGTTGATCCTCGACCACCGCCACTCCGTCGCGGTCAACAGGGAGTGGGTCAAACTCCTGATAACGGCTGACGAGATGGCTCGCCAAGCCAGCGCGATCGTCCAGCCAGTCAACAATGTCCTCCAGAGCCGCGACCCATCCGTCGAAGCGGCGCAGTTCCTCGCGGCGCACACGCTGTTTGACAACACGATACTCGCCCAGATCCAGGAATTGCAGGTCTCCCGCGAAGGCGGGGAGCGCCAGATGCTGATCCGCGATTGCCGGGAAGTCATGGCACAGATGAACGCGGCAGTGGCGGTGGGCAACCAAATCTTCGAGGCCGTCCGCACCGGCGCTACGGCGCAAGTTGCCGGGCGACTGGCGGCGCTGAACAAGGAGTACGACGACTTGCTGGCGGCGTTGAACCAACTGCGGGCTCATTACCGGCAACAGCGCCAGGCGTTCCTGGACGCGCAACTGGCCGACGCGGCGGACTTGAGCCGCTGGGAGGATTTCATGGTCGCTCTGGCGTTGATCACCCTGATTGGTTTTGCCTTCTATGGCATGCACTTAAGCCGGCAGATCCGGGCGAGCGAGGCGGCGGTGCAGGCCAAGAATCAAGAGGTGGCGGAAAGTCGGGCGTTTGTGCGGGCGACGATGGATTCGTTGCAGGCGCACGTCTGCGTGGTGGCGGAAGACGGCACGCTCCTGGCAGTGAACCAGGCGTGGCTCGACTTCGCCGCCGCCAACCCGCCCAGCAATGGGAACATCGGCGTGGGTGCGGATTATCTGGCCGTCTGCGATGCCGCAACCGGGGCGGATGCCGAAATTGCCCACGCGTTTGCCACGGGCATCCGGGCCGTCATGGCAGGCACGCTAGACCGGTTTGAAATCGAGTACCCGTGTCACTCGCCGCAGCAGCACCGGTGGTTTGTGGGGAAGGTGACGCGCTTGATCGGCGGGGGCACACGCCGGGTGGTGGTGGCCCACGAGAACATTACGGCGCGCAAGGAGGCGGAAGAAGCGGTGCGGCAGAGCGAGGAGAAATACCGCGTCCTGGTCGAGACCACGAATACGGGATTCCTGATCTTGAACCATGAAGGCAAAGTCATAGACGCAAACGAAGAATACGTGCGGTTAACCGGACACAGCGAACTCGGCGACATAGTTGGCAAAAGTGTCGTCGACTGGACCGCCGATCACGATCAACAACGAAACGCGGAGGCTGTGGCCCAATGCGTCAAGGTTGGTTTCGTCAGGAATGTCGTCATCGATTATGTTGACGGAAGCGGTCGATTCACACCCATTGAGGTCAATGCGGCCATAATTGGGGAAGGCGAGTCGGCGCGTATTGTGTCGCTCTGCCGCGACATCACCGAGCGCAAACAGATGGAAACAGCCGTGCAGGCCAAGAACAAGGAGTTGGAGCAATTCACCTACTCCGTGTCGCACGACCTGCGCAGCCCGGTGGTGACGATTCAAACCTTCCTCGAATATCTGAAACAGGATATCCCCGCCCAGAATGCTGCCCGCGTGGCGGCGGACATGAGCTTCATTCACACGGCGGTCAACAAGATGGCCCAGTTGCTCGACGAACTGCTCAAACTGTCGCGCCTCGGGCATCAGACGGCCCCCGCAGTGGATGTCTTGCTCCAAGCTGTAGTGAAGGAGGCCCTGGACCTGGTGGCCGGGCGGATTTCCCAGCGGGGCGTGCAGGTGACGGTGCCCCAGGACCCGGTCACCCTGCATGGCGACCGTGCGCGCTTCTTGGTGGTCTTCCAGAATCTGGTGGACAACGCCTGCAAGTTCATGGGCGACCAGAAAGAACCGCGCATCGAGATCGGCATCGAGACGCGCGACGCGGAGACGGTGTTTTTTGTGCGTGACAACGGCGTCGGGATTGACCCGCGCCATCAAGCGAAGGTGTTTGGTCTGTTCGAAAAACTCGATCCTAAGGCGGAAGGGGTTGGCATTGGTCTGGCGCTGGTCAAACGAATTGTGGAATTGCAAGGCGGACGGATCTGGGTGGAGTCACCCGGACTTGGGAAGGGTACCTGTTTTTACTTCACACTGCCGGGGACGGAAGGAAGAAGGAAGGGGTAAGGAAGGGGTAAGGAAGAGGTAAAGAAGGGGACAGGGTTCAGGGTTCAGGGTTCAGGGTTCAGGGTTCAGGGTTCAGGGTTCAGGG
>CAYOIT010000448.1:0-2368 GCA_964404035.1 uncultured Verrucomicrobiota bacterium | reverse complement strand
GCGCAAAGCGAAGAGTGGCGTCCGGGGTCTGGCGAGTAACGCCGGTTTCCAGATGCGGCACGAACCGTCCGCCCGCAGCCCCTGGCTGTGGGCGGATTGTTTTGGAGGATCAGTAAAGCCGCGCCGCTGCTTCGCGGACGCCGGAGGTGTCGCTGCAAGGCGTTGCTTGTCTAGGCGTTGGCACATCCATGCTATGGCAAAAGCCCCTTAAGTAAGCGTCATTCCGGTCGGAGTGGAACCCGACACTCCATAACCTGTTACAAACGTCGGTTCCAACGTCGGTTCCTGACCCTGGAGGGTCAGCTCCCACGCTGGCTGTTACCTCCGAATCGGCCATATTGAGAATTGCTAGCCCGGTTCCCTTTTCCATTTCCTTCGCCCGAGATCTCTGTTATCATGCTCCCGTTTTTTAGCAGGCTGCGGTGCGCGCGGCCTGCTCTGTCGGGGTGTAGCGCAGCCTGGTAGCGCGACAGCTTTGGGAGCTGTAAGTCGGGGGTTCAAATCCCCCCGCCCCGACCACTTATTATGGGTAAAAATAGCGAATAGGCTGCCCGCCATATATTCACTGATCCAGACACCGGATCCTGGACGACCGTATCTTCGTCAGCAGGTTGGTGCATCGCGTTTTCACTCCCTTCAGAGGCAGTTTGTCCGCGCCCGCATGGCCGCCGCCATCTGCCTTTTGTCCGGCGTGTGCGGCGTCGCTCGTGCCGGAGATGTGACGCTCACGCTCCAAGGCTACACCTCGGGCGCCTTCCGCTGGAAGGATGTCGCCGCCAACCTCTACAGTGCCGCCTATCAGGCGTCCTACAGCTACACCCAGGCGTTCGTACAGATCACCTATGGCGCAACCGGAACCGTGCTGCGCGGCACGCTTACAGCCGTAAACTTGAAACCCAACTTCGCCTATCAGCTCAAGCTCAGCGGATTTCCGGAAGAAGCGCCTGCGGCCAATGCGTCCCTCGGCTTCTCCGGCAGGTGGTGGAAAGAGGACTGGAACGGCTCAGCGTGGGTGAACGGATGGAATCTGAACAACAAGGGGACCGGCTACGCCCCAACGCCAAACGACGTGGAGTACCTGGACAAGAGGGATGTGACCAACGCGACGAGCCCGACGGGGTTGCGCTACCGGTTCACCGGTTACCGACCCTTTGATTATTTCATCACGGACGCGAATGGCAACGCAACCCTGGCATTCGAGATGCGCGACGCCTATCATGTGCTCTATGGCAGTTGGCAGGGGGCGCCGGGCGTCAACGACGGGCCGATGAAGGTTCACAGCTTTGACCCCGACCCAGCCATCCACCCCGCGTACGACACGGACTATCCGGCGGTGGTGGACCGAGGTGTCTTCGGCGAGTGGGAACGGTTGCCCAAGGGGAAGATCTACATCGCTCCGGGCGAGTACCACCTCGATTTTCTGCTGACAGAGGAGTCGTTCCACGAAAGTGGCCTGGGCGGATGGTGGGCACACGCAGCCCACGGGGCGGCGCGATTCACCGTCGTCCGGCCGGTGATCGCGATTCGGGTGGAGCCCGCCCATGGCGGGACGCTGAGCGGTGACGGCGCGGTGGAGGTGGATTGCGGGGCGTCCACCAACATCCTGATTACCCCGGCCATCTACTGGACGGTCACGAATGTGTGGGTGAACGGCATCTCCCAGGGTCCGAGGGAATTCTGGTCGTTCGTCGAGGTCGTCTCGAATCAATCGCTTACGGCGGCATTCAACCCCCTGATGGCAACGAATGCCGTGCCGCGGTGGTGGCTGGCACAGCGGAACCCGGCGTGGGCCGACGACTTCGACGCCGCTTCCCAGGCTGACGCGGACGGCGACGGCATGCCGACCTGGGCGGAATATCAGGCCGGAACCGATCCGGCGGACAGCAACTCCGTCTTCAGGGTCGAAGCCGCTTCGATCATCAACGGCACGAACCGCATCGTGTGGCGGAGCCCGGCCAACGACCCCGCCCTGCCGCCCTTTCGCGTCATGCGCTCGACCAACCTGGTCGCCTGGACGCTGGCCGGCCTGGCCGAGCGTTCCGCCGACGGCACCAACGTGTGGCAGGAGTGTAGGCCCCTCGCGCCACTTGCCCCCGCCTACTACAGGATCACCGCGACAAACAGGTTCGAGTGAACATCAAGGGGGCAGTAATCAGGAGATCTCGGGGAATGTGTGTCTATGGAAGTTGTTCCCGTCACGTGTCGCCCTGGGCCGGCATGAGGGCCAGCGTCCCGGTATTCACCGCAGATGTCCGGTAGCCAATCCGCCGTTCTCCACGCGCGTCCCAGTTTCCCCGTTGACCTCTGGGTGCCTCCGCTACAGCCTGTCACAAAACATTTACATTCCTGTCACACCCCCGTCACCATC
>CAYOIT010000447.1:0-2374 GCA_964404035.1 uncultured Verrucomicrobiota bacterium | reverse complement strand
GCACAGCGGCAATGTCCCGGCCATCAACGGCTATTGCAGCTACCTGTGGGCGACCGAGGGGTATTGGTATATGCCCAACCTCTCTTTCGATCAGTACGATAATGCCGGCGGTCTGGCCGGATATCGGGCGCTGATCGGTCGCTGGCTGGGCGTGCCCGTTGTCCACCGGGCCATCGTGCAGGATCGGGAGTTCAGTCTTGAAAAGGGCGAGCGTCCGTTCCAGTCGCGCAGCATCATCGGCATGGCCCTGCTTCATGACGTCGGCCTGGAGGTCAGCCTCCATCAAGGACTGACGAAGAAGACAGCCGAGGTCCTGGACGCCTTCGACTTGTATGACGACACCCGCACGGAATGGATTCCCTACTGGCGCAGCGGCGCGTTGGCGAAACCGGACACGGCGGACGCCGTGGCGACGGTCTACATCAACCGCCCCAAGAAAGGCGCGGTCGAGGCGTTGGTGGTGGTGTTCAACACCCGCAAGGAGAAAGCCCAAACGAAACTGGCTCTCGATGGCGAAAAACTGCTGGGCCGCCCGATCCGGGAGTGCCTGGACCTGGAAACCGGCAAGGCGCTGGAGGCGCAACTGGACGCTGGCAAGGCCGCGGTCACCGTGCCCCTCGAAAGCCACGATTACCGGCTGGTGCTGGTGAAATAGACAGATTCACGACTAGCGACGCGCAACCAGCGACCAGCGGTCAGCTCGCGCGTCGCCAGTCTCTGGTCGCTAGTCCACAAAACCAGTCATAAGGCACTGAGACTATGGTAAGGGGAGAATTAAAATGAACAAGACCGCTTCATCTTCATTGCAGCGTGCCGTCTTCACCGACACCGGCGAGGCACTGGTCAACCCCGGCATGGGGTTCACCCACTACGAATACAGCAACCAGCCCGAGACCTATGGCGCGCGCCTGGACTATGGCGACACCGTGGACGAGTTCCCCGGCCTGAGCACGATCTACCTGCGCCTGGCCTGGGGGCTACTCGAACCGGAGGAGGGCCGCTTCGACTGGTCGTGGTTCGACGGTCCGGCCCAGCGCTGGATTGCCAAGGGCAAGCGGCTGGTGCTGCGCCTGACCACCAGCGAGAGCTTTAACCGTTACGCCACCCCAAAGTGGGTCTATGACGCCGGCGCACGCCAGGTGCCGTTCCTGGCCAAGATAACCGACAAGTACAACGGCGGCCCGTCGTTCGAGCCGGACTTCGGCGACCCGGTCTATCTCGAAAAGCTCGATCGCTTCCTGGCCGCCGCCGCGGCGCGTTACGACGGCGACCCGAACGTGGACTTCATTGATATCGGCACCTTCGGCATGTGGGGGGAGGGCCACACCTGGCAGGGATCGCACACACACTACCCTTACACAACGCTCCGCCAACACCTCGAACTCCACCCCCGGCATTTCAAGAAAACCCGCCTGGTGGTGAACGACAATCACCTCGACCAGGATTATGCCAACCCCGAGTTGATCCAGTACTGCCTGAGCCACCGCATGGGCATCCGCAACGACAGCGTCTGTTGCCTTGGACCGAACAGCCCGTTCCGAGAGATCACTCTGCACATGATGCGGGCCTTCTGGCTGACCGGCCCGGTGGTCGTCGAAACCGGCCACTACGGGGAAACCAATCTGGGCAAGGGTTGGAGCTGCGATCACGTCCTCAGAGCCGTCCGCGAACTGCACGCCAGCTACTGTTCCATCCACTGGTGGCCGCGCGAGTTCCTGGCCGCGGAACGCCCGTTGATTGACGAAATCAACCGCATCCTCGGCTACCGCCTGCAACTCAAGGAAGCAAGCTGGCCGGAGGTCATCCGTCCCGGCGATCTGTGGACGTTCTCCGCGCAATGGGCCAATGCGGGCGTCGCGCCGCTTTACGAAGACGCTTTCCCCGCGTTGACCCTCAAGGACGCGCGGGGCGGAATCGCCGCCGTTTGCGTGGACGAAAGCATGAACCTGCGGCGCGTCTTGCCGGCCTGCTTGGGACAATCATCTCCCAATCGCTACCGGCAGGAGTCAACCTTCCGCCAGGCGGGGCCGTTGCGTCGCGCATCGTTCTCCGCGCTGCCTGCGTTCGACCTGCGGACGGCGGATCTGGAGTCGTTCGCTTCGCGGTCCGGCACCCTGCGGCCGGGCGACTACGATCTCTACCTCAGCGTCGGCAGCCGCATCGGCACCCCGCGGATTGCGCTGCCCATGGAGAGCCACGACGGCGCCCGCCGCTACCGCCTCGGCGCGATCCGCGTGGCAGAACCAGGGGAGATATGAAAATGAAATGCGCATTTAATGCAAACTTATGGAGTAAGACAAATGCCAGTTGTCAGAACGTGTGAGAATTACATGCGCGTCGGCAATCGCCCGGAATGGTGCGGAGTCACCAGCGC
>CAYOIT010000446.1:0-2392 GCA_964404035.1 uncultured Verrucomicrobiota bacterium | reverse complement strand
GGCGGCAAGGGCTCGCCTCAGGAGTGGGCCGCGGCCGCCAAGGCCGCCGGTTACGACGTGATCTGTTTCAACGAGAAGTTCGAGAATGTGGATATCCAGAAGTGGGACACATTCGTTGCCGAGTGCGCCAGGGCCTCTGACGACAAGGTCTTTCTGTTGCCCGGCTTGGATTTTGAGAGCACCCTGGGGGACCGTTTCCTGGTCGTCGGACACACCATGAAGCCCCGCACGCACGTGCTCGATGTCACCGGCAAAAAACTCGAGTGGACCAGTTGCATGCTGTTGGCCATGGGCGACGTGCTGTCCATCCCGGCCCGGCCCCAATTCCTGGCCTCCAAACGGCCCATGGGATCGTTGCCGCCGGATATTTATTATCACACCCCCGGCGTGGCGGTGGCCACCTACGCCGGCGCCAAGCAGGTCGATGACGGCTTGTTCGCCTACGAATGGCTGCGGAACAATTCCTCGCTGCCCATCGCCGTGGCTGTTCACGAGGTGAGTTCGCCAGGGGAGCTGGCCGTGGCGGCCAAGACCGGTCTCCAGAGTTATGTGAATGCCGACACGCCCGCACACGCGGCCTTTTATTTCCGCCAGGGTCATGCCTCTTTCGGCGGCAACCCCATGCGATATTATGTCAGCAGTGGCCCGCTCTTCGATGCCGTGACAATGGATAACTGGCAGTCGCCCACCTGGAAAATTGGCGTCAAGGCCCATGGCGGCAACGCCATCACAGAAGTCCTGGCTCATAATCAATGGAGCCTCTACCGCCGCTTCACGCCCAACGCCAAAGAGGTGCTGGTTTCCTTCAACGGCAACCTGGGGGTGCAGCAATGGTTCCTGATCGAGTTGCGCGATTCCGCCGGCGGCAGGGCGTATGCGTCGCCCATCCGCACGCTGCCGCGCCGTGCGGCGGTGATCCGCTGCTCGGACCGCCAGAACTATTTTTCTCCGCTGGGGTGGGGGGACAACGCCATGTATACCGGCAGCAGGAACATGACCGCCGGAGCCTCGGCAGCCGTCCCCGGCGTCACACTCGCGGACACCCTCTGTTCCAAGCTTCAATTCTTCTACACCAGCCCGGGGTGTGTGATCCACGAATACAAGCTGGACAGCACGGTGGGGCCAACGGGCTTTTACGGCGGCGACGGTTGTCCCATCATCCATGATGTGGCCATCCCGGAATATGCCGCCAAGATTCGGTACACCACCATGGCCGGCGCGCCGCGCCAGTTCACGGTCTTCCTCGCGCTCAAGCAGGAGCTTACGCCGCAGGGCGCCGTCTGGCCGGTGATAAATAGCCTGGCCGTGCCCAAGGCGACCCCGGCGGGCATCGACTATGTCTATAATGATGTTGGCGGCAAACGCGTCCAGGGAACCATGCCTACCAACGGCTTCGTCGATCTCCCCGTCGGCGGCGTGGCCGGCAACGTGCTGGCCCTGACTCCGCTGCGGGTGGCCGCCAACGGCTTGGTGGGCTTTGCCACCGATGGCAAGCCCGCCAAGGCCGGCACGACGTATGAAGGCTCCTTTGTTACCATCGTCCCGACGAATGTGGCCGCCATTCGCAACGCCCTGGGCTTCGACGGCGAGACGCCTTTCAAGCTCTCGTGTACCCAGGGCAGCGTGGACCATGTCGGGTTCTTCCTGTATCTGAAAGCGGAAAAAGGAGGCGTAGCCGCCACCCTGACCGGAGCCAGCATGCCGGTCAGCCCCCTGATGCCCATCCGCCTGCTGGGCGCCAATCCGAATTGGCCCCTGGGCATGTGGGACCCCCAGGGTCTCCGCACGCAGGACTTCGCTTTCCTCGACGGCGTCGGCATCGGCTACGTGGACGTCACCAAGAGCGGGGAGTTCTATTTTGGAAATACGCTCCTGGCCACGGATAAGAACCTCAATCTGGCATTCGCCGCACCCTGGACGAAGGATTACGTGAAGGTGGAGGTGAACAATCCCACGGACAAGCCGATCACGGCCGCCATTACGGGACCCAAGGCAATCGAAGCCGGGCGGATTCACATCGAGAAGGAAGTCTCCGTTCCGGCCGGCGGGAGCATCTGCTTTGAGCTGGGCCAGGCGCCTGCCCCGCTCCCGGCTGGCAATTGAGCGAACTGGTGTGTCAGGCGCTTTTGATTGTCACAACAGTGCTTACGACGCCCGCCTTGCGCGGGGCGGTTTCAAGCCGCCTAACCCACGGATAGCAAAGCCGGCTCACGGATGAAGAGGGAAGAGGGGGATGCCCCACGGATAGCAAAGCCGACCCACGGATGAAGAGAGAATCCCACGGATGGCAAAGCCGACCCACGGATGAAGAGAGAATCCCACGGATAGCAAAGCCGACCATCAAATGGCTTACATGTCTTTATGGCGGCGGTCAAGGGACTGACCGCCCTAC
>CAYOIT010000445.1:0-2415 GCA_964404035.1 uncultured Verrucomicrobiota bacterium | reverse complement strand
GCACCACCGGCTTCGTGCTCGCCCCGGGTTGCGATCTGCCCTACGCGACGCCCCCCGCCAACCTGGAGGCCATCACGAAACTGGTGCGCGATCCCTACCAGCGCGACATACTCAAGGCCACGGCGGTCACGGATACCCAGAAGGAAGTCCTCGACATGCGGGATTACGGGCAGAACGACCGGATTATTGTGGATATCATCACGCTGGACTCCGAGGCCTGCGCCCCCTGCCAGTATATGGTGGAGGCCGTCAAGAAGGTCACGCCCGAGTTCGAGGGGGTCGTCGAGTGGCGCGAGCACAAGATCAAACAGCGCGAATCGCTGGTGTTCATGACCTCGCTCATGGTTCGCAATATCCCGACCATCTGCATCGATGGCCAGATCACCTTTGTCTCGCGCATCCCGGCGCGTGACGAACTCATCGCGGCCATCCAGAAACGCATCATCGAGAAGACGCGCATCAAGATCAAGCAACGGCGCTCCTCCCTTTACATTCTGGGCGATGGCGGCAAGGCGTGCAAACAGATTAAAGCCAATGCCACGAAGGCGATCACGGAACTCGGTGCCGATGCGAATATCGTGATGATCACCGACCCCGAAAAGATCCTCTCTTACGGTATCAGCCCAGTCATGCTGCCGGCGGTGGTGGTCGCCAAGTATCAGGTGAAGTCCACGCGCACCGTGCCCGAGGTGGCCGTTGTGAAGGAGTGGATCAAGGACTGATTGAAACGATGAACGCTGTTCCCTCGTCGACCGAATCCCGTCCGCCCATTCCGCTGGTGATTCTGACCGGCTACCTGGGTGCGGGGAAGACCTCGCTGCTGAACCATTTGCTGGCGTTGCCGTCCCTCCGCGGGCGGAAACTGGCGCTGATCATCAACGAGTTCGGAACGCTCGGCATCGACGGGCTGAAGGTAGACTCCGGCGCCCATGCCAAGTTCGAGCTCAATCGTGGCAGTCTGTTCTGCATCTGCATCAAGACGGATTTCGTCAAGACGCTGACGACGATCGCGGAGGAGGTTCGTCCGGATCTCGTCCTGGTCGAAGCGACCGGTGTCGCGGATCCCTGCGACATCGAGCAATTCCTGGAGGTGCCCACGCTGGCGGGGCGGTTCCGGGTCCAGTCCTCGGTCTGTGTCGTGGACGCCGAGGGGTTCACGCGGGTGGCGGCCTTTATGCAGGCGGCCCGTCGGCAGGTGCTATGGTCTGACGGCCTTGCCATCAACAAGACCGATCTCGTGACGCCGTCTGACGTCGGTATCCTGCGGCAGGTTCTGGCCGGGTTGAACCCCCGCGCGCCGCAGGTGGAGGTGACGTACGGTCGCATTCCGGAGCAGTTCCTTCTCTCGCTGGTCCACGAACGCCGGCCCGGGGCGGCGGCGGAGCGGCCGCCGGACGGCCTCGTATCGGTGTCGCTGCAGACCGACCGCGTGGTTGACCGCGCGGCGTTTATGGGGGCGATCGGGGTGCTGGGCGATAACCTTCTGCGGTTAAAAGGCGCTGTGCGGTTCCCCAATGGCCGCGCGTTTGTCGAGGTTGTCAACGGACGTGTAACGGAGCAACGCCCCCCGGCGGGGTCGGAGGCCACCGCCTTCGTGGCCATTGGCTGGCAGGTGTCGCGCGACACACTCGGCGCAACCTTTCGCCGGACGTGGGGCGAATAGCGGTGGAGAGGAGTATATGAAGAGACCGAGCCTCAACTGGGATGAAATGGTCAGAGCCTTGACGGCCTTCCGCAAGGCGACGGGACACTGCAATGTCCCGACAGTCTGGCCGGAGAACCCCCAACTGGGGCGATGGGTGGCGGCGCAGCGGCACCGGCGGAAGATCGGTGAACTGCCGCCCGAGCAGGTCGTCCAACTGGACAAGCTGGGGTTCGTCTGGTCAGCTACGGAGTCGTTGTGGGACGCCCTATTCGAGACTCTGGTCGAGTTCAAACGGAAACATGGGCACTGTGATGTGCCGACTCATTGGCCCGAGAACCTGCGTCTTGCCAAGTGGGTGGTCGCGCAACGCCATCTCAAGAAGAATGGCTCCCTTTCCCCTCCACGCCTCGAACGGCTCGAAAAGATCGGGTTTATCTGGGCGGCCGGTGAACGCAAAAAGGAGGGGGGCGCAACAGTTACGCTGGTTGAAACGACTACCGAGGAGCGGCTCTATCACGTCGGGATAAACCAGTATGTCCAGCACGACGGCGTGGGCTCCATGCCCGGCGAGATGAAACAGTATCTGTCGCGCCACTCAGGGGAATACCCGCCGCACATTCCCTTACCTTACGGGCCGACCGAGTTCCTGATCAGCGGCGATCTCGCGGTTCGGGCACGTCGTTACCGATGGTCGGGCAAAGGCCCGCTCCCGGCGGATGTTATCGAGTACGTCAACGAGAACGGTGCGCTGCCGCCGCACCGTTGATCTG
>CAYOIT010000444.1:0-2423 GCA_964404035.1 uncultured Verrucomicrobiota bacterium | reverse complement strand
TGATCGTGAGATTGGTGAAGGCCCCGCTGTAGACCGTGCTCACCGTGACGGTGCCTGCGTAGCCCACCTGGGTCCAGGCGCCCACCGCGATGTTCAGGTCCCATGTCATGTTCTTGTTCGTGGTGGCGTCGAGGACGATCCCGTCGCCCGTCACCGGCGCCGCGTTGCCCACCCAGTTGGAGGGATTGCTCGCCAGGTTGTTCGTTCCCGCGCCGTTCCACGTCAGGCTGAACATGCCCGCATCCGCGATGCCCAGCGTGGCGTTGGACGAAGCGCCGATCGGGTAGGCGCCGGAGGCGATCGTCACCGACACGGTCTCCGTCCCTTCCATGAAGTGATCGGCAGCGGGCGAGACGACCAGCGCCACCGCGTCCGTGCCTGCCGGGATCGTGATCGTGCCGGGCAGGTTGGTGTAGTCCGACCCGTTGCCCGCCGTGCCGCCGACCGCGTAGTTCACCACCAGCGCCGCGTTCGTCGCCGCGCTGGCCCGGTGCACTGTGAACGTGCCGGGTACCGGCCCGATCTCCGAGGCGTCGGACAGCTTGTCGATCCACACGTTGCCCGTGATGAACGGGATCGGTCCGGATGCCACCACGCTGGCCGCTGCGTTCGAGGCCCCGAAACTGTAGTAGTAGGTCGTGTCCGGGTTGATTCCGCTCGCGATGTTCGTGCTGAACGGCGTGTTGTTGGTCCAGGAGGAGTTGACCGCGCCGCCGTTGAACCAGTTCGTGTTGGCCCAGGCGTTCGTGTCCGTGCCCCAATACACGCACACCGCGCAGGCCGAGGCGCCGGTGCTGGTCAGCGAACCCCGCATCTCCGCCGAGGTCGCCGTGACATTCGCCGGCGCCAGGTTCGCGATGACGGGCAGGTCGCCGTACATGCCGACGGTTGGCGCCGCGTCCTTGTACGGGTGGCCCGCCGGAAGTTTGCCCTGCAAACCCCACTTCCACGCCAGATAGCCTTCCGTCTTCTGGCGGTCGCTGGTGGACGTAGCGCCTCCTAAGATGACCGCCTCCGCAATGTCGCCAGCGAACCGACGTCCGTTATTGTTGGTCGTGCCGCCGATTTGAATCATTGTGAAGTTTGTAACTGTTGATGAATACGGCGAGGAGTATGCATTGCCGTTCTTCCACCCGGTAAGCGTGGATCCGTCATACGTGCAGCTTGCCACAAGCGATTCGGTGTTCGTCCACGAGTACTCCACGGGCGTCACCCGGCTGCTGCCAAGAATGAAATCTATCGCATTCGTCGTGCCCGGGGTCGTGACGTTCACATCTCTGAAGGCTCCCACGCCACCGAACGTCCCTCCCACTTCCGAGGTCATCACGACCGGACGCAGACTCGATCCGGTATCCGGGTTTTGTACGGCTTTTTTCGCAACCGCGAAGACTGAATAGCGGTCGGGCAGTTTGCAGGTGGTCACGAGAACGTCGCCGGTGACAACACCATCGAATCTGCATACGGCGAGGCCATTCAGCCCGCTCGTCGTATAGGTCGGGCGGACGGTTCCGGTGGCATTGCGGCCAAACGTGCTCTTGTCGGCCCACGTTGCCACATCGCCGCTGACAAGCCCACTCTCGCTCGCGCCCTCGACCACGCCGTCCCCGTCGAGGTCGTCCGATGCCAGCCACAGATCCAGGCCGGAGGCATGCTTCGGCGTCCACGACGCCAGCGCATCCGGGTAAGTCGGCGCGGCTGCCTTGTACGGATGGGTCGCCGGGAGGGTGCCCTGCAAACCCCACTTCCACGCCAGATAGCCTTCCAGTTTCTGGCGGTCGTCGAGGGACAGGACGGATGGGCAGATGATAGCCTCCGCGACTTCAACATTGCAGAACGCGCCGTTGAATAGGTTCGCCCCGATACTCACGCCACCGGCGTCGTTCGGCGTGTTGCCGGCGGATACGAGGTTCGTGAAGGCGGCGAAGCTCCCGTTGGTGAACAAATTGACAGATTGCCCCCCGTAGTTCAGCATACCGATTTGGATGGCGTGGGATGAACTGTAGGCACCAGTTGCGATACTGCGATAGCCATCCCCTATAGCCGTTCTGCCACCGCATGCTATTTGCGAACTCGTGCCGTAATTCAATTGCCCGCGAGTATTGCTTGCGTTACCCACAAAGAGCACCGTGCCGTCAGCCGCCACGCTCGATGTCCTGCGGGACACCAACACCAGGGTCGCGCCGGACACATTCCTCAGCAGAGCCGCCGTTGAGTTGCTGACCACGTCGTCCGTCCCGTCGAACGCCACGAGCCCCTTGCCGTTCAAGCCTGCCACGATGTTGGTGGGTTGCTTGTTGTTGTCCGCCTGCGAGACGTGACGATTGTTTCCGCTCTTGTCCAGCCAGTTGGTGACATACAAGCCGCTGCGCCATGGTCTTTCCCTTTGTCAGCGAATAGGGCCGATTTATTGGGAGAACACTTAT
>CAYOIT010000443.1:0-2444 GCA_964404035.1 uncultured Verrucomicrobiota bacterium | reverse complement strand
TCAATAAGAGCAAGACGACGCTGATCCAATGTCCACGCGGCAAGGTCGGCACCGTGGCTATTCCGGCGAGCGTCACCCGCATCGGGCAGCACGCGTTTGAATCCTGCGTGGGCGTGAGCACCGTCAGCATCCCCGCCAGCGTCGTCGACGTCGGAACCGCGGCGTTCGAGTATTGCAAGGGTCTGACTGCGATGACCATTCCGGGCAACGTCACCCGCATCCCGGACGGTGCGTTCCTTGGCTGCGAGAGTCTGGCGACCGTCACAATGCCAGGCAGCATCACCGAGATCGGACGCGGGGCGTTCGCCGGCTGCTCCCGCTTGAGCAGCGTTACGATTCCCAAGAGAGTCACCAACATCGGAGACGGTGCTTTCTCGCAGTGTACAGGGCTCACAGCGGTTCGTTTCCAAGGCAACGCGCCCACCGTTGGTTCGGGTGCGTTCCCCAGTTCTGCGACTGTCCATTACCTGCCGGGGACGACCGGCTGGGGTGCAACGTATTCCGGCGCGCCAACCGTCTTGTCGAAGGGGTCAGACTGATCCATTGGAGCGTGAGTTCAAAAGATCGATGCCGAGCTGCAGTGCCTGTAGACGCCACGCAACTTGTTGTGGCAGTCAGGGCATGGGGGGGGGCGAACCGGCGACGGCAAAAGATCGGGAAACGACGGCAATGAAGTACGTGGTCGCGACACTGGCGGGCCTCGGCATCATAATCGCATACGCCTTCCTTGGTGTGGCAATCGGCTGGAAACACGGTGGCGGCTACCTGCCGCTGCTTGTTCTGTGGTCAGTCGTTGTCGCCTCGTGGGTTGCCATTGTGAATACATGGCGTGCGTGCAAGGCTGGGAACCAGGCAGCGACAGCCAAGACACAAGCGTCTCCTCCATGCCACCTCCACGAAAGTAGATCGCAAAGCTCGCAGTGCCAGGCGTGGCGCTCGGGAGGAGGACGAAAAATGGAATGGCAAGAGATCAGGCTGTGGGTAGCTGTGACTTCGGGATGGCTTCTCATCCTCGCAGGCGGACCCGCAATCATGTTGCTGTCGGGCGTCTCGGCTGTGATGACAATACCTCTGCTCTTTATCGTGGCGGCGATTCCCATCACGGCGGGCACGGTCGGCCTATGCGGTCGCGACATGTCTGGTCTGGAACTGGTCATAGCGTCAGTCGCGTCAACGATGGCTCAACTTGCAGTCGTCGGAACGATCCTCTTCTTTTGCATGGGGCGACTGGCAGTGACGCTGATATAGACGGATGCCCTACCCAAGACACAACCTCATCTACCTCACCATTCCGTTCCAAAACTCAAACCCCAGTTCGTCCCCAACCTCCACCCCCTCCCACGTCCTCCTGGGACGCCCTGGGGCCTTCATAGGAGGGTTACGACCTCTTAACCGCCCCTTGATATTCAGTCCCGACTCAACCCTCCCAGGAGGGGGTATGGGCCGGTGGCTCGGACATAACATGGTGATACCGGATCCCTATACGCCGGGTTATGTCCATCGTAGCAAGCTGCCGTACCTGAGCCTGTTACAGCTACCCGAGGCCTCCAGTCTCATCCCTGGGAATGGGCGCTGAGCTCGTTGGTGAGGGTCATAAAGGCGTATGCCACGTTTCTCCGGGAATGGTATTCAAATACAATGCTGCTCAACGTGCGGCATAAGGCCTTCCAGGTAAATCTGATAGCCGTATTCCATCGGGCCGTTCAGGCGGCTTTATTAGGGCTGGGGTGTCCCGCGCGAGGGTGGGGGTGGATTGCTGACCCAGTGCGGGCCGTCCGCGTCATTCAGAACCCGTTCCGGTAGGGTTCATTGCCCCCACCTGCCTGGTGACGCTCAACGTGTGGGTCATACGCCGCCTCCGGGCGTATGTCTGGCAGCAGTGGAAGAACCGGCGCACACGGGTGCGGGAACTTCTGAACCGCGGGTTCTCGCTCTACTGGGCCGCACAGGTTGGAACGACACGGAAAGGGCCGTGGCGCTTGAGCAAGAACACGACGGTTGCCAAGCGTCTGCATTTTACGTCGCTTTGCGCCGAAGATGAGGCGTACCGCGCTCCCGAGCGCCAGCGAGGCAAGCGTCCCCGCCAACAGAACCCCGTCTTCCGGTGCTCCGCGCCGTCACACCGTCACGGCACGCCGAAGCATCGCGTAGGCGGCAGGCACCGCGAAGGCGGATCGCTCAACTCACCAGCGAGTACCCAGTCTTTTCAGAGAGCTCCCCCGCCTACATCGCATACCCCGCCCCCCGCCAGCACCGCCGCATCCTGCACCACCTTCGCCGCCCCCCCCCTCCCGCATTTCAGGTCAGCTTTTCTCCCCACAGCTTTTCTCCCCACTTGACGCACAGAACGAAGTACTGTACATTGTAAGGCAGGAGAGATGATTACGTTCACAGAACATCCACTGTTTACGCGCCGGATCACGGAACTCCTGACGGACGAGGAG
>CAYOIT010000442.1:0-2451 GCA_964404035.1 uncultured Verrucomicrobiota bacterium | reverse complement strand
CATCCTGTCCTGTGATCGTCACCTTGAACCAATCGTTGCTGGCCGCGCAGAACCGTCGCGAGAACCCGCCGCCGTCGCGCAGCGCCAGTGCGGTGTAGGTGGTGTTGTTGATGTAGAAGCCGAGCACCCGAGCCGGAGTCGGCAAGGTGATGATATCCGATTCGCTCCACATCCCATCGTCGTACGCCACGACATAGGTTCCCGTGCCCCCCACGCCCGAGCCGCTGATCACGGCGTATTGGTTGCCATAGCCCGGTGTCACCGGATCGTTCACGCGGGAGTAGGAGAATCCAGCCCAACTGGTAAACCCGCCCCCCCAGTCTGAGAAGGTGTTCTTGAACGAGACCCCATTGATCATGAAGCCGCCGGAACCGTCCGCTCCATTCCAGTAGTCGCCGGCCGTGAGCGGCAGACCGTCGAACGACTGGGAGGCCGCACTCAGACGCCACGCATCAAGGGGTAAATCGCGCAGGGTGATCACTGCCTGCGTCGTGTCACCCGTGCGGTAGGAGTCATCCGGTACCAGGTCCACGCCAACGATCTCATCGCCCTCAATGTCCGTGTCGGCCAGCGCTCGCACGTACAGGGTTGTGCTGAGGACACCGGCCGGGAAGACGACGATATTCGTCAAGCCGGTATAATCCGCGACTCCTGCCGAGCCTGACAGCACCAGATGCACCGCAAGAGGTTCGCCCGATCTCACGGTATTCCGGGAAATCACAACAGCTCCGGTGGCATCGCCGGCTTCCGCAGCGACCGGCGAACCGGTCGTGACGGACACCTTTGGAATATCCTGCAGCGTCATTCGCGCCCGGTCGCCGGTGGGTTCGACCTGATAGAAGGCGTTGGAGACGAGTTGCAGGATCACGGTCCGATCCCCTTCCCCGGGCACCTCGACGAACGGAACAATTTCGACGTCCTGCGTCAGAGCACCCGCCGCAATATGGATCGTGTTCGTCAACCAGGCGTAGTCCGCCCCATTCGAGGCCGTGCCCCCCAGCGAGAGGACGACGTCGAGTCCGGATGAGGTATCCCACGTTTTCCGCGTCACCCGAAAGAGCCCGTTGCTGGGGCCGTTCCGTGATGCCACCGGATGAATGGCCTCCACGAACACCTCCTGGAAGTCATTACTCAGGACTCCAACAGCGTCCAGATCGAACCCCGCCGAACCGGTTCCCGGATAGGGATCATAGATGACGTGTCCCACCGAGTCGGTGCAGGTCCCGTTGCCGGAGATATCCAGGAAGCGCACATACCGGATGTTGTTCACATCCAGTCCGGGGCTTCCTCTCAAGGCGCCGAGATCGTACGGTTCGCCAAAGCCCTGCATGTACTTACTGCCCAGGCCGGTAACATTCCCGGGATCGATCATGGCACCGGCCATGTTGATTCTGTTCGTTGTCAGGGAGCGATTGAAGAAGCGCGTGAAGTTCGTTCCGTCGGATGAAACTTCGGTATAGGCAAACTCAAGAAAGTTCGAACCGCTGAAGGCATTTTCGAACACCGCAAAATCATGGCCCGGCCCGTCTTGCAGGGGTGAACCGAAGGTCATCGTGATCTGGCCGCTTTCTCCAAGGCAGACAATGTCAAAGGCGTCGCCGACGGCCGGCCCGGTGGCCAGGTTTGGGGTTTGAAACATGGGAATGCAGTCTGATCCTACGAGATAGTTGGTCCACCCGGTCGCCCACGCGATGAAAGCATTCGTGTCCATGGGCATGGCAGTTGAACCCACTTCTTCCGCCGCCGGGGCGTAGGATTCAAGTGTGGTAAGGCTATCCAGTGCAAAATAGGCGGGGGTGTTCATACCGAAGACCCCGTTGTCGCTTGAACTGAGCTCAAAGTGCAGGGACTTCACCTTCGACCCGAGATTCGTCAGGCTGACCCAGGTCCAGTTGGTGACAATATAGTTCTGATTGGTGTCGGTAAACCGGTAGTCCGCCAGGTAACACTCGGTGGCGCCGGTCGCCTCGCCATCCGAATCCTGCGCCGTGATCGTCACCTTAAACCAGTCGTTGCTGGCGGCACAAAACCGACGCGAGAAGCCGTCGCCATGGCGCATCACCAGCGCGGCATAAGTGGTGTTGTTGACGTAGAAGCCCTTGACCGCGCCGGGGACAGGCAGGGTAATGACGTCTGATTCACCCCAGGGCGCGTCGTCGTAGACGACCGTGTAAAGACCGGTACCACCCACTCCCGTGCCACTGATCACGGCATATTGGTTCCCATAGCCCGGGGTCACCGGATCGTTCACGCGGGAGTAGGAGAATCCGGCCCAGCTTGTGAATCCGCCGCCCCAGTCCGTAAACTCATTCCCGAAGCGGATCGCCTGGCTGGCGAAGCCGCCGGAGCCGTCCGACCCATTCCAGACCTGTTCGGCACCCGTACTGAGATCCGATAAGTCCGCCGTAACATCTGCCATGGCCCCGGAACAGAACCACGCCGTCATCACCC
>CAYOIT010000441.1:0-2488 GCA_964404035.1 uncultured Verrucomicrobiota bacterium | reverse complement strand
ATGCGCAGTTGGCCGATCCGGTCTTTTACCGCTCGGGCGATGCGCCGGGGTTCGCGCGGGCCCAAACCCGCAGCCACGAGCTGGAGGCGTCCATTGAAACCGCCTACAAGCGGTGGGCGGCGCTGGATTTGATCCGACACGAGTCGGAATGACGGGGGTTGCGGCAGACGTCAGCGCAGGAAGCGGGGCGCGGAGTCATTCTAAATCGGGCAGTTCATCTTCACCATTCGCTCTCAGTAACCGGTGATCAGTCATCAGTGGGCTTCGCACCAAATGGTGATGCCCGTGGTTATGCACGTGTCATGGGCATCCAACGGACACCTGATCACCGATCACTGATAACGGCCCTTTTGAGGGTCATTCGGGCGAGGGCGGGGTGGGAATGTACTGGTGGATGTTGGCCAGGCGTGCCGTGGCGAGTGTGCCAGGAATTTGTGAGGAGACGGTGAACCCGATCAAATTGTCGGCTGGCAGATTGAGTTCACACGTGGCGAACAGGTTCCAGGTTGTACCGTTGGCCGAGACCCACGCATCGAACTCCTGATCTCGTCTTTCGATCTTGAGATGACAGGGGAGTTGGATCGGCGAGGCGGAACGTCTGATGATCGCGGCAGTATTGTCATCATGCCGGATTTGGAGAAACAGCTCGCCCGTGCCCAGAAATCCGAAACACAGTCCCGGTCCCTTGGCCGGATTGTCACCCTTGACCAACAGGCAGGTGACATCGAACGTGTTGGCTCGGGCGATGGAGACAAATTGTGCAGAAAGGGCATAATTGCCGGAGGCGCCCGTCCAGACGAACATGCAGCGGTCGTAGCCCCTCCACATGTCCGTTCCCGTCCCCTGAATCATCATGTCCCCTCCCGTTTGGATAATGCCCCCGTGCTGGGTTTGGTCGCCCAGAACCCTGTTGTTCCAAACGGGCTTTCGCTCCGTGGTCAAGAACTCCTCGGGTGGAGTCACGCGATCTCCCGAGGGGGTTCCCATCGGCAGACGCATGACGTTCACGGGGTCTGCATCCGCTTTCATCGCACCGGCGGGATCGAGAAGACCGTCGGATGTCGCGGATTTAAGGAACGTGACGACCGTCTGGCTGAGACCTTTCCACGCGTGTCGGATGGATTCTCCGCCTGTGCCGATGAGCAGGATTATGACCGTGGCAAACACGCCGATGATTCCGGCAACGACGAGTATGCGCCGTACCTGAGGCCCCGATGGTCGACGCCACGACGGGAATCTGACGCGCGCGAGGAGCCGGTTCCACCCGCCTAACTCGCTGGTGTTTTTCGCGGCGCGTGCGTCCAGCAGGGCCAAAAGCCTGCGGATCTCAACGGCGACGGCATCACTGTTGACGGGGCGATCCTCTGGATTGAACGCGATCAATTGCATCACCAGCAGCCGCGTCGCAGGCGATACGTGCTTGGCAACCGTTTCGAGAGGCGTGGGCTTACGGATCAGCCGCGCTTTGACGACGTCGGCCGCGGTATCCCCGTCAAACGGGGGCCGCCCGGCGAGCAGATGGTAGAGCATCGCACCGAGGCTGTAGAGGTCGCTGAGATTGGAGTCCGTGGCACCGCGAAGCAGTTCGGGGGCGATATAATGCGGTGTGCCCAGGAGTCGGCCCTGGTTGTCGCGCCGCATCATGCCGGAAAGCCCGAAATCCACCAGTTTGGCATTGTTGTCCCGATCCAGCACGACGTTTCCAGGTTTGATGTCGCCGTGCGCCAAGCCCTCGCGATCCAGGGCCGACAGCCCCTCGGCCACATCCAATGCCATGCGTAACGCCTCACGTTCGTCGATGTGTCCTTCACGCTTCAACTTCGCGTCGAAATCCTCTCCGGTCACGAGTTCCATCACGAGGTAAGGCTGCTTGTCTGAAAAATTGAGCGCATACACCTGGGCCACACGGGGATGATTCAATTTTCCGGCCGCACACGCTTCCTGGCGCAGGCGTTCGCGGAATTCCGGGTCATTGGCGTGACAGTTGCTAACCAATTTGATCGCCACTTCGCGCTGCAACGATTCGTCTGTCGCGCGGTAGAGGGTCCCCATTTCGCCTTCACCGATGCGGCCATGCAGCAGAAAGCCGCCCACCCGCCCCGGCACAAAGGCCTTGCAGCCGCAGCTTGGACAGCTCGCATGTGAGAGGGGCTGGGTGCCCGTCAGGGGAATGACGGTCTTGCAATGCGGGCATGTTCGCTCGGCCACGCATTCGAATCGAATGCCGAACTCAGGGACAGGAACGGCCGGCGCGACAGGTTCGCGTTTGACCAGGCGCAGGCCGCCGTGATGTTTGGGTTCGTTTACCACGGGGTGAGTCCTGAAGAGGTGTTCAGTTCCCCGTACAGCGTCTGGGGTTTGGCACGGGTGATGGTCACGGAGACCCG
This sequence comes from uncultured Verrucomicrobiota bacterium, assembly GCA_964404035.1. Lineage (GTDB taxonomy): Bacteria > Verrucomicrobiota > Kiritimatiellia > CAIKKV01 > CAITUY01 > CAMBRF01. The sequence goes on along the minus strand of CAYOIT010000441.1, from coordinate 101 downwards.
GTCGCCGGGGGCGACCCGGGCATCGGCGCGGTTCTCGAAGATCACGATCATGTTGCCGGAGGTGCGGCCGGCCCAGCGTGAGGCGTTGCGCAGGCTGGGGC
>CAYOIT010000440.1:0-2489 GCA_964404035.1 uncultured Verrucomicrobiota bacterium | reverse complement strand
CCAAGGCGCAGAGGGGATCGCCCTGGAAATTGGGCAGGCAGTTCGTCCACGCCAGGCGGTCGGGTTTGTGCTCGCCTCCGTAGGTGTAGAAGTCACGGCTCGACTCGGGATGGTCCGGGTGCAGCATGGTGCGGGAGTGCGGCCAGCGCCCTTCGTCGAGGATGCGCCGGGCGGCGAAGGAGAAATACGCATTCAACTTCCGAGTCTGTTCACCGGTCAACACGTCATCCCGGCGAAGTTGCTCGTACCCGAGCAGCATGCCGCGCAGGTAGCGGGAGAAGCCGATGACATTCTTCATGTAGTCGCCCTCACCCGTGCGATAACCCTGGAACTGGCGCACCCATTTCGCGAAGCGGGCGATCAAGTGGCCGTAGAGCGCCTGGGCGTTCTCCGCCGTCGGTTCCAGCAGATAGCGGTAATTCGCCAGATGCATGCCGCCGTTCGGTGTCTCCAACACGCTTTTCAGACACGGGTATTGCCCGAGACGCTGCCGCGCCGCTGCGTGGTAGTCGCCCGTCGCAAACACGCCCGCCGCCGTGGCGCAGGAATCATCGAAATCCCCCTCCCCAGCCAGATCCAGATGCTCATCCAACCGCAGCGCGTTGAACTCAGCATGCAGGCGGTGGAAGATGAAACGCCCTTCCGGCGTTTCGGTTCTTGGTTCCTCGTTCTTGGTTCCTGGTTTCTCAACGAGATCCTCCCTCTGACTGCCGACCTCTGACCGCTCTTCAGCCCTGTACCCCTTCTCCACCGCCCCCGCATACAGCAACCAGTACCGCTTGCCGCTGGCGAGCGACGCGTGCCATTCCACCGTGCCGCCCTTATCCAGAAGCTCGGGCATATTGGCGACGGGCTCTTCCCACTTGGCACCGTAGAGTCCGAGAATGCCGACCATCCCGCGACTTTCATTGCGCTCGTCGAAGAAGGAGAACCAGCCGCGGTTGTTGGGAATAAAGTATTCGGTCAGGACCGGCATTTGCAGGCGACAGAGCACGTCGCGAGGGTGTTCTGCGCCGAGCGGCTCGACGGTGGGCTGACTATCGCCCTCGAAACTGTCGCGAGAGATGATGTGCGTGAAGATCTTCTGCGGATTGAGCGTCCACACCAGTTCCGCGTTCATACCCAGGGAGAACGTCTCACACACCTCGACATAGGGGTCGTTCTTGTAGCAACGGAAGTTCAAGGTGTAGCGGCGATTTTCGGCAAATCGGTACTGCAATTCGTAGTCGGTAAACAGCGGACCGTCATTGGTCCGGGTCAGGCACACACCCTCGGAGGCTGCGTCGCAGTGAATGGCGCTGGCCATGGCGGAGCCCGCAAAACCGGCGAAGGGAGCCGTCGGTCCAACCCGCAGTTCGCGCCCGGCCACGCCAATGGCGGTAGTTGCGGTCAAGGGAAGGTCCACCCGTGACAGATCGGTTGTAGTCGCCGCAGTTCTAGCAAACCTCAGTTCCTTGCTTTCTCCCTTGGCGAAGCCGAGTTTGACCATGATTTCCGCGCCGGCCAGCACGTTGACACCGGCATACTGGAACGGGGTCGGTTGACCGTTAACCGTCAATGCCATCGGTATGCCTGACGCCGTGTCGGCCAGATGGAGCCGTACATATTGCTCTGACCACGCGGTGAAAAGCGGGCTCTTTACACTATATTGATGCATCATTCCGTAAACACCCCTTTCTCGATTTGGATTACCATCATTATGATGCTTTGGATTGCTCCGCCTTGTGCAGTTGAAACATCTCTTCCGCCAACTGCGATATCTTGCTCACATGGTATCCTGTCAGCCCGGTATGGATGGTGTCGTTCATGACGCTCGTCCATTTTGCGGGCAGACCTTCCACGCCCAGCGTCATGCCCATGATGGACCCCACCGTCGCTCCGTTACAGTCCGTGTCGAAACAGGGATACACGGCTCGCGTGATGGCCTTCTCGAAGTCACCGTCTCCATAGAGCAAACCCAGTGCCACAATCTGAGCATTGGATATGGTGTGGCACCAGTCATGCGGATCATTCTCGTTCCATCGTTGGTGGATCCGTTGGACCGTCTCCTCATAGGGCGTTTTCGACGCATGCCAGGCCAAGACCTCGCGGATGGCTTCCGCGAGACGAGACTTTGCCGGAATTTCACCCAGGCCGGTGTCGATCACCCGGCGCAGGTCGGCATCACCGGCCGCTGCCGCCAGCATCGCGGCCACCCACATCTCGCCATAAATGCCATTCTTCACGTGGGAAATCGACGCATCGCGCCAGGCGAGTTCGGCGGCCCATTCAGGCCTCCCCAGGGCAACGTACCCGAAGAAATCGGCGCGAATCTGCGCGCCGATCCATTCGCGGTACGGGTTCCGGACGACGGCCGAGCGAGGGGGCTCGATGTTGTGCGCGAAATTGCGGTAGGCGACCCGTTCCGCCGTGCAGGTGTGGAGAATGGGAAGGTTATCCATCCAGAAGTCCGCCATGTCGGCGGGCGAGAAGCCGACACCCTTTTTCTT
>CAYOIT010000439.1:0-2499 GCA_964404035.1 uncultured Verrucomicrobiota bacterium | reverse complement strand
GCGTGAAACGTGATGCGTGAAACGTGATGCGTGAAACGTGATGCGTGAAACGTGAAGACGTGATGCGGCGCGGCCAGTACCGACAGTACCGACAGTCCCGACCGCCGACCGGTCGCACCCGGCGGCGTGGAGTGGAACATGTGAAGACTGAACAAGGAGAAAACGAAATGAGAACGCGTATGATGAAGTTGCATCGGTTGCTGATCGTTGCGCTGACACTGGCGTTGCCGGTCGCCGTTTTCGCGGGTTCGTACACCTGGACCGATACGTCCGGCGACCATCAGTGGACCAACGCGGCCAACTGGACGCCTGCGACCGGGTATCCGGTCACCACCGCCGATGATGCCGTCTTCCATACTAACAAGACGGGTTCCGTCAACATCGGCGCCAACACCTCGATCCGCTATCTCTACATCTCTCAACCGAGGGGAACCAACATCTACGATATTGCCGCTGGCAAGACGTTGTCAGCAAGATATCTTCAGGCCAGCGCGATCAACGTCACCAACCGCGCGACCATTCGCGGCGGCACGTTCAAACCCTATCAGCAGATGGACGTCGCGCGGAAGTACACGGAGAGCGCTTTCCCGGAAGCCCACCTGACGCTGACGAACACGGTGTGCGACACCGCCGACCTGACGGCGCTGTATATCGGCGTGAACACCCATCACATCCGCGAGATTTACGGCACCGTGAATGCGAGCCAGGCGCAGATCCGTTTCGGCGCCGCCACGAACAGCCTGACCGTGGCGGCGCTTTCCGTCGGGCAGAACCGCGGCATCGGGCGCCTGGATCTGCCCCCGGCCGTGACCAACATCCATGCCACGACGTTCTACCTGGGCACCTGGCACAATGTGGACATCGCCTACTGGCCGGCCCTCGATCGCACCTCGTGGATCGATCTCGGCCAGAACCCGAAACTGGACCAGATCCGGGTCAAAACGCATCTGCAGGTCGGCCGCGGTAACTTCCGCTATCGCGACGCCGGCGGCACCCCGCGGATCGGCCTGCCGCCGAATCTCGAACTGCGCATCGGCGAACCCGCCAACCGGGCGATTTTCCGCCTGGGATACATTTACAACACCCCGGTTGACGTGCGATGGAGCGGGTTTCGCCGGTTCGAGGGGCATTTCAGCGAACTGACGATCGGATATTGTGAGAATGCAACAACCAATTATGCCATGCTCGATTTGACGGCCACCAACACCCTGTCGCTGGCTGGCGACTTCACCGCGTACGATTTCAACACCCCGGCCCTAAAACTTGGCGGACTGCGCAGCGGGGTTGGCGTGCTGAAACTGCCGGGGACGGTTACGAACCTGGCCTTGAACTCGCTGATCATGGGAGAGATGAATGATCTCACCGGCCCGCCGACCTACAGCATCCTCCATCTGGGCAGCAATGCACAGGTGCGGACAGTGATGGTGCGGGACACGTTCAGGCTGGGACTGGGCAAGTTTAAATATGTCGATGCCGGGGGGACGGAGCGCGAGGGCTTCCCCGGCGGCGTCGATTTCCGGGCGGGGACGCCCGACCGGCGCGCGGAATTTTTAGTCGGAGCCGCCAATGGTCTCAACACGGTGGTGTTGTTCGGCGCCGGAATCGAACGGTTCGAGGGGTGGCTGAGTTCGTTCACCGTTTCGAAAAGGAACGATAGCTGGGCCAACCACTACGTCACGTCAACCCTCGACCTGCGCGGCGCGGAAGTGGCGGCCATGAACATCACGGGCGCGGCGAATATCGGGCATAGCCAGGGTGCTCTCTCAACCGTGTATCTGCCGCCCTGCGCCATGCGTTGCAGCAACCTGACCATCGGTCGCGCCGGCATCAGCAACTCGACCCACGACGTCAAGTGGGTTGGCCACATGTATATCAGCAATACCGTCGTGACCGTGACCAACCAGGCCGCTATCAAGCAGACCGGGCGGCTTTTCGCGACGCTCAACGGCCAATCCTGCGGCATTGATCTGGCCACCAACAACCTGACGGTGGACGGGACGAATCCGGTCTCCCGCGTTCACGGCCGCATCGCGCTGACCTTCGCGGACGACCCGGTGTCGCAAACCGACGATTACTTCGGCTTGCGGCTCAAAGGCAATGCTGTTGCGGCGCTCCAGGCGCTGCACGCCGCCTCGCCCTCGCGCCTGACGTGGAGCATCAGCGGACTTTCCGCACGTAACCAGGCACGCTTTGGTATCCACTACGACGCCACGCGCAACCTGACGGTCGTGGGCCTGCTGCGGTTACCGGGGGGAACGACGCTCATGGTCCGGTGAGGGGCGTGAAACGTGAGGCGTGAGGGCTGAAACGTAAGACATGAGACTATGGAGCGACAGATGAACTTGAGCAATACAGGCCGGGGCATCGGGATGGCTGTGCTGGCGCTGGCTTTGTCAACGTCAGCCTGGGCGGGATCATACACCTGGACCGATACGTCCGGCGACCACCAGTGGACGAATTCGGCCAACTGGTCGCCGACCAGCGGCTATCCGAAGACGG
>CAYOIT010000438.1:0-2512 GCA_964404035.1 uncultured Verrucomicrobiota bacterium | reverse complement strand
TGTCTCTGGCTGGCGGCGGGGGGGGCGGAGGCTGTCTCCATCACCGTGAACAACGGCGACTTCCAGACTGATGCCACCGATCCCGACCCTAACGCCGCCACCGGTTGGAGTGTCGTAAAGAATGGCGGCGCGCACACGGGTGTTGGGACGTACACCAACCCTCCCGCGTCATATCCGGTCACGCCCCCGCCCGATGGAGGTACCAAGTTTGGCGACTTGTATAGCCTTTCGTCGGGTGCAGGAACGCTTTACCAGCAGGTCGACACCGGTTTCTTGGCGAACACCACTTACACGTTGAGACTCTGGGTGGGCGTATTTAACGGCTATTCTTTTGTGGACTGGTTCAAACTGGGAATTTACACGAACACAGCTAACTCCGGAGGGTTGTTTACCGCCTCCCCCTTGGCGGTGACTACCCTCACGGGCTTCGGCAGCAGCGCATCCAATGGGTATTACACGGCGAGTTTCACAACCGGAGCAACAGCGCCAACCGGGCCCGTGATCATAGGCTTGTCGTTCACAAGCAGTTCCGGCGCCAACAGATTTTCCGCGTTCGATAACGTCACGCTCACGGCGGTGGCTGTTCCTCAACCGCCTGCGATCACCAACGTGGCCCCCACGAACGTCCTTGCCACCAGCGCCTGGTTGAACGGGACCCTGACGGCCACCAACGGGGCGGCGACCTATGTGTCCGTGTATTGGGATACGAACGATTGGACGACGAATGCCGCGTCGTGGGGGCACACAAACGTGTTCACGGGCGCACAGCCGGAGGGGGGGGTGACCTTCCAGGCCACAGGATTGAGTGCCGGTACCACGTATTGGTATGCCTACGCTGCCAGCAATGCCATAGGCACCACCTGGGCGCAACCCTCGCGAAGTGTCTTGACGGTGGGCGGCTCACCGACGGTCGACAATGCCTTTGGCGCGACGGTCGTCCGCATGACCACGGCGACCTTGAACGGAACCCTGTATGGGTTGTCAGACGCGAACGTCTTTATCTACTGGTGGACCAACGGGGTGGGCACGACGAACCTGATTGACTTCGGTCTCGCGCGAAGCCCGGGCAGTTTCACGACGAATGTGACCGGGCTGACGCCGGCGACGCCTTACTCCTACCGGTGTTTTGTCTCCAATGCCTACGGCACGGGCTGGGCTGCCGCGGCGACGAACTTCACCACTCTGCCCCAGCAACTCATCTGGAGCGGCGCGGGAAGCAATAACCTGGCGAGCAATCCGTCGAACTGGGTCGGCAACGTGGCCCCGGTCGCAGGCGACCGCATCTGGCTCGACGGAACGAGTTGCAGCAACATGACGTGGGACGCCGCAGCCCCGGCGACCCTTGGCACGTGGACCCAGACGGCGGCCTACACGGGCACGGTGACGTTCGCGATGGGGTATGCCGGCGCCTTCACGAACCTGACGATTAACGGGAATGCGGTCGTGGACAACGGCGCGTGGACCCAGGTAGCCAACCCGTCCGGAAATACGGCCTCGAACCGGTTGTACGTGACGGTCAACGGCAACCTGACGGTGGGCACGAACGCCGTGATTCAGGTGGACGCCAAGGGCTTTCTCGCTGGCTACGGCCCCGGCAAGGGCGTCAACAATCGGCATGGCGGCGGTTACGGAGGCATCGGGGCCTGCTACTTCGATGGGGCCACGGCGAACTATACGCCGCCGACCAGCACCACCTATGGCTCGATTCCAGCCCCCACGGATTTGGGCAGCGGCGGCCAAGGCTCCGACGCTCCCGGCGGTGGCGCGATCCTTCTGGGCGTGACGGGCGATCTCGTGCTCAACGGCACCGTCAGCGCCAATGGCGGCGGCTGGCCCTGCGGTTCCGGGGGCAGCGTCTATATACGGGCCGCCACCGTCTCTGGCGGCACCGGCGGCGTGATCCGGGCGAACGGCGGCAGCGCGGGCGTAAGTGCCGGGAGTGGCGGCGGTGGGCGCGTGGCCGTAGTTCTGAACGGAGTCGGCGCGGATTTCACCGCCTTCACGGGCCGGATGACGGCCACCGGTGGCGACACGTCCAACGCGCAGGCGGACGGCGCGGCGGGGACGGTCTACAAGGAAACGCTGGCGCAGGGGAGCGGACAGGGGACGCTGCTCATCGACAATGCCAACCGAGACTGCGCGCCCGGCGTGTTCACGCTGATGCCTGCCTCGGTGAACGTCGGCCAGTTTGCCCAGGTCGTCATCACGAATGGGGGCAACCTGGCGGTGGATGCCGACGACACGCTGAACTTCGGCACGGCGAACATCGTCGGCACCGGGCCGGCCAACGCCTTCATCACCATCACCAACGCCACGGGTGTCATCTTCCCGAACCCGTTCACCCTCTCGGGCTACACCCTGAACGCCGACGCGCTGACGAACGTGACCGGGAACTGGCTCATTGCCTCCAATGGCGTTCTGTCGCATACGGCAAACACGATCTCGGAGCGCTATAAACTCAATCTGACGATCAACGGCAATCTCACAATCGCGTCCAACGGCTCGGTCAATG
>CAYOIT010000437.1:0-2517 GCA_964404035.1 uncultured Verrucomicrobiota bacterium | reverse complement strand
GCCACTTGCGTTCAGAATCCTTGGCCGTAAAAGTCACGCCCGTGTCCGTGGACACATACAAATAACTCCCGTCGGTCCCCGCCGTCTGATATTGCCCACTCGCGCTCATGGCGACATCCAACCACGTCGGCGAATCACCCCGCGCCGTCCAGTTGGTTCCATAGTCCGTTGAGAACCGCATCTGGGCATCGGGCACCGTCGCGGCAATGATGGCCCCGTTTGCACTCATGGCCACGGAATCGAAGTCGCCCGAGGTACCCCGTCCCTGCCAGGTTACGCCGTAGTCGCCAGACACATAGGTCAACCCGTTCTGCACCACGGCGACCTGCCATTGCCCATTGGAACTGATGGCAAGCCCGGTCCAGTTACGTGTCGTATCCCGTGCCGCCCACGTCAACCCGCCACCGTCGGACGTCACCGGCTGTGACGGCGTCGGCGCCGATCCGCCACCCTCGACCGTTAACGCGAGTACCCCGCCGACCAACGTGCCCGCCGTTCCGTTCACAGTGACGTTGGTCACACCGCCTCCGGCCACAATCGCCGCCCCCGAGACATTGGTCAGGGCCCCGGCCGCCAACACCGCCACCGGTGTCACGTTCGTCAACGCCCCGGCGGCGATTATGGCCGCGCCGGTGATATTGGTCAGACCGCCGGCCGCCACAATGGCCGCTCCGGACACGTTCGTGAGTGCCCCCGCTGCCAGCACCTGGGCCGCAGTCACATTCGTGAGCCCGCCGGCCGCCACAACCTGGGCCGCTGTCAGGTTAGTCAACCCACCCGCCGCGCCGATCATGGCCTGTGTGACATTGGTCAGCCCACCGGCCGCATAGATCGACGCCCTCGTAATGTTGGTCAGTCCCCCGGCGGCAACCACGGCAGCGGCAGACACATTCGTGAGGCCCCCGCCGGCGGCAATCGACGCCGCAGTCAAATTCGTCAAACCACCGGCCGCACCGATCAACGCCCTGGTGATATTCGTCAGCCCGCCGGCCGCAACTACGGCGGCGACCGTGACATTGGTTAGTCCTCCCGCAACCTGAATCTGGGCGGCGGTCAGGTTCGTCAGTCCCCCGGCGGCACCGATCAACACCCGGGTGATATTCGTCAGGCCGCCCGCCGCCACGACGGCCGCGGTCGAGACGTTGGTCATTCCGCCGGCGGCGGCAATCTGCCCCCCCGTCACGTTCGTAAGACCCCCGGCCGTGGCGATCATGGCCGCACTCAAATTGGTCAACCCGCCTGCCGCGCCGATCTGGCCCACGGTCACGTTGGTCAGGCCGCCGGCGGCGACGACCGCCGCCGTACTCACGTTCGTCAAACCCCCGGCTCCGGCGATCATCGCGCCGGTGACATTCGTCAGGCCCCCGGCCTCGACGATCATCCCGGCGCTGACGTTGGTGATCCCGGCCGGTGCCACAACCTCAACGGGGGCCTGCCCGTCCAGCATCCATTCTGCCGGGCAGGTCACAGCCCCTAACACCGCCAATAAACAGGCCCAGAACAATGTGCGCATTACTCCCCCGTCCGAATGACCTGAACCACCCCATTTGTGACGCTGCTGCGGATCACCAGCGCCTCGCCCATTCCGAACGGATACTGCGCATCCGGAACCCACACGACCGTTGTCATGTTCGTAAACACGCAGTTCGCCAGCCTGAAACTGTACTCCCCGCTTACCCGCCAGACTTCTGCGGCACCGGTTCCCGGCGACGTGAATGCCATCAACACGGCCACCGGCACCCAACTGCTGTTGGCCTGGGTATTCGTCACCCCGACCTCGCCGCCGGCCAGCGAATAGGTCCCGGACCACCCGCCCGCCCAGGCCGCGCCCGCCACAACCGCCACACAAAGAACCAGCATCAACCGTTTCATCTGAACCCTCCTACGGATGCAACACATCGCTGTCCAAAACATTGGTCACGCCACCGACCCGGAAGACCAACTGCGTCCCCCCCAACACTTCTAACTGGCCCACACCGCACACGCCGATGCCGCGCTCGACGGAGAGCGTCCCATGCACAACCGCCATGGAGTGGCCCGACCAGAGTGGACCATTCTGGATAGTCGCCAGTTGATAGGCCCCGTTGCCACTGCAAGCAATGGATCCCCACCACTGGGCCACTCCCGTTTGGGCCCACGTCACCCCAAGATCGGTGGACATGTAGACCGGATCCCCAGCGACAATCGCATACTGCCTTCGCCCGTCGTCACTGGCCGCTACGTCGCGCCAGGCGCGGTTCTCCTCCTTCGCCGACCACGAATAACCGTGGGTGCCGGAAACGTAAATCTTGCCCGCGTTGGCACACGCGACCTGTTTGAGACCAGGACCGCAGACGACCACACTGGACCAATCCTTCCCGGTGTGTTTGATCCCCCAGGTGGCGCCATAGTTGGTCGAGACATACAGCCCGCCGTCGTAGAAGGTATGCTCCTCCTCGTTCTCGCGCCGGTTGCACGCGACAGTCTGCCACTGCCCGGACGCACTCACGCCGACGGCGCGCCAACTGCGCACCGCGT
>CAYOIT010000436.1:0-2560 GCA_964404035.1 uncultured Verrucomicrobiota bacterium | reverse complement strand
ATTTTTATTTTTTTCGCTCAGATCGGCAGCGCCAGTTGCCTGTAAATCGGAGGCAGGGAGACCGCCACACGGGGCGGCAACGGCGCGGTGGCAGGCCCGCCTACGCCGAAGCATGGACGGTCAGGCGACACGCCGCCCCGGCTCCATTTGTAGACCACGCCCTTCGCCCGGGGCCTGATGCGGAATGAATCGGGAAATCGGGAAATCAGGAAAAACTGCAAACGTGGGCGCGTATGCCACCGCAGCCACGTCATGAACGCCGGTGCTGGTTCTTCGCACAGCGTCCCCCTCCCTTCCCGTTTTCCTGAGTTCCTGATAAAAAAACGAACAAAAAAGCCGATTTCCGTCATTATTTGCTTGACTGGCTCTTGCAATAGCCGGGTTACAGGTTCTCATACATTGTTCGGTAAACACTTCTCCTCTTCTCACTTCTTCCCCTCCATCTCCCGCGCCACCTCCCCGGCCAGGCCCAGCAGCTTGGCGTCCTCTTCGGCGCCGGGCATGTCGCGGATAGTAAACCAGTCCTTGATAAAGGCCTGACTGCGCGCTTCCAGGGCCTTCTCGGCTTTCTGCTGGAGTGCCGGGCTGAGCTTCTTCTCCTGCTCGCTCGCGCGCCTGAGCAATCGCGACGGCGGTTCGAGGAACTGCAGTTGGTTCAGTATGGCGGTCTGTTCGACGGCCCGCTCGACGAAGATGAGCGCCTCTGCCAGCTCCACGCCTTCGCGGAACATCTCGTAGCGCTCGGTCGCCACCGGCCCGTCGGGGCCGGGATAGAGCATGGCATTTTGAGAAACGCCCGGTCCGGCCGGCCAGGAGACGCCCCCCCCGTTGACGCCGAAATCGCTGATGCCGTCGTGACCTGACATGATGATGTCTTCGCCAACCCGACGCTGGGCGTTCAACGGCGTGCTGTCGTTCCAGTTCCAGCGGTACGAGTTGCAGAGAATGACGGACTGCGGCGGCTGCAGCAGTTCGCGATAGCCCCGGACGGAAGGGAACCCGTAACTATAGACCGTACGGGCGTAGCGCAACTTGACCCAGGGATTGGCTCCGTCTTTCCAATCCCGGGCCATGTTGTGAGCCAGAATCCCCCAGACGGCATCGGGCCAGAGTTGCTTGGCGAGCGCGATGACATCCTCGGTTGGGCCGTCCTGAGCGGCGATCCATCCAATAGCCGTTACATCCAGCCAGCCACGGGCCTTGATCTTCTTGAGCACCTCGTCGAAGACCGGTTTCCACAAAGCCAGCGCCTCCTCGCTATCGAGCGCCGGCTGCTTCATGCGACTGATCTCGCCCGTGGCCGGATCAAGCAACGCCACACACCTGCTGTCCTTCTCGCTCGGTACCAGTCCTCTCCAGCAGTTCAGTAGCAACGGAAATGGTTTGCCGACAGACTTGGCGACCATGTCCAGATACTTGTCGAAAGCGCTGAAGTCATGCTTGAAACTGCCGTCCGGCTGCTTGATCCAGCGGACCAGCCCCTCGGAATTCTCCAGGGCGCCCGGGCAGAGATTAGCGAAGACCTGTCGCGAACCCGCCTCGGCCATCAGCGCTTGCGAACGCCCCTGCATCTCGAGATGCCGATCCGACCAGAGCGGCACCCCATACAGCCCGGCCACCACCTCCGGCTCATTATACGCGCTGTTGTGCATGCGGAACTCCTTGGGATCCGGCATGGTCCAGTCGCTAATGCTCACACGCAACGGAACATTGGTGGGCGGCAGACCTTGGGCGCTGATCGTGACCCGCCCCTCGTAAACGCCGGGCTTGGCCTCCCGTGGCGCCCGCACCGTGAACCACAGCGGCGCCACTGCGCCGGGAATCAAGGCCCTCAGCTCCCGCCGGTCGCGAATGTTCTCCATCGGCACCGGGGCCTGACTCACCGGGATCTCGGCGGGAATGGTTTCGAGCAGGCCGTCGAAACGATGCGGGGCGACGCTGGATTTGCCTCCCGAAAAATGCCACGGACTGGAGGCATTCGCCGGCGGCGCGCCGGTCACGACCGGCACGGCATAGCGCACCTGTACAACGGAGGCGGGGAGCGGCGCGCCGCCAATGCCTTCGTCCTCGTCGTCGTCCTCGTTCTCGACTCCGGCATTCGAGGACGAGGACGATTTGCGAAGCCACGCCAAATCTGACACCGTCGCCTTCAGCCCCTTGATCGTCTGATCGGAGCTGACCATCAGCCGCCCGGAGAAGACGCCGTTGCGCGCGGCGTGGATCGTAACCGGACGCACGCTCTCGCACGGATCGCCGTAGTCGAACACGCTGACCGTATCGTAGGGCGCGCAGTTCCAGAGCCGAATGCCCGTGGGCCGCGCCACGTTGGTCCCGACCTCGCGGGGAGTCGGGACCGCGGCAGCGGGCGAGATGGACATCTGTGCGCTTATCAGTCCGATGGGATCCCAATCGACTCCGTGTACCCCGTCGAGCGCCTTGACAGCAGCCCGGGTATACGGAGCGGCATGCACCTCGATGGCCAGCACGTTCACGCCCGGCCGCAGCAGGGCAGCAGGTATGCCGATCTCGCGGGCGTACCGATCACATGCATCACTCGCGA
>CAYOIT010000435.1:0-2578 GCA_964404035.1 uncultured Verrucomicrobiota bacterium | reverse complement strand
GAGTCGTGCCGCCGGTTTCAGCCCGTGCCGATGTCATCAGACCCAAAACCATGCCTGCCATTGCCCATGAACGCAGCCATCCATACATTTTCTAAGAACTCCAAGTTCCGCTCAGAGGGCGGCTGAAACCTCAACCCGCAGGCACACGCGGCGGGGGTGCCGCGTGTACGCCGCCAGTCACCATTCACGATTCACAATTCACTCTCCCTCACCGGATCAGCACCGACGTCCCCGAGGGCCGGATAATCGTCTGATACGCGCCCATGTCCACGAGGACGCCTTTCGTCCGCGGGTTGCCGTCCAGATCCACGGCATCCGCCATCCAGCTCTGGTACTCGCCCGTATCGATGCACGGCGAGCGCACGGGCGCGTACCGCAGCCGGTAGTTTCCCGCCGCCGCATCGACGAACAGCGGATTGGCGTTCGTGCAACCGTTCACGCCGTTGTTGTCGCCATCCTCGATGTCCGAGTAGCGCAGCGTGACCGTGCCGACCACATCGTCCCCGTTGCCCCACAGGATCGTGTTCCTGGCCGTGACCGTGCCGGCAACATGCTTGACCCCCTGACCCGCATTCGCCACAACGGTGCAGTTCTGCAGGTTTACGACGCCGTTGTCGATGTAGAGCCCTGCTCCTCCCAGCGGTGTCACGCCCGTCACGACGTTTGTATGAACGAGTGTGTTTCGCATCGTCAACGCGCCGCCGACCATGTATAGGCCTCCGCCAGCCCCTTGGGAGGCGTAAACCGCGGTAGTCAGGTTGTTGCTTACGATGCTTTCGCGAACGTCGAGCGTTCCAGACACCATGTAGATCCCTCCCCCGTATCCGTTGCCGCCCTTGTTGACATTATTCGCCACGGTGCAACCTGCAAGGGTCACGACGCTGTTGACCATATAGATGCCGCCGCCATAGACGTATCCGCCAGAGCCCCCACCCACGCCATTCGTGTTGCCCGATATGATGCAGGAATCAAAAGTCACATCGGGACAGAACGACAGGTAGATGCCGCCTCCCACCGCACTCGCGACGTTGTAGTTCCCTCCGGTGAGCGTCACCTTCTCGACCCGCATCCCTTTCATTTCGCTTAGGGTTAGAACCCGCTTGTTGGCCCCGACGGCGTTGATCACCGTCAGCGCCGCATTTGTCCCCAGCAGTTGCAGACCGATCTTATTGCTAAGCGTCAGGGGGAACACTTCGCTGTTATTGGTGTAATTCCCGGCCGCAAGATGAATGCGTGTGCCATCCTGAGCCATGGAAATGGCTTTGCCGATTGTCGCGAAGGGGTTTCCCGCGGTCGTTCCGCTGTTCCCGTCATGGCCGGCCGGCGCGGGTGCGACATAGATATCCGCATACGTCATATCCATCCCGGCCGGAGGATGATACCCCATGTCCACGGTTCCGCTGTCCGGCGTGCCATCGGTACGCGTAGTCTTCCCGCTCAGCCCTGCCGTTGCCGCGTCCATGCTGCCCGCGTTGACGCAAGGGCTGTTCGTGGCCAGGTAGTAGGTGCCCGCAAAGAGCGGAGTGGAGGAGATATTGCCGTTCACTCCGACGCTGTCACCGTCTTCGATATTCGAATACCCCAGGGTGACCGCCCCGGCGATGTCGTCGCCATTGGCCCACACAACGGAGTTGCTCACCACCAGCGTGCCGGCGCCGCGGTAGAGTCCGCTGTAGACATGGTGTGCCACCGTCGAATGGAGGACCTGCAGGGAGCCGCCGCTCGCGACGTATGCCGCATCACCCTGGCCAGGCACAGGCGGGCTCCCGGAGATCCCCGCTTCCGCCGCATTTCCATACAGAAGGCAGTTTCGCAAAACCGCCGTGCCGGCCACATACACCCCGCCGCCGAACCCTCGCGGCACGCCGGGGTATTGCATGGAACAGCGGTTGTGGGCAATGACGGTGTCTTGGACAGTCAGGGCGCCCGATGCCAGCCAGATCCCCGCGCCTTGCGCAACACGCGACACAGCCGTGGCCCGATTGTTGGCTACCAGGCAGTTGGTGACCAGCACGCTGCTGGCAATCACATAGATGCCGCCGCCGCCGTGAGTGGGATCGGTGTCATTCGCGTTAACGACCTCATTGTTGGTGACGGTGCACGCGGACAGGATCAGGCTGGTGCAGTTGGTGACAAACAGCCCGCCGCCCTGCGACGCCGGTGTTGTCTGTCGTTTGCCGCCCGTGACCGTCACACGCTCGAGCACCCCATTGGTGACGCTATCCACCGTCATGATCCGGTCGGTGACGCTTGCCGAACGAGTGAGGATGGTCGGCGTGCTGCCCAACGCTCCCGGGACCGCGCCGCTTCCGGCGTAGCCACCGCTCACGGCAAGCGTTTTGCCTGACCACTGAATGGCGCCTGTGGCGACAAAGGTGTTCCCCGCCAGGTAGATGCTGTCACCCGGCGAGGCCGCGTTCACCGCATCCTGCAGATTGGTAAATGCCGTGGCCCATGCAAGCCCGTCGGCTCCGTTCCCACTCGCAGACACGCACCACGGGCCGGCCCCAAAGGCACGCCCCACCCCCAACCAGAGGGCAAGCCCCGCCAACGCCACCGTGATCCAGCCACTTCGGTC
>CAYOIT010000434.1:0-2580 GCA_964404035.1 uncultured Verrucomicrobiota bacterium | reverse complement strand
CAGGCATCACGGCATCCTCGGCGGCCCTTTCCGGCACGCTGACCACCAACGGCACTTCGCCAGCCACGGTCTATCTCTTCTGCGCCACGAACGACTGCACGACCAATGCGGCGACCTGGCTCGCCAACGGCATGGCGACCAATTTCGGTCCCTATAGCACCGGCGCGATGTTTACAAACACTTTCGCCGGCCTGAGTTCGGACACCACCTACTGGTACAGCTACATGGCGAGCAATGACAGTGGAGTCGCCTGGGCCCAGCCTTCACTCAGTTTCTCGACCACCCATAATCCCGGCCCGCGACAGATGCGGATCACCTTTGGCGGGTACACGAACCGGACGGAAACTCTCACCAACTTCCCCGTGCTCGTGGTGCTGAGCAACAACGTGGCCGCGAATTTCAGTTTCGGCGACTTCCTCTCGCCCAACGGCTACGACCTGCGGTTCCGCGACGGGGCGGACACGATGGACCTGAACTACGAGATCGAGTCGTGGAACACCAACTCCGCCTGTTATGTCTGGGTGCAGGTGCCGCGTCTCGCGCCCGACGGCTCGGGGGCCATCTGGGCGCGCTGGGGTTCGGCGGCGGCCAGTAACCAACTGGCCTGCACGACCAACGGGACGACCTGGACGTCCGACTTCCGCGGGGTCTGGCACCTGCAGGCGACCAATGCGCCCGACGCGACCATCAACGCCAACAACGGAACGGCGAACGCGAACACGAATAATGCGTCTGGCATCGTGGGCCCCTGCCAGGGGTTCAGCGGGGCGACCACCTACATCAATTGCAGCAACAATGCCAGCGTACAGGTCTCCGGCGACATGACCCTCTCGACCTGGGTCAGACGAAATGCCACCGGCGAAATGGGCCTGCTCTCCAAGTGGGGCGCTTCCTGGTGCTGGTCCACGTATTCGGACAAGAGCAGTCTGTACTTCAACGGGTGGAAGCAGGCCTCGACAACCGTACCGACCGCACAGTGGACCTATCTGACCGTTGCCTACAACGTGGCGGCAGCCGAAATGCGGTTCTACTTCAACGGCGCACCGGACGTGACTCTTGCCCAGTCCGGTAGCCAGGGCGTCGGTGCGAACCTGTGCATCGGTCAACGCGGCGACAACTCAGGCTACATGAACGGCCTCATGGACGAAGCCCGCTTGGAGGCGGTCACGCGCTCCTCCAACTGGGTCTGGGCCTGCTACATGAACATGGCTTCCAACGGGACGTTCAGCGCCTATGGTGCGTCGCAGGCCGATAACCGGCCGTTGGTGCAGAACGGCGTGTCGACGAACGTCCTCGCGACGGCGGCGACGGTGACCGGCACGCTTGTGACCAACGGACCTTCGGCCGCCACAGTGTATCTCTTCTGCGCCACGAACGACTGGACGACAAACGAGGCGAGTTGGATTGCCGACGGGACGGTCACGAACTTCGGATCCTTCACCAGCGGTGCGGTCTTCACCAACACCTTCAGCGGTCTGAGTCCGAATACGGTCTATTACTGGAACACCATGGCGAGCAACGCATCGGACAAGGTCTGGGCCTCCGCGCTCGGATCGCCGTCGTTCAGGACCACCGGCCAACCGGCGGTGGACAACACCAACGGGGCCACAATGGTGAGCACCACAACGGCCGTCCTGAACGGAAGTCTTAACAACGGGTGGCCGGCCGACGTCACCATCTACTACTGGGTGACCGGGGCAGGATCGTCGAACGTCCTCAGCGTTGGGTCGCGCGGGCTGGGTGCGTTCTCGACCAACGCGAGCGGGTTGCTGCCCTCGACGGCCTATTCCTACCAGTGCTTTGCTTCCAACGCCTACGGCACGGCCTGGGCGCCGGCGGCGTCGAACTTCACGACGCTGGCTTCGATCGTGACCAACGGCGACGTGACCTGGTCCGGCGGCGGCGTGCTCCCCGTGTGGGATATTCCCGCCAACTGGCTGGGCGGCGCGGCACCGACGAACCCGACGGCGGCGACGATCACCTTCAACACCAATGGGCAGTCCGTGGTCGGGGTGCTGGATGCCGACCGGCAGGTGGGGAAGATCATGGTGGGCGACAGCGCGGGCACGATCAGCCACACTCTGAACCTGGGCGGCCACGCCCTGACCGTGGCGGGCGATGTCACGGCCCCTATCAATGTCCGCTACACCCTCGCCGTGACCAACGGCACCCTCCGCGTCGGCACCGGGGCGGTGGCGGGGAACATCTCCCTGCGGATGTTCACAACTCGGCTCAATGTAGGCCCCGGCGCGCAACTGGACGCCTGCAATGTGAATACCATCACGCTTGGATACCCCGGCTGGGGCGACGCGGGCAGCGGCATCCTCGACCTGCGCGGGGCACAGGTGGCGGGCAACCAACTGGCGGTCACCAACCTCTATCTCTACACCGGCGCCAGCACGGCGAGTTACCTGTATCTTGACGGCAGCACCGCTGTCACCTCGTTGTGGGTGAAGGGCAGCCTGACGATGCAGAATTACGGCGGTGGCTACAGCTACGTCGGCAACCCGTCCGACAGCGGACGCCTGCCGGCGAACGTTTCGGTCAAGGTCGGGACAGACCCCGCGAACCGGGGCGACA
>CAYOIT010000433.1:0-2584 GCA_964404035.1 uncultured Verrucomicrobiota bacterium | reverse complement strand
GTGGTCTTCTCGCCCGTGAAGGACGATACGGTCCGGATGCAGGCGCAGATAGACTACGGCCGCCTGCGCATCAAGCCGGGCGAGGAGGCCACCGCCGAGATGTTCGCGATCGGCTATTTCGACGACGCGCGGTTTGGTCTGGAGGCGTATGCCGACGCCATCGCAAAAATCTATGCGGTCAAACTGCCGAAACAACAGGCCGGTTTATGCACTTGGTATATGGATAAGTATGCCGCCGCCTGCGACGAGGTTCATCTGCCCGAATTGACGGCGGTGGCGGAGCAGGAACTCAAGCCCTTTGGATTCGATTTCATCCAGATTGACGATGAGTGGCAGGATGGGATCAAGGAAAACGGCCCCAAGAAGAATTTCACAACGCATGCTGCCAAAGGTCCTTATCCCAGCGGCATGAAGGCGACGGCGGACAACATCCGGAAGTCCGGCCTGGTGCCGGGCATCTGGTTCATGCCGTTTGCCGGAAACTACAAGGATCCCTACTTCAAGGATCATCAGGATTGGTTTGCCAAGAATCCAAAGGGCGAACCCTATGAGACGGCCTGGGGCGGCACCTGCCTCGACATGACGCTTCCTGCGGCCCGCGAACACCTGCGGGCCATTGTCGACCGCATTTCGCATGATTGGGGTTACAAACTTTTCAAGATGGATGGTTTCTGGACGGGCAGCGCCACCCGGCAGCAATACGTCAACGACGGCTACAAGGACGATGGTATCAGCGATGCCGAGTTCTCCAACCCCGACAAGACCAACATCGAGGCGATGCGCGACGGCGCCCGCCTGGTCCGCAAAACGGCGGGGCCGGAGGTCTTTCTGCTGGGCTGCTGCGTTTCCCAGAACATGCGTTCATTCGGCGGCTCCTTCGGTTTGCTGGATGCCATGCGGGTCGGCCCCGACACCGGCGGTGACATCGGCTCGCTGCAAGGTTCCCGGCTGTGGTTCCTGAACGGCCGCGTCTGGTGGAATGATCCTGACTGCGTTTTCGTCCGCGCCAAGATGCACCTTGACCGGGCCCGGCTGAATGCAGGCTGGACGGCCATTGCCGGGCAGCTGTTCTATATCAGCGACTGGTTGCCGGACACCCCGGCGGACCGCCTCGACATCATCAAGCGCTGCATCCCCGCGCATGGCCTGCCTGCCCGGCCCGTGGATGTCTTCGAGAGTTCGGTCGCCCGGATCTGGCTGCTCACCGACACCCGGCAGGCGGTGCGGCGTGACGTCGTTGCCTTCTACAACTGGGAAAAGGAACGGGCCGAAATCTCCGCCACCCCTGAACGGATCGGCCTGCCGCCGGCGCAGGGGTATGTCGCCTTTGATTTCTGGGCGAATAAATTCGTTGCCCCGTTCCGCGGCCAGCTCACCGCTTCGCTGCCGGGAAATTCCAGCCGCATCCTGGCGGTGCGGCCGGTTTCCGAGTTTCCGATGCTGCTGAGTACCTCACGCCACATCACGCAGGGGGTCATTGATGTCCTCGGCGAAGAATGGGATGCCGGAAAATCACAGCTCTCGGCTACCAGCAAAGTGGTGGCGAACGATCCATATGAACTCCGTATCGTCGTCCCTGCCGCCGAGAAATCCTGGCGCGCCACCGGCATCAGAGTCGCTGCTGAGGACGAAGCCGCAGGCGTCAAAGCCGGGCTCAAGCAGGATGGGCCGCGGATCCGCGCGACCATCATGAGTCCAGTGAGTCGGGATGTGAAATGGACGGTCGCCTTTGAACGCGGCAGCGCGGTGGATGTTGTGCCGCCGCCGGTGACCAACCTGAAGGCCAATGTGGAGTATAACCTCATTACGTTGACCTGGGACGATAATGGCGCTGCCGCCTACCGCATCAGCCGGAGCGATGGCGAGTCCAGCCTGGAGCCCGGCGCACTGTTCACGGACGCCAAGTTCCCGCGCGGGAAGCCCTTGACCTACCGGGTCGAGGCGCTGGGCGGCGACGGCAAGGCGTCCGCGCCGGTCTCGATTGAAGTGACCCCGTTGACCGCGCTGACGGCGCCTCCGATCCCGCCGCTACCCTCCATCTATCTTGATGCGGCCAACACGAGGATCGTGGAGAACGGGTGGGGTAAGGCTGGCTTCGGCATGGGCATCAGTGGGAATAAGCCGAGCTTGGGCGGGAAAACGTTCGACAATGGGTTCGGTGTACACGCGAAGGCGGTGGCTGTTGCGGTGATCCCCAAAAACGCCTCCCGTTTTGTCGCGACGGCGGGCATTGATGATTCGCAGCGCGGCAATGGCCGGGCGAGCGTCATCTTCGAGGTCTATGGCGACGTCAAGGAGATGGGCGAGCCGCCGGTGTTGCTGGCCCAGTCGCCCGTGTTGTCGGCCAAGACGCTCTTCTTCTGGAACTTCAATGTCGAATTGAACTCCCGCTTCAAGGAACTGCGGCTGGTCGTCACCGATGGCGGCGACGGCATTAGCTGCGATCACGCCAACTGGGTGAACGCCGGCTTTGTGGTTCCGGGTCCCGAAAGTAAAACACCATGAAAAAAATCACGGTCCTTCTCACTTTGGCTCTCACGCTTGCGGGCGGTCTTTACGCGGCTGCACCTCTTGACCGGCAATT
>CAYOIT010000432.1:0-2584 GCA_964404035.1 uncultured Verrucomicrobiota bacterium | reverse complement strand
GCATGCCCCTGGTCGAGGCGCGGGGTAAGGTCGTGCTGATCGTGGACAACACGTATGCCGCCGACCTCTCCAACGAACTCGCGCGGCTCCAACTCGACCTGGCCGGTGACGGGTGGACCGTCCTGCGCCACAATGTGTCCCGCGCGGCGGCCGTGACCCAGGTGAAGGCGCTGATTGTGGCCGACTATCTGGCGGACAGCAATGCGGTCAAGTCGGTGCTCCTCTTCGGTCACGTTCCGGTGCCCTATTCGGGCAACACCGCGCCCGACGGCCATGGGGATCATATGGGCGCGTGGGGTTGCGATGCCTTCTATGGCGATATGGACGGCACGTGGACCGACACGACGCTGGACATCGTGACCGGGTATATGCGCAACCATAATACGCCCGGGGATGGGAAGTACGATCAGACTCAGCTGCCGAGCGCGGTGGAGTTGCAGGTCGGCCGGGTGGATCTTTATGACCTGCCGACCTTCGCCCAGTCCGAGCGCGAACTGCTGCGCCAGTACCTGAATAAGGCCCACAATTTCCGCCACCAGTACTTCGTCGCCAACAAGCGCGGATTGGTGGACGACAACTTCGGCACGTCCGTCGGGTTTCCGGGACCGGCGGCCAACAGTTGGCGTGACTTCTCGGCGTTATTCAACCCGACCAATGTCTTCGCGCGGAACTTCGACTCCGACCTCGTCACCGGCCGGTATCTCTGGGCCTACGGTTGCGGCGGAGGATGGTTTCAAGGGGCCAGCGGCGTCGACTCCACGGTCGGGCTGGCTTCGGGCCCGCGGCAAGCGGTGTTCACCATGCTTTTTGGGAGCTACTTCGGCGAATGGGATACGACGGACAACTTCATGCGCGCGGCCCTGGCCTCGACCCCGTCGATCCTCACTTGCGCCTGGTCGGGCTTCCAACCGTGGTTGAACCACCAGATGGGACTGGGCCTGCCGATCGGCGCATGCGTTCGAACGACACAGAACAGCGGGTTCGGAACACCCGGGACGGACAACTACCCGGGCGAGTACTACGGCCGTTGGAGCCACGTGGCGTTGTTGGGCGATCCGACGCTGCGGCTGCTGCCCGTGGTCCCGCCCGCCAACCTGAGCGTGACGCCGAGCGGCAGCGATGCCTCGCTGGCCTGGCAGCCCTCCGCCGACGCGGGTGTCATGGGCTACCACGTTTACCGCGGCGACGGGCCGACCGCCACTCTCGCCCGGGTGAACGACGCGCTGGTCACGGCCACCAACTACGTGGATACCACAGCACGCACGGGCACGGTGACCTACATGGTCCGCGCCGTGAAACTCGAGCAGACGCCGAGCGGCAGCTACTCCAACCTCAGCCAGGGCGTGTTCAACCGCCTGACGCTGGCCGGATCCATGAACCAGGCGCCGGTGGTCACCAACCGGACGATCGTCACCGATGAGGACGTGCCCGTGGCCATCCCGCTTGGCGCTGTGGATAATGATGGCGACCCGGTTTGGCTTGGCTTGCGCTCCTTTCCTCAGAACGGACAACTGACCGGGACCCCGACGAACTATATCTACCGGCCGCGCACGAACTTCTTCGGGAGCGACAGCTTCGTGTACTATGCCGGCGATGGGCTGGGGGACGGCGGTACGGCGGTGGTCACCATCGTGATCAACGCCGTCAACGACGCACCCAACGCGTCCTCGCAGACGGCCACCGCGACCAATAACCGGCCCGCGGCCATCCACGTCGTGGCCTCGGATCTGGAAGGATCCCCGCTGACGTATACGCTGGTTACAGCCCCCGTGCGCGGCACCTTGACCGGGACGCTGCCCGACGTGGTGTATACCCCGACCAACACCCCCTATGGCATCGACACGATCGCCTTCACGGTCTTCGATGGCGCTCTCTACGGGAACACCGGCACCGTTACGATCACAGTCGTGGACCCGCCCACAGCCCTTCCGGATTCCGCCACCACGCCCGAGGATACGCCGGTAGTGATCAATGTTCTGACGAATGATAGCGATCCTAATGGTGATGTGTTGGCCATCAGCGCCGTGACCGCTCCGGCGCATGGGACCGTTACGAACCTGGGGACCTACGTGATCTACACCCCCTCAACCAATTACACGGGGGCGGACAGTTTCTCGTACACGGCGTCGGACGGGCACTCCGGCCGGGCCACGGCCCAGGTGAGCGTGACGGTGACGACGGCGAACGACCCCCCGCGGGCTCGCAACCAGAGCTTGCGGGTGCTCGCCGGCATCACGAATGCGATCGCATTATCCGCGACGGACCCGGACGGCGATCCGCTCACCTACGCGATCTTGAGCGCCCCCACCAACGGCACGGTTATTGCGGGCGGCAGCTCCAATGTGGTCTACGTGCCAAATCCCGGCTACATCGGCCCGGACAGCTTCCGGTTCAGGCCCTTCGACGGGATCGTCTACGGCACAACCGGCACCGTGACACTCACGGTCATCCCTTCGCTCGCTCCGGTGGTGGTCCCGCGCATGGAAAGTGGCGTGGACTACAGGTACTACGAAGGCCCGTTCACGAACGTGCCCGACACGGACCTGCTCACCCCGGTGAAGCAGGGTGTGTCGACCAACGGCCT
>CAYOIT010000431.1:0-2588 GCA_964404035.1 uncultured Verrucomicrobiota bacterium | reverse complement strand
ACATCCACATCCGCCGCCACCGGCAGGTTTCGCGCTTCGATTGCTGTGATCATCGCTTTCCTCCGCCTCCCCATGCCGCCGCCGGATCGCAGTTCGAAGATTCCTTATCGTTCCATCCAAGAGTGAAGGCGCCTGCAGGGCGACTGGGGGGGGCCAGCCATCCCTGCAAGCGCCATGGAGAAAACAGACCGACCTACCGCGTCATGATGATCGTTCCGAACTGAAGCGCCGTCAGTTCCAGGTCGTTGCCGTCGCCGCCGGTCGTACTGACCGCGAAGGTGTACGACCGACCGTTGACCACGCCACTCAACGTCTGCCCGTCGTTGAAGGTCCCCGTGACCGAGGCCCCGGGCTCGCACTGAATGAGCACGAACTTCTGGTCCGCCAGCGGCGTGAAACCATTCAGCGTCACCTGGAGCGTTCCATTCAAGGTGCTCACTCCTTCCGAAACATACAACTGACCGTACTGGCTCGCGGCGTTCGTACCGCTGATGGTCACGGCCAGTGTCGCATTGTCATCCATGAACAGCCGCCGCATGTGCAGGTTGCCCTTCACCGTTCCGCCCAGGTTGCTCACGACGCCCACGGTGCCTTCGCCGTCCAGGGTCGCGCCCGGCCGCACCAGCACTGGTCCGGCCGGATTGATCCAATTCATCACCCGCAAGGTCCCGTTGCTGACCTCCGTACCGCCCGAGTAGGTGTTCTCGCCCCACACCGTGAACGTGCCGGCCCCCACCTTCACCAGTTTGGCCTTCGTGGTGTTGTAGTTCTCCATGATCTGGCCGAAGTAGTCCGTGTCCTGGTTGTCGTAGCCGGTCGTCAACCGAGAGTTGTCGGTCATGAGAATGGCCATGCCGTTGCCCTCCAGCGAACCGATCCTGGGATTGGAGGAATTGAACCAGAGCCCACCGCTGAAGGTAGCTTGCGTAATCGTATGGTTGGTGCTGAAATTGTCGTCGCCGTAAGAGTCCACCCCGCCCATTGCATTGCCGGTCGTGCCGCCGCTCGAACCGCCGATGTAAACCGGTCCGTTGCCCAGTTTCCCGCTGCTCGTAACGTTCACGACGGCATTGTACACATAAGTTCCGCCCGTGTAGTCGTTGAGGGAGTTGCTGACCTTGTAGCCGTACACGCCGGACCCGTGTGCGTAGTAGCTGCACTGCAGCGGCCCCGGCCCGCTGATCTTGCCCTTGAACTCGGCGGAACCGATGCTTCCCATGTACCCGTCCAGCCCATCGGCCAGGTAAATGGGGTTGGTAATCGCCACGTTCGCGGTCACGTACAGCAACCCGCCGGCCAGAACGATGGTGTTGTTCGTGCTGCCGAGGTTGAGGTTTTTGTCGATCGTCAATCGCCCGTCCGTGACGGTGATGTCCCCATACAAATCGTTGGTTCCCAGCAGACGCAGTTGTCCCAGCCCGGCTTTCGTCAGGCCGTTGGTTCCGCTGATCGGCCCGGTCAAGGCGTTGTACTTGTCGTTCGCCGCGGGGGTGATAATCACCGCCTCGTTGGTCCCAAAGGTCATCGGCGCGGTGTGGGTGATGTCGTTGCCCCACAGAATCATGCCACCGTTTTCGTTGGTCAGCACCGCAGCCCCATTGGCGCTGATGGCGTAGCCGCTCTTGAGCCCATACACGCTCACGCCCGCGGCGGGCAAGGCCTCGGCGGCCGTCATATTCACCTTGTCGCCGCTCACGGCCAAAGCGAGGTTGGTCTTGTCCCAACTGTAGTACACGAAGCCGTTCGGTCCATAGTTCATGAAGCCCCAGGTGCTCGGCTGCCAGAGCCAGGGGGGAACCATGCCGCTGTTGGTGGTAATGCCGCTGGTCACGAACGCTTTCTCCCGCCCTCCCAGAGCCATGTTCTGAACGCCGGCCAAGCCGAGGACGCTGCGGTTCGTGCGCGTGATGGAGGCAAAGGTTACCGTCACGGTCCGCGCCATTGTCGCCGAGGCATCCAGCCACAGGTACGCTTCCCCCGCGACCGCGAGATCGCCTTTGTCGACCGCCGCCACGCCATTGCCCTCGCTGATAATCCTCACCGTTTCCGGAGTGGTGCCGTAGGTGTTGCCGTAAAAGCTGACAGGACCGTTCACATGGCCCATGACGCCCGTGACGACGTCCGGGGTGACGTACCCCCAGAAAGAGGCGCCGTTCCGCACAATGAATCGCCCCGTGAAGCCGTGGTTGTCGCGCGACCTTAGCCCCCCTCCAACAGAAACGTCATACGGCGTGGCCAGCAGGTCCTTCAACGCCCCCGTCGTCGTCGCCGTATCCAGGAAGGAGCCCTGTCCCCCTCCCGCGGTGCCCGTCACCCGGTAGGTGTGACCGGGATCGTGGCCGGCCAGGGCCGAAAGATCGGCGCCCGTAAACTTGCAGTCCATGTTCAGAAACAGGGTCATTTTGCCGTTACCGATGGGACTCCCCGCGTCGGCCATCCGCGCATTGAATGCCGGACCGCTGTTCACGGCCAGCGCGAGCGTGCCGGCTGAGCTGGTGTCGATCGTCGGCACATAGTCCGTGGCGAGCGTCAGGCGCCCCCGATTGCCCACAAAGACCTTGGCGTTTGCCGACAGGTTGGCGTTGCTG
>CAYOIT010000430.1:0-2595 GCA_964404035.1 uncultured Verrucomicrobiota bacterium | reverse complement strand
CGACATCGCAGACGGCCAGCGGGTGGAAACATTTCTGCATCAGTCGAATCAGGGGATGATTCCAGGGATCCATCAGCGCCGGAGGAATTTCGAGGTGTCCATTCCACTGACCCGTGACCTTCTTCTCCAGAATTTCCGTCTCCGGACCTTCGCCCGGAACGTAGTTGGACCAGGCGTTGTTCAGGATGTAGTTTCTCAGATCCGCATTGCCGTTGAGCCGGCGAATGCGGATGCCCGTCCCCATCCAGGCGAACCCCGCTTTCGTGTTGTCGTGCGGCCAGACGGCCTCGGTTTCGCCGTAGGGCAGGTGTTCGCGAGGCGTACCGCCCACCAACGGCAAGCCCGGCATGCCGCCGACGTAGTGCTGCATGACGATGCAGTAGGGGTCGAGTTCCGGGCAGTGATTGGTCTTGAGCGAGATATCGGCGCCATCGCCGATGATCGGCCGCGTGTCGTCCAGGGCCAGGATGGCCTTGGAGGTCTCCAGCAGCGGTTCGGCCCATTCGTTCGCGGCGCTCCAGATGACGATCGAGGGGTGATTCCGATCGCGGAGCACCAACTCGCGATCCATGTTGATCATGTTCTCCCGACCGGCGGCAAAGTCCTCCGCACCGCCGGATCCACGCAGCGGACTCTCATCCACCAGCATCAACCCTTTCTCGTCGCACACGTCGAGCATGTAAGGGGTGGCCGGAATCTGGTGCATGCGCATGACGTTGAAGTTCAGGCGCTGCAGGTTATCGACGGCCCGGGGCCAACCAGGATTCGCGGCCGTGGGCGGTCCAAACCCAGCCTTCACTCCGTAGCCGTCCGTTCCGAAATTGGCCTCCTGCTGGTTGTCGCCCCGCAGATTGCAGCAACGGCCGTTCAACTCGTACCGGTTTCCCCGGGCCCGGAACTGACGGAACCCGAACCGCTGGCGGTATTCGTGCACCGTCCTGCTGTTCTCTTTCAGAACCACTTTCAAAATGTGAAGTTGAGCCTGGTAGCCCTCCTGATAGGGGACATTCGGCCACCAGTAACTTGCGGCGCCGAGCGTCCACGCGACGGGGGGCAACTCCACGGTGCGGCTTTCGCCGGGGCCAAGCTCCACGCGGAAATCGGGCATCCGGGGATAGTCGAACGCCGACTTGTTCCATGACAGCAACTCCGACTCAAGGACCGCCGTCACGGCATGATGACCGGAATTGGCCACCGTGACCCGCGTTTGGAGCCTGTCTGGAGCCAGGGGGGTCCGGAGCCAGACGTCCCCGATATGCACACGGGGGAGGATTTCGAGAGCCACGCCGCGCAGGATGCCGTCCGCCAGGTCGGGATACCAGTCGGCGCCCTGAGGAACCGTGTACTTGCCGTTCACCATGAACTTGCGCCGACCCTTGACCGCCACGTGGACCAGCAGCGTTGCTCCGGGCACAGCCAACGAAGACACATCGGCCGTGAACGGCATCCAACCGTTCACATGCGCCGCCACGCTGACGAGGTGCGCCTCATTCGGGCCGGCGAACACCTCGGCGCCGAAATTCACCGCCTCAAAGGCCAGCCGGATCAGCTGTCCTTCAGCTTCGCGCGGGATGGATATCCGGGCACGGTACGTGCCGGCATCACAGGTGTATCCCTGCGTGCGCCAGCCGCCGGCCGGCACCCGGATCGAGGCCCATTCGCCCCCCTCCGGCTTGAACTCCCACGTGACACCCGCTGCATTAGAAACGTCGATCATCCCATCCTCCTCCTGAGCCGCTTTGTGCTGATCAGTCCGTCCTTATTCGCCCGCGAAGGCGACGAAGTTAAAATCACGGTACAGCATCCAGGCTCCAACCTGCAAAGGCGACCAGCAACTGGCGCCGCCAGGATAGTTCCTCGCGATGTTCACGCGCCACCAGTCGCCGGCTTTGGGGGCACCCTCCTTGAGTTGATTGAACGGCACAGAGATCTCGCACGTCCAGACCCCGTCGTTCCGCTGGACGGCTGTCCTGACCCCGTCTCCTTTCCACTCGGTATCCTTGTGCCATTGGTCATGGAAAAACCTGATCGGGCCAAAGGACCTGTTGAACGCTGAAAGGGCGATTTGGTAGTAGGCGGCCGTGTACTTCCTCTCCGGAGCGAAGTGGATCTCCAGGTTGTCGGTGTTCTGGCCCCAGATGGCGTCGGTCTCCTTCAGCGTGGCGATGTTCGTGTTGACGCATCGGGCGGCGATGTAAAGAGTGTCGTCATCCCAGAGCATGCGAAACTCGCTCTGTGCATTACCCGGGGCAACCTCGAACGTCTGGGGCTTGATAAAAGCACCTGAAGCCGGAGCCGCCTTCCAGGCGTTCTCGTCGAGCGTGCCGTCGATCGTGATCTCGCCCTTCTTGCGCCCGCAGACGTACTCCTTCTTTCCATATTTCAAGGCGACAGCCTTGTCCATGCTGCGCCTGAGCGAGGCCGGGACGGACCAGTCTAAGTCCTTGCGGGCGGTCCCGACGCGTTGTTTGACGACCCAGGACTTGGCTTGTTGCTTCGCCTGGTCGAGGCTCTTGCCCATGGCGGCGACGATCTCCGGAGGGAAGGCGTCGGGGTTCGGCCCCTGGTCATAGCCGAAATTCTGGAGGTCGATAT
>CAYOIT010000429.1:0-2618 GCA_964404035.1 uncultured Verrucomicrobiota bacterium | reverse complement strand
TTTCCACAGCCGGCACGGTTGGGTTCTATAATGCCGGCGCCAACAACGTGCGCGGTGCGCTCGGCGACGTGGTCATCACCAATGGCGGCACACTGGCCTTCACGACCAACGGCACGGTTCTGGCGAGCAACGTGACCTTCTACGCCGGGTCGACGCAGTCGGTTGTGGTGGTGGGGACCACAACCAATGCCATCGGTTATCTCAAGGTAGCCGGCACGTTGCTCTATACCAACGGCGCAAAACTCGTCGGCGATAACCCGTCGAGATTCAAGCCGGCGCAGGGATGCTGGTATGTGGCCGAAGCCACGTCGATCAGCGGTGTGCCCTCCTTCAAAGGATTCAGTAGTGTCGTGATCGAAGCCGGCACCCCGCAACGCCTGAAGGTCTTCCCCGACGTAATCGGGTCGGTCTACACCATGCGGTGAGCGGACAAGGTTCGTTTGGTGAATGGCGGAAAGCCGCCGCAGAACCCGTCGCTGATCGCGTCGGCAGAGCTCACGTCGGTTAGGGACGAGCCTAACGATAATAGTTTACCGTGCCCCACCGTCCAAGGTAGGGCTCGGGCGTGGTCAGGATGTCGCGAGTCAGGCACACCGGGGCGATCTGCCGTGTCACGGTGAGACTGGCCGGCACGCGTGCGAAACTGGCCAAACGTTGAATTCGGCGGCTGGTTTGTTCCGGGACGATGCCGAGTCGGCTTTGGGGCGCCGCGTTGCCGAAATCGAAGCCGCCCTCGATCACGAAACGAAACGCTAATTATTATCTTTAGGACCGTCCCCTGCCGGCCCTTATCTTTAGGACCGTCCCCTGCCGGCCCGGCCGGCCTGGCCCCTGTCGGCCCGTGCCTCCTGAAGAGTCTCTGCATCTCCACCATGCCTTCGGCGAAGCGTGGACGTCCGAAACGGGCACCCATATCAAGAAGGGCGTCAACTGTGGTCCAATCATAGGGACGCGAGCGGAGTTCTTCGTCCCGTTGTCGTTGAAGCGCCGGGCCGGCGGCTCTCCACTGCCTGGCGATGACGCGTTCCTGCTCTTGCGTGGGGCGGTTCATTAGCCACCCTCCAGCAGCCGGCGGGCTTGATCCACGATCTCGCTATGCCCCAGGATCTCGTCGGCCTGGGCCCGCTGGTCCGCCGACAGCAATTCCGGCGGGGATGACACCTCGTGCATGGTAGCGGTTTCCTTGCTGAATGCTCAAGAAGCATTCCGAATCTGGAGTTCCCGCAGGATCGCATTCAGGCCGCCGACCCGGTAGCGTCCGCAGATTTTCCGGATTTCATCAAGGTCCGCCTCTGGATTGCGTGCCAGCAGTTCCAGGACATCGGCCTTGGACTTGAGCCCGCCCGCATAGAGCTTGAGGGCCACAAGCTGAGGTAACGGCACGATTCTCAATCGGCTGCCTGGCCGTACCGCCACCGTCGCCGTCCGCAGCGCGTCTTCCATAACGGCTGGGAACCGTTCCGCGAAGCTGACGATCTGAAGCGAGCCGAATGTCCCGGTGATGTCGATCACGCCGCCGAGCGGATCCTGTCCGTCCGGTTCGCGTAGCTCAGCGTGATATCCCGCCGCGCGAAGGGCGGAGGCGACGACGCGGAGTGTTTCGATGTCGGCGTTGACGCCAAGGTCGAGGTCCTGCGTCAACCGCACGTAGCGGTGCGCCGCCAACGCCACCGCGCCGATAACGACGGCATCCACCCGGTGAGTTTCCAGTATTCGCATGACCTGCTCGGCTGTATCCAAAAGCGCTTTGGGGTTCTGCATGGATCACCGATGTTTCGGGGTGGGAAGAATCCAGGCGAAACGCTCGCTCATGCCCAGGGCTTCAAGAACTCGTTCCTCAATGGACAATTTGCGCAAGCGTTTCAATTCCGATGCCAAGGATTCCTGCGCGCAGCGGCTCTTGCGCAAGGCAGGAAAAGTCCGGGGCGTTCGGATCTTTTCTGCATGCGCGGTGATCGCCTTCTTCATGTCGCCAATCTGCCAATAGAGCGGTTGGAAAGCAAGCGTCGAGGAGCGCCCAAAACGTCCCCGGGATCTCTTCGGCCTGGGCCCGCTGGTCCGCCGACAACAACTCTGGCAGGGAAGACGCCTCAGGCTTGGTAGCGATTTCCTTACAAAAAAGAGCGAAATGTCTTCTATCAGAATCGATCAGTGTTCGGTTACTATCATAAACAGCCATCGAGGAGAAACCGTTTCCATGAATCGAGAAATCGTGTTCAATCACGACGGTTACGGCATCCTGGCCGACCTGGCCAAGACGGCCATGACCGAGCAGGACGCCGCCGACCTGTTGGTATGATGATGTGCCCACAACAACTGCTCACCAAGGTCTGCTCCGCGCTGGACAGCCTGATTGTCGCCGGTCGGCCGTACCAAGGGCTTTTTCCCTCGCTGCTGGACCGGCACAGCGGCGCCATGCTTGCCGAACTGCCCCCGCCGATTCCAGGGCAGCGCAACGGTGACCGGACCCACCTTGGCAGCAACCTCATCCATGACGAAGCGACGCTGAAGACGCTCTACGCCCTGGCCACGGTGTGCAACCGGCCCGATTATGCGGAGGCGGCCGATCGCTACCTCCGGCGGTTTGCCACCCACTGCACGGAGACCGCCACGGGGCT
>CAYOIT010000428.1:0-2660 GCA_964404035.1 uncultured Verrucomicrobiota bacterium | reverse complement strand
CTCGCTCTTGCCGGCGGCCACCACGATTCCGAAGTTCATGAATCGCATCCTCTCTATATGACTCTTTAACGTATCACGGCCACGCCCGTTGTCAAGATCATTGCGGCTCGCAAGACCCATTTTTGGCGCATTGCCGTTTCGTCGGGGTTGCGCCATCCTGCCTTGTGGTGAAGTGGGTTTGGAGTGCGGCGGATTGACCTGCTCCCTAACGGATCTATCCTCACTGAACCTGTTTTGCGCATCTTTGTAGTTGTAGTTGCACAGCCCGAACGCAAAGGCTTGACTCGTGGTTGACCGACATGTTTAATATTATATGCATGTTCTGAATCATTCCTGAGGAGGGCGTTTGTCATGATGGCAAAGAGGGCAGCGTGCCGGGCGTTATTAGGTATGGCGATTTTGGCTGGATGCGGAAGCGCCCAAGCCCAGCAACGCTGGAACGGCGCGGGCGGCGACGACCTGTGGTCGAATGCCGGAAACTGGACCAACGGCACCGCCCCGGCCAACCCCTACAACGGCACACTTATCTTTGGCAACGAAGACGCCGGCAACACCCATGCGCTGGATCAGAACTGGGTGGTGCGCTCCCTGACTTACAGCAACGGGCTCCCGAACCGGGCGGCGCACACAACCGACCTTGGCGGCAACACCCTCACGATCAGCAACGGCTATCTGGCCGCCGGTTATCTGAATGGCCAAAACACCAACCACCCGGTCGGCACCTGGCTCAGCAACACGGTCGCCACCATCACGAACGGAACACTCCAACTGGGCACGCCCGGTGCCGTGGCCAACCTTTATGCCGGCTTCGCGGAAAATGGCTATACCCGCATCTCGGGAACGGTTTTTCGCATCGCCGCCACAGTCAATGCCACCAACCTGAACAACCTCTACGTCGGGTTCCAATCCTACATCAACTACGGGTACCGCGTGTATGATGAATTGCTGGACTTGAGAGGCGCCGTGGTGAGCAGCCGGGGCGAAGCGGACGCCCTGATTCTGGCGGGCACCTTGAACGTGGGGAATGGCCCCTACCTGTATAACGGCTATGGCAGGGGCGCGCTCCTGCTGCCGCCGGAACTCCGGAAACTGGAGGCCGGCAATATCATCGTCGGCGCGGATGGGGCAGGCTATGACATTTACGGAAAAATCGACTTCGGGGTCGGCTCACAACTCCGAACCGTGACGGCCACCAACGCCTTTCGCCTGGGCGGCAGCGGATCGGGCTTGTTGGCCCACTTCCCCACCGGCGTGACGCTCACGGTCGGCCGCCCGGACGCGCCCGGTTCCCTGCGCGTGGGCGCCGGAGTCCCCTTTGACCAGGCCGGCAACCGGACGGTGCTCGCGCTATCCAACGGCACGCTGACCGCCTGGCTCAACGATCTGAGGGTCGGGAGTGCGCTTGCCTACAACTATGGACGCCCTTCTTCGAACCAGCTCGACCTTTCGACCGCCACCGTACAGATCGGGGACGTTCCCAACTCCATCCGGACACCCATTCTCACCGTGGCCGGTTATATCCGGGGCTGGACCGTCGGAAACAGCGCCAACATGCACGGCGAGCTGAATCTGCCGGGAACCATCACCAACCTGGAAGCCGGCCTGCTGGAACTTGGCGCCAACTATACGGGCCGCGGAATCCTGGACTTTGGGACTAACAGTCAGCTTAAGCGGTTTGCCGTCACCAATGATTTTCTTCTCTCCTACGATGGCGGATACGGGATCATCAAAGGGTTTCCCACCCAGGCCTGGGAGCTTGCCATCGGCCGCTCCAACGCGCCCTGCCACCTGTGGATCTGCTCGGCCACCAACTTCCGCTCCTATTATAACACCGGCGTGCTGGCGCCCACCAACGCCACGGTCAGCGCCTGGCTCAAGACGCTTGAAATCGGTTCCGGATTTTATTACGGCATTTACGACTGGGGCACCGACGGCACGCTGGACCTGACCGCCTCGACACTGGTCGATTTCAACGTAACCAGCCACGTCTGGATCGGAAGCGCCCCGCTCGCGACCGGCGCCACCACGCTCACGGATAAGCGCATCAAGGGCCGCCTGTTGCTCCCGGCGGGGCACGCCACCATCGGAGGGGATTTGCGCGTGGGCGAAACGAACTCCTCCGCCTACTCGCTCGGCGTGCTGACGCTCAACGGAACCACGGTCGACGTGTCGGGCCGGGTTCAGGTAAACAACTCGGGCAGCGTGACAACCCGCCTCGCCGGAGTATCCGCGGGCATCAATGTGCAAAGCACGGACACCAACAACCTGGTGGTGGCGAACAACGGCGTCATCTGCCTGGTTTTTGATTCGGACCCGGTTGCCAGCGGTGACGACTATTTCGGCCTGCGCATCCAGGGCGACCAGACCGCCTACTTAAAGGAACTGGCCGGGGCCGGCCATATCACGTGGGTTACGAACACGCTCGCGCCGCAATTTCGCTCCCGGTTCGGCATCCACTACAACACCAAGAAAAACTACTCGTATGTCGGACTTGCCCCCCTCGCCATCCCGGGGGTGCTGATCCAGATCCAGTAGTCACAGGCCTCTTGAGCGCCGTTTCCCGGTTGTTTCATGAGCCGTTTTTTGTGTGCCACAGCGGGCGCATGAGACGTAAAGATGCTTCTACAGGGCCCGGCTTCGCTGTTGACATGGTGATGCTG
>CAYOIT010000427.1:0-2667 GCA_964404035.1 uncultured Verrucomicrobiota bacterium | reverse complement strand
TGATCGAGGGGTTGGAGAGTCCGGACGATCTCGGTCGCATCGAGTTGGAGCATCTTGTGCGGACCCATCAGGTTGCCGGGATCGTTTTCGTGTCGCATCCCTTCATGCTCAAGGGGACGCTCATTCTCAGCGAACCGGGCATTCCGCGCCTGGCGGTGGCCGGACGTCATTCGGCGCTCGAGGGAATCGACACCAACGTGACGGTGAACAGCGCCTTCATGGAGAAGGCGCTGGACTATCTGATCGGGAAAGGTCGCCGTAGAATCGCGGTGATGTTCAACGGCACGTCTCCCGCGGCGGCCTATCAGGAGGGCATTCGGTCCGTATTGGCGGCGAGTGGCGTGAACTGTCCTCCGTACTGGCAGATTCCCATCAGCATTGGCTCGCTTGCGACCGCCCGCGCGGTGACACGCCTGCTCATGCACAGTGGTTCGCCCTCCGGGCGTCCCGACGGGTTGATTGTGGTCGATGACAACCTTGTTAACGATGCTGTGGTCGGTTTGGTAGAGGAAGGCATCAGGCTTCCGGAGGAGGTCGAAGTGGTGGCCCACTGCAATTTTCCGTGGACGCCCTTCACGGTCGCTCCGATTCGACGATTGGGGTCGGACATCGAATGGATGCTGCGCGAATGTGTCAAGGTCATCGATGCGCGTCGGGCCGGACAGGCGGCGCCGACGGTGATCGAGGCACCGACGGTGTGGGAAGAGGAGCGGGGATAGAGAGGATTTTGTAGGTCCCTCCTCCGAGAGGGACCCTGCGAAGCCGCTCGGGTAGCGGTGGTCCCGTTCGGAGACGGGACCTACGGGAGAGGGGATCTGCGGAGGACGGTTTGGGCTGGGCAACATGTTGAGATAGGGGGAGACATGATGACTGCACGGAGAGCTTTAACGACGTTTTGTATCACGGTGGTCTCATTTCTGGCGACGGCCGTCCTGCCGGCGGTTGGCGGCACGGTGGTGTCGACGACGTCCGGCTTCTGGACGAATACGGCCACATGGGTCGGAGGCACCGTGCCGGCATCGGGCGACGACGTGTTCATCGCCACTGGTCATACGGTGACGATGACCAACTATCCCCTTATCACCGTCAACTCGCTGTCGGTCAGCGGCATTCTGACGCATACGAGGCAGGCGGATGATAACACGCCCAGATCCCGCATCAATCTCCGGGTCACGGGCAATCTCACCATTCCGGCGGGTGGGCTCATCTCCGCCGACTGGAGGGGCTATCGGGGCGGCAGGGGGCCAGGGGGATGTCCCAATGGTGACACCGGCAACACCGGCAGACGCACCGGCGGCAGTCATGGCGGCCTGGGGGGCAAGGGCTCGACAACCCCCGCCCCGACTTATGATTCGGTGACGGCGCCGACGAATCTCGGAAGTGGTGGGTGCGCGTATCAGCGGACAATGGATGGTGGTGGCGCCGTGCTCTTGGACGTGGGCGGCACCACGTACTTGGAGGGCTTGATCAGCGCCAACGGGACAAACGGTTTCGGGACGGCCAATGGCGGCGGATCCGGCGGCAGTGTCTATCTGACGACCTCGAACCTCTTGGGCAGCGGCCTCATCCAGGCCAATGGCGGCATTTCCTCGAATGATACCTCAAGCTGCGGCGGTGGCGGTGGCGGGCGCGTTGCCGTCATACTTACGGGATCCGACAGCTTCGACGGGGTGAGTTTTCATGCGTACGGGGGGACCAATATTTCGGCGGCCCTACCCAATCTCGCCGGTGCGGGGGGGACAGTGTACCTGCAGACCCAGCACCAGGGCCTGGGCGGGGGGACGTTGATTATCGAGAACAACGACATCGCGTCTGGCGTCAATACGGAGATCTCCTCCAATTGCACAGAGGCGGTGGTCGGCGACGTGCTCATTCGTAACAAGGCGACCCTATCCCTCCTCGCGAACCAGTCGCTGACGGTCAACGGGAGTTTCTCGAACGGCTATGCTTACATCTCGTCTCCGGGCAGCACACTCCAGTTCACCGGCACCAACTCCGCGACGGTCTACGGCAGTCAGAGCAATGCCAACTTCGTGTGTATCGCCACGAACGGGGGTAAGACACTGTACTTCCAGGCGGGGTCCACGAATACGCTGTTGGAGGGGCTGACGCTGAAAGGCGGGCCGACGACGAATCTCCTGTTACGTTCCACCGCTGATGGCAACTATTGGAACCTGAGCATCACAGGCGTGGTAGTGCAGGCCGTGGACTCTGTGGATGTCAGAGATTCCAGGGCCGGCGTAAAATTCATCACGAAGGTGACCGCCACGCATTCCCTCGATTCCGGGCATAACACGAACTGGGTCTTCAGCGAGGTGGGTTTGACCAATACCTGGATCGGGACGAGCAACACGACGTGGAGTTCGGCTACCAACTGGAGTCTCGGACGGGTGCCCATCGACTTTGACCTGCTGGTCCTGATTCCCGGCGGCAAGCCGCATTACCCCCTGCTCGATACCGATCGGAGCCTGCCGGCGCTGACGATCGAAAGCGGTGGTGCCATGTCACTGAACGGGAACAACCTGATCGTCGTCAGCAACACCGTGGTCGCGGGGACGCTGACGGCGGCGGGCGCGGAGACGCTTACTTTCCTGGGTAATGTAGACTTCACGGGCGGCACGTTCACGCAGGCGCAATCGACCGCCTTCATCGGCGGGGTGGGGCCGC
>CAYOIT010000426.1:0-2681 GCA_964404035.1 uncultured Verrucomicrobiota bacterium | reverse complement strand
CTGTAATGATGCAGGCATTAGGATACTGCGCCTATTTCAGGCTGTCCAGTGCGGTGGTGACCTCGGCGATCTTCTGGTCAAGATACCGCTGCCCGAGCGGATTCCCGTGTTGCTGCTCGCGTTCCGCGCGCAACCGGTCGGCGTAAGACTGCAACGCTGGACGCGCCGTGGCGTCGCGGATACGCCCGAGGGCCGCCACCACCTGCGAACCATACTCGTGCTGGAGTTCCTTCCCAACCGTTTGTTCAAGTTCAGCGGTGAGGAGCGGAACGGCCGTTGCGGCGCCGATCGCGCCCAGGGTTTCCACACAGGCGCCGCAGACGGTATCTTCGTAGCCGTCGTCACGCCGATGGTTCTGCTGCAACGTCTGCCCGATCGCCCCCACGGCCGCGGCCCCCGCGGTTTGCCCCAGGCTCCGGATGGCGGCGGCGAGGACCCGGGGATCGGGGTCCACCAGCCTGGCCCGCAGGAAAGCGTCCACCGTGCTGGGCGGCATGTGCGTCAGGGCGGTGATGGCCGCCGCGCGGAGCGCAGGGTCATGGTCCGCCACGGCCATCAGGCTCCGGGCTGAAGGCTCATCACCCCGCTGTCCCAGCGCCTCGACCGCCGCCAGTCGATGCTCGATCGGCTCGGATGGATCCGTGAGCCGGTTGAGGGTGGGCCGGGTGGCCGACTCTGTTTCTGCCGCCTGTGAGGCCCGCGGGCTTCCCGACGGGCGGGGGGCGGGGGTAGTGGTCGCCATGGCGGCCGAGGCCTGTACGGAAAGCCCCGTGGCGGCGGGGCCGCTTCCGGCAAGACTGATCTTCGGGCCGTGTTCGTCCGGCGGTCGGGATAACGTCCTGTGCCACCAGGCCAGCAGACAAACCAGCGCCACGGCGTCCCCAATGATCGCATAACCCCAGCGGCGTGAGCCGCGCGCGCCGGGGTCTGCCTGACGAGGTGATTTCATGGCGGCATGGTGAGCGGGCGAGGCGGGGATGTCAAACCCATCCCTGTGATCCAAATGGAGTCCGATGGCAATCGGCTACCCGCCCGGCAACAGACGATCCAATGACATCCGGGGGTTCCATTCGGCAAGGAGGGGAACCGGTTCGCAGGCTTTAAGATCCTTTCCCGCCGCCACGTCGAAGGCGATTTGCGCGGCCACTTTGCGCCACTCCACCCGGATGATGTCAACGCGCAAGTCAGGCACCAGGGTGGACGGAATGTTCACCGAGGGTTTTTGCATGACCCGGTAGTGGCGACAGAGGCGGATCATCTCCTGAGGGCACGCCCGATAGAGTCGCCCACACAGGTTGTCATCGATCAACATGAGGCCGACGCCGGCCTGCGGAAAGGCGGTGAGCCGTTGGAGGAAGCCCTTTTCGTCGCCGACATGGAACACCTCGTACCTGACACTGAATGAGGCGTGGGCGGATCGCGGAAGCCCGCTTTCCGTTTCGCGGACGCCCTCGTAGAGACCCATGACGAGTTGCAAGATGCCCGCCCGTTTCCACTCGGCGAGCCCCTCGGTGATGCTTTTTTCCCAGTTCAAGGTGTATTGGAGACCAGGAAACGACCAGGGCCTATCCGTGAGGTTGATCAGCCGCACGCCCCGGTCAGCCAGGGTCAGCATGATCTGGCGGTAGGGCGGCAACGGAAAAGCCCAGAGGAGGATATCCAGTTCGTGACTCAGCAGGCGTTCGAGGAAAGCCGGGGTACCAAGCTCGCTGCTCTCCGCAAAGATGAGATCCCCGATGAAGTGTTTTGCTCGTAACTCCTGCTCGAGCATGAGGAACCGGAGACGCCAGTCGGAGAATTCAAGGAATCCGGGAGTCCAGATCGGCATGCCCACGATGCCCTGGACGGGGATACGCGCCAGTGTACACTGCGGCGCGACCAGCGTCATCGAACCGCGTTTACGGATGAGTAGTCCTTCGGCGGCGAGGCGTTGATACACGCGGCCCACCACACTGGACGTCATCCGGAAACGGGCCGCCACTTCGCGGATGGAATAGAACGGATGGGGTTCACTCCGGCGGACCTGACCGGCCAGCTTACGCAGAGTGTTGGCGAGGGCTTCGGAGGCATTTTCCTCCGACTTAAACCTGCCAATACCTGGAAGGCACTCGACCAGTGGGGGCAGGGATCGTGTGACCTTTTTTCTACTCATGAACGCCACTCGCAGTTATCGGTCTGAAAATAGTGTCCGCAAACTGTCCTCATTGCAACGGAATTCGACATGGTTGAGAATAAATTGACGGGGTACCGTGCATAACCAAACCCTTAATACAACGCAGGGGGAGCTCTGATATGCAAGACAGGATGGCTTCGGTCGGCAGAGGCATGGCGGTCGCAGTAGGGGTGTGGCTCTGTGGGGTGCTGGGCCCCTTCTCAACACCAGCCGTAGCGGCCAGCACTTGGTATGTGGCGACGAATGGACTGGATACCGCGTTGGGCACAAGCTGGAGTGAGGCCTTCCGGACGATCAGCAATGCCGTGGCGCAAGCGGTGGACACGGACGAGGTGGTCGTGTCGAATGGAACCTACAACATCACCAACGAGATCGTCATCAGCAAGGCCATCACCGTCCGAAGCTTGAATGGGCCCGGCGTGACCACGGTGCAGCGGTCGGGCAGCACGACTAGCAACCGCATCTTCCAAATCACGAACGCAGTCGGAGCCGTGCTGAGCGGGTTCAC
>CAYOIT010000425.1:0-2697 GCA_964404035.1 uncultured Verrucomicrobiota bacterium | reverse complement strand
GGACGGCGCAATCCGAAGTTACCTCTCCTTCCTGGCAACCACGCGCAATGTCGCCCGTTCCACCCAAAACCAGGCTTTCAATGCGTTACTATTCCTGCATCGGAACGTCCCCAGGGACAGTCACCTGACGGGTCCTCGGACACGACGCTCCGTTATCGGAAACGTCGAACCATCTTTGGCTTGAGCTGTTTGGGTTCCTCAAGCAAGAGGGCGTACCACGGTTCGCCCAACTCCGCGTTAGAGAACTGGACCAGCCGGCCGTTCGTCACATGTTCCCAGTTCTTTTCCAGGATCTCATCCTCGGTGGCCTTCTTGCCCTCCAGCAGAACAAGGCGCGCCTGCTCGACCTGTTTCTTCTTCAACAGCATCCACGCATAGGTGGCGTAGATGAGCGTCGCATTCACTTTGAATTTCTTCCGGTACGTATCGTAGGTCTTCTGTAGCGCGACGTCCTCGCCATGCTGGTACTGGCGGCACATTAACATGCAACTCAGGACAGGATCGATCAACAGACTCCTGGGCAGCAGCCGGTCGACCTCGTCGAACTTCCGCAGTGGATAGAGAAACTGGACGCGAAGCGCGTTGATCTGCCGGTCAAGCAGCAGACTCCACCGGCAATAAGGTTCCATCTGACGGGTGGCCTCCAGGGCTTCGGACAGGATGACTGCCTGATCCTTGCGTGCCATGTCCATGAGCCGCCGGGCATCCCCTCCCCGGCCGCCCAAGTGCTGATACTTGCGCATCAGGGCATTGTTCCGCTCGGTGATTCTACCCTGGATGGCCTCCATGAGGGCACTGACCCGCCGCCGAATCAGCACCATGGCCCCAACATAAATCCCCACCCCGACGAAACCCGACAGCACGCCACTCCAGGCGCCCCAGTGAGCCCCGTAATAAAGCCCCACCCACAAGCCGGCCATCGCCAGCAACGACAAAAGCAAAGTCAGCATGATTGGTTCAGTCCTTTCGAATCCGCTATCCCGGGCGCGCGAGGCGCCACCGCCCCCCATCCAACGGGAACAGATAGACTCGCTGTGTGTAACGGGTTCCGCCTGATTAGTCACGGTTTTTCGGGCAGATTAGGGGCGGATAGGCCCCTTCCCTCGTAACGTCCGTGGCTCTAGACCGTCGGCAGGGTCAACGCCACACACGTCCCCTGACCCGGTTGGCTTTCAATCGCAAATCCCGCACCCAGCGCATGGGCTCGCTCGCGGATACTGAGAAGACCGAAACTCGACCGGTTATCGCGAATACCCGCGCCCCCTTTGCCCTGGTCGCGGACCTCTATCGCCAGCCGATGCCTGCCCGCCGCCTTGATTCTTATTTCCGCGGATCCGACACCGGCGTGCTTGCAGACGTTCAGCAGCAATTCCCGGATCGCGTCGAAAGCAAAGCCCTGCAGCCCGTCGGTCGCCAGCTTGAAGGACCGGCACCCGTTGACTTTGACCTCAAGACCGTTTTTCTCCTGCATCTCCTGCGACAGCCAGACCAAGGCGGGACGGAAACCCATTACGGAAAGCACCTGCGGCGAAATCGTGGTCGCCAGTTCCCGCGCGAGCTGGATGGTTTCGGCCAGTTCATTCATCGCCTGTTGCGCCACCCTGGAGATCGAAGTACCAGTGACTTCCTCCGTAAGGGCATGCAGCTTGAATTGAATGCCCACGAGGCGCTGCTGGAGATCCTCATGCAGAACATGCGCAATGCGCTGCCGCTCCCTATGCTCCGCCTGTGTCAGTTCAACGGTCAGCGTCCGCAGCATCTCCGTGCGCTCCCTGACCTTGGCCTCAAGATCATCCCGGGATTTCCGCAGCAGGGCGTCTACCCGCTTCCGGTCGGTAATATCACGCCAGACAGCCTGAACAAGGGTCTTCCCGCCGATGGTGATCGCTCGTGGACGAATCTCGACATCCAGGACATCGCCGCTCTTGGTCCTGAGCCGGGACTCGAAAACGTGTTCGCCCCTCTTCACGATGCGCTGGACGTGACGTTTGATCTGAGCGACGGTTTCCGCGGCTTCAAAATCCGACAGCTTGAGCTTTGCAAATTCCCCACGGGTGTATCCCATTCGCCGGCAGGCCGCCTCGTTGAAATCCAGCATGGTCGTCGTCGCCTGATCAAACACCACAATGGCATCCCCGGCCTGCTCGAAGAGACTCCGATACCGCTTTTCGGATTCCCGGAGCGCCTCCGCCGCGAGCCGACGCTCGGTGATATCCTGCAGGATGCCGGTCCAGAGCACATCGCCGTTCTCCAGCAGTCTGGGCACCGAAATGAAATTCACACAGCGCACCTCCCTGCCCTTCAGAATGCGCCCCTCCCACCGGAACGGTGTCAGGCCGTTCATGGAGACCACGTTACTGGCGATGAAGTCGGCCCTGTCTTCCGGATGAATACGCTCCGCAACGATCTGCGCATTGGCTTTCCGCTGGGCCTGGGTCACGCCCAGTATCCGGCAGAAGGCATTGCTGGCCATCTCGATGGTGTAGTTCGTCGCCAGCCGCGCGACCCACTCGTGGTCAACCCACTCTCGGGCAGCCGTTACACGCAGCCTGTAAACGCCGGCGGGCAGTGAAGCAACCAGATCCCTGTAGAGATTCCGCTCATACGAAAGGCCCAGCGATGCCTGCGCGTGTCCTCTTGTCTTGGCCACATTCACCACATCTCTCCACAGCCCGGCGGATTCGCCGTATGGCACGA
>CAYOIT010000424.1:0-2697 GCA_964404035.1 uncultured Verrucomicrobiota bacterium | reverse complement strand
ATTCTCGCCATCCCAGGCAAAACTCCAGCCGTTGTAGTTGGTCAGGTTGCCGTCGAGGTCGTAGCGGGGCACGACGACGCTGCCAGCCGTGATATTCGTGTACTGGTTAAGGGCGTTGGCGGCATAGCGGTTGGTTGAGGCGTTGGCGGAGGCTGCCATGCGATTTCCTATCCCGTCATACGCATAGCCGTAGGCGTTGGTGCCCATGGCGGCGTTGGTCAGTTCCGATCGGGGGTTGTAGCCGAACTGGTTGGTCGCGATGGCGCTGCCGGAGTCGATCCGCTGGGTGCGGCGGGCGATGGCGTCGTTCTGGTAGTCAAAGCGGGAGATGATGCTGGCGCCGGACTGGTTTTCGACGGCGGTAAGCAAGTCGCGATGGGCTTCGTAATTCCTCACGGTTGAGAGTATGCCATTGCTCCAGCCGGATATCAAGCCGCTATCGGGGAGGTAGGAATAGGAAACCACGGATGACACGGATTGCACGGATGAGGTGACGGATGCAAAGCGGCCGTCGCCCGAGTAGCCATACCCGACCTGATAGTCGGCTCCTACCGCAAGCCCGGAACTGCGCCCGAATGAATCATATTGCCGCGTGATCGCGCCGAAGGCGTTCGTTTCGGCGGCGAGTTGAAATGCGTCGTTGTAACTGAATGACCGGGTTCCGGTGGCGTCCGTGATGGTTATTGGCTGGCCGATGCGATTGAATGCAAAAGCCACATCTGGGGTGGCGTCGGAATAATCAATGCCGATCAGTTCGCCCGTGGTGTTGGTGTAGTTGTAGGTCGTCGTAACTCCACGCGCCCAAGTCCGGGAAGTCAGTTTCCCATCCGGCGTGTAGGTGTAGGACGGGCCTTTGCCATCTGCGTAAACCTTGTTGGTCAGCAGCCCGGTTGATTCGTCGTACGACCAAGTCGTCTGATCGGTGGGGAGGGTAAAAAGATCGGCGGCGGAGGTGATCACGTTCGTGCCCCGGTAAGTGCCCATGGCGGTCATGCGGCCGTAGGCGTCGTATTCGTAGGCGACGGGATAGGTGGCTCCCCAAGTGGCGATGACACGGCCTTCTGGGTCATACGCCGTGTGGACGGTGTTCGAGAGGGCGTCGGTGACGGAAATGCGCTGGCCGGTGGTGGCCTCGTACACGAAGGTGGTGCGGTTGGCGAGGGCGTCGGCGACCCAGTCGACTTGGCCGAGGGAGTTGTAGTGGGTGTGTTGGGCGACCTGCCGGTCGCCCGTATTGTTTTGGATGAGAATCTGCCTGCCAAGCGCGTCATAACCGGCGTCGGTGCGGACGCCGGTCTTGGAGATGCTGTATTGGGCGAGGCCGTTGATGGAGACGGTGATGGCGGCGTTGGTGGAGTCGGGGGTAGACACGAGGCCTACCCGTAAGGCGAAGTCGTCGTCGAACACTGTGTAGTTGGTGGAGGTGTTGCCCAGGAGGTCTTTGCTGATGGACTGGGCCATCAAGATGCCTGTGTATGCCGTTCCGTCGAGCGTGACGGTCATGGCGGCGCCGAGGCCGGTCAGACGGGTGCGCTGGATGGAGTTGGTGACGGGGGCGGCGGAGCCGTCGTGGGGGTAGAGGATCGAGGCGGAGACCTGCCAGTAGTCGGACCCGTCGGACTGATAGGATGTGTAGGACTCGGAGACGCGGTCGAGGCCGGAGAGGTCGAGGACGCCGTTGGTGTTGATATCGAGGCCGGAGCGGAATGGCTGGCCAAGGGAGTCGTAGGCGTAGAGGGTGGTGGAGAGGATGGCGCTATCACAGACAGACACGGACGAACACAGACGCCCGGCGGCATCGTAGGAATTGACGGTGGCAAGGACCGTGCCGCCGAAGCCGGGGCGTTCGGTGCGGATGGTGCGGCCGAGGAGGTCGGTGACGGATTTTTGCCAGACGGGGGAGTTGGTGCCGAGGGGGCCAGTGTAGGCGGTGGTGATCTGGCAGCCGGGGCTTGACAGGTCAAGCCCGTACGCATAGGTGGTCTGGCGGATGCCGTTTTGCTCGGTGTAGCGGGTGCGGCCGTCGGGGTAGCGGACCGTGGCGTTGGTCAGGCCACCCGGAAGGATTACTGTCGAGCGCCGGGCGGGTTCGTCATGGACATAGAACGTTGAGAGTCCGGCTTCGTCGACGCTGTTGGTCAGTCTGCCGGCGAGATCGTACCGCTGGCGTGAGGTCAGACTCAGGTCCCCGGCCTGCCGCGTCACGGAAACACGGGCGCCGGCCGCATCATAGTCGTATACTTCAAGGAGATCCGTGTCGGTTCCGGTGGTTATCCTCAGAATTTTCAGTCGGCCCAGTTCGTCGTAGGCGTAGTCGCGCCGCACGCCGTCGGCCGCGAATTCCGCAGATTTGCCGCAGCAATCGTCCCATTTCGCATCCTCACGCAGTCCAT
The DNA here is from genome assembly GCA_964404035.1 of uncultured Verrucomicrobiota bacterium. Classification (GTDB taxonomy): domain Bacteria; phylum Verrucomicrobiota; class Kiritimatiellia; order CAIKKV01; family CAITUY01; genus CAMBRF01. The sequence goes on along the minus strand of CAYOIT010000424.1, from coordinate 304 downwards.
TGGAATACAGGACGGTCGTGGCGTGTCCGAACGCATCGAACTCTCGAACCGTCCAGGCCACACGGGAGTAGTTCGTTCCGCCGGCGAAGACCCAGGTCTCGGAGAGCACGTTGAATCCGCGGTTGTCGTAGACGGTCGTTTTCCGCGTGGTCTTGTTGGCGATCCCCTCGGGGTGGTCCATCGTGCCGTCCGTCACCATGACCCGATACGCAGTGCCCGCGCCAGCGGTGAAAGACTTTTGGGCGGCCGTGTAGGTTCCGAACGTGTAGTCATAACTCGCGGTCGTGCCGTCGGGCCGCTCGAT
>CAYOIT010000423.1:0-2706 GCA_964404035.1 uncultured Verrucomicrobiota bacterium | reverse complement strand
GGACGAGGGCGTCCCGGCTCCAGGTGCTTCGCTCTTCTGATGGAGCCGGGGTGCCTCACCCCGGGATTGGTGAAGGGTGGCAGGTTAATCGGGAATGAGAGACGGGCTGACGATAACGGTGACGATAACGGTGGATGGAGCGAGGAGCAAGGAGCGCCGAGTCTACAAGAAGAGTTTGAAGAGAAGGCGAGAAGACTTGCCTTTGCGCATAGGACGGATATAGTGGACACATGAACAAGGCCGAATTACTGGGCTATTTGGAGCGGTTGGACAAGGCCTTGAAGAACCCGGCCGTTCTCCACATTTACGGCAGCGCCGCCTTCATGCTGCTGGATGAACCCGGGCGCACCAGTTTGGATATCGATGTGGCGGCCCCGTATTCAAGGGTCGACGCGGGCGATCTCAGGCAGGCCGCGGCCGTTTCCGGCATACCCTTGAATCCGCCGGAGGACTATGCGGGCGAACATCTGGAATGGATTTCCGCACTCAGGCTCTGTCTCGCGAAGCCCGATCCTGAAACGGACCTGTTGCTCTGGCAGGGCGAAAAACTGTCGGTCAAGACCGGTTCGATCCCGCAACTGATTGCCAGCAAGCTTGTTCGTTATGACGACATCGATAGAGCCGATATCCAGTACTTGTGCCGCCAGACCGCCGTCGATATCGCCGTCGTGGAGGCCGCGGTAGAGGCTTTGCCCCCGCCGTTCAACCATGACGCATTGGTCCTGGAGAATCTGGAGAACCTGAAAGTGGATTTGAAACTCTGGACGGGGGAAACGCCATGACCGCACGCGCGCGACTGCAGTTTGCCTACGAGCTTGCCTTTTACCCCCCACGGCTGAACGAGGTGTGGCGGCGCATTGCCGGGAAGCCCGCTGAGGCGGGCGCAGAGTTGGGCGAATCGCTGGATCAGGCCTGGTTGCTGCATCAGGCCCTGCCGGAGCGGGGGTATGCTTCCCAGCGCGCCTTGAACCGGTTGGCACACTATCAAGCCACGGCGCGCGCCTTTGGTATGGTCACATGCCTGAGGAATATCCGCCGTTATTTGGGACGGCCGGCAATCGACACGCATGTGGTCCCCGCCGGCATGGTGCGGGATATCGGCTTGCCGCCGTTGCAACGCCAGTGCCGCCGCCCGGGGAATGGTTGAAGAGAGAATTCAATATCCACAGCGCCCGTAACCGTGCGATCTCATCATCCATGACTGAGAATGTCTTGAGGATGCCGCCGTTGAATTTCAGGCGGCCAACATCTCAACTGACCTGTTGAGGGGCAACTTCCCAGTGACGCACCCTCCATGAAGTGTGTTGACGAAATGCTGTGCGGCCCAATATAATACACCTTTACATAGGGGCAGGATCGAAAGTCTTAGCAGGAGAAACGGTCATGTTTACATTGAGCGGCATTAAGCTCAGTTGGGTCGGATGTATGGCGGTGGTGGGGTTGCTGACCATGGCGTGGACGGCTGCTGCCGGAAATTTCTACTGGAGCAACACGGGCGGCGGCGATTATGCCGTTGGTGCGAACTGGTCCAGTAATGCGGTGCCGGGCGCCGGCGATGCCGCCTACTTCAGCCTTAACGCGGACTACGGGGTGAACTGGAACGCCGACGCGACGGCCGCTGGCGCGACCTTCAACGCCGCATCCGGCACGGTGACGCTCAACCTCGGCTCATCCACGTGGACGACTTCGGTTGGCATCGGCAATGCCGCCGGCTACTCCACCGTGGTGCAGAACGGCGGGACATTGCAGGCCACGAACGGATTCGCGGTGGGGTCCGGGGGCGGCAATCGCGGCAGCATGACGGTGACCAACGGCGGGCGCCTGTTCACGAGGGGTCAGAACGTCGGCGCATGGGGCGGCGGCAGCGGTTGTTCGCTCGTGGTGTCGGGCACGGGGTCGGTCATGACCATGCCCCCCGGCAGCGGGCACCAATGGTACGACAACGCCTCCCAGGTGGTGGTGACCAATGGAGGCGTCATGAATGACGCCGGTAATGGTCACGTCTACATCGGCAACTACGCGACGACGTCCACCAACAACACCTGGGTGGTCACAGGCGCGGGTTCTGTCTATTCCAATACGGCGGGGATGTTTTTCATCCTGGGGAGCAGCGGGCCGGGCAACCGGCTGACCATCAGCGATGGCGGCAGTTTCTACGACTCCGCGTATTTCATGACCAGCACCAGCAACAATCAGGTCCTCGTCACCGGCAGCAACTCGACCTTGAGTCTGGGGTATTCGACGGCGCTTGGTTCCGGCCCTGGTGGCTACAACACGCTGACCGTAACGAACGGCGGGCAGGCGAGCCTGAAAACCTACAACACGCTTGGTTACGTGACCAACGCTCCGGGAAACACGATCTTTGTCACGGGTCCTGGCAGTTCGTTGAGGACCGGGAACAACCTTAACCTTGGCGGCGCTAGCATCGGGAACCGCGTCGTCGTCCAGGATGGCGCCCTGTACAACGTCAACGGTGCTCTGGTCGTGGGCGGCATGAATGCAGCTTCCTTTATCGTCCCTCCATCCCCCACGAACAACACGGTTGAAGTGTCGGGCGCCGGCAGCCTCGTGGCGTGCGCCAGCGGCTGCATGATCTGCGTCGGCAGCAACAGCACGATGTTGGTCGAAGGCAACCCCTGCAATGGCAACGGCGGAAGCCTCCTGCTGAGGAACGGAGGGGGCGTGGAAATGCAGGGGAGCGGGAAA
>CAYOIT010000422.1:0-2726 GCA_964404035.1 uncultured Verrucomicrobiota bacterium | reverse complement strand
CATCCGGGTCCCACGGCAGTTACCCGATTCTTTGTCGCGAGCTTTGTCGATGGGTGCATCCGTTTGCCGGAGTACCGCCTTCAGGGCTTCTTGCGCTGGTCTTCCCGACATCCTTGCACATATTCTTGTACGCATCTTCGAACACCCGACAAAGCTCACGACAAAGCTCGCGACAAAGATTGTTGGGAAAAACCAAGCGGCAGCGACAAGGCTGCGCCGCAAGTCTCCTACTCGATCCAACTGGCGGCCTCTGGCCGCCAGAGGCCTCACTGAACTCCGAACCCTGAACCCTCCGCTTGCCAAACCGAAGGCATTGCAGGCGCCTCAATTGACAATGAGCGTTTCGAGCGGCAGCTTGGGAACATGATGGACGCCATCTGGAGTCCGGTGGTACGCGGTCTTGCCCTCGACGGATTCTTCCAGGATGCAGGTCTCGTCCGGTTTCCCGAGCGCGACGGCATAGAGCAGATCGAGTTCAGCGGGAATGTCGAGTGCGGCCTTGATCGCCGGGCGATCGATGGCTCCCAGCATGCAGCCGCCAAAACCCCGTTCAACTGCAGCCAGCAGGAGGGTCTGCATGACGATCCCCGCGTCGACCTGGGGCGTCGCGCCGCCGGAGGCCAGGATGAGGATGTAGGCGGTGGGCGCTTCGGATGCAGTCGGGTTCCAGTCCTTGAGCAAGCCGGCCCAATGCGTGTGGGGAAAGACGGCTTCGCACTCGGCGGGCTTCGACACCAGCCAGAAGCGGATCGGCTGCCGGTTGCCGCCGCTGGCGGTCAGGCGGGCGGTGGCGACCAGTTCCTCCAGAAGCGCACGGCCAGGTCGCGGCGTCTGTTGGAAACGGCGACAGGAACGATTGCGGTTGATCAGATCATTCAAGTCCATGGGTTCCTCCAGTGGATGGAAATAAGCAACCCGCCAGCCTCGCGGCTGGCGGGTTGCGTCAAGATCCGTTCAGGATCGAATACGTGATCAGCGGAGGATCAGTATGTTCAAACGCGAGATGTAGAATTCCGCCGTGCCAGCCGTGGCTCCGTGTCCGGTAAGCGGGCCTTCCAGGACATTGACCACGCCACGGAATCCGGGCAACGTATCCTCCTTCGTCAGTCTGGCAACGTTGTGGTTCGCCACGCGCGTTTCGGCAGCATTCAACGACAGGAACTGCCAGACCGCGATGCGTCCACCGCCACCGGGGTGTCTTGTGTTGACGTACCGGGGTTCAACGGTTCCCCCGCGTGCCTGCAAGGTGCCGCCGCCATGCAGGCGACCGCTTGTGGCGAGGAAGATCGATCCGCCGCTGCCGGCACTGCCGGCGGCGTAGACGCCCATGCCACCATTGGCGGTCAACGTCCCGTCGATCAGCATCTGGCCGCCAGCCAGCACATGGATGGCACCGCCTCCCCTACCCGCAGGACAGTAGTTGCCGTATGTGCTCCAAGCGCCCGGACTACCGGCTTCGAGCGGTAGGGCCGCATCACCGTAAGGCGGACGCGCAACGCCGTTTGTCTCCCCGGTCGCAGTGTTCGTGACGCCACCCCAGCCGCCATAGCTGCCACCGGCACTGTTGAGCAGTGGTGCTCCCGGGCCATTGAGGTTGCCAGGTACTGCAATGTAACCGTCCAAATCGGCATTCACGCCGCCGCCGGCCGCCACGGTGAAATTGCCGCCCACACGCGTTCCGACAATGGCTGCACTGTGTCCATCGGTGTGCGGATAGAACCAGGTATTCGTCCTGATCGTGAAGTCCCCGCCCACCCGCAACAGCGAAGCGAAGCGTTCAACGGAATTTGTTGCGAACAGGTGCAGACCTGCACGCTCGATGCCGGTCAGGGCCGCCTTGGTGCTGGAGAGCGTCAGATTTCCCGCAACCTGCAATGTGTAGTTCTCGGGGAAGCCGACCCAGCAGTTCTCGATCATCAGCGAGGCCGGCGACCAACTCGTGGGATGGCTTGCCAGGTATAGCCGGGTGTGCCAGAAGCGCTGATCGTCAAGCACCACCGGGCCGGTCGGCGATGCAGCCAGCAGCGTCGTATCCGGCATATAGAGGGTGCCCATCACGGGGAGAATCATCGTCTGGCTTGCAGCAGGGTTGAGGATGTACCCGGCAGAGGCTGAGAAGCGAATCGGCGGACGGGGATCGGGCAACGCGGCCTGCGATGCGGGATTGTAGTGCAGCGCAATGCGCCCACCACCGCCGCTGCCGCCGCTGGGCCAGCCCTTACCGCCATCGACGCGGAACCAGCCGCTCGTGGCGCCCGTGAGTGTCTGGCAATAGAGGGCGATACCGCCGCCCGAACCAGCAGAGCCTTGGGCGATAGGATCGGGTCCCCGTGCCGACACGATGCCGTCGACAGTTACTTGCCCGGTCATATCAATGCGGATCGCGCCGCCGGCCGCCTTGGCGTTCTGGCCGAAGTAGGCGGGACGGTAGCCGCCGCCGCTGCCGGGCTGCCAAGGATCGTCCGGGGTGCCGTAAGCTTCGCCACGCAGTTGGGATTGGATGGCAGCACCTGGACCGCCATATCCGCCGCCGCCGCCGGTGTTGTATCCGGTACCGTCATCGCCGTCACCCGTCTGCGCCGGGGCAGCGCCGGGGCCGGCGCCGGGCTTGTACCCCTTGCCGTCGGCGTTCAGGATGCCGGTCGAGGTCACCGTCAGGTTCTGACCCTTTAGCCAGATGCGGTGCTGGGGCACCCATTCGCCGAGCTCGTTGGGTTCTGTGACCG
>CAYOIT010000421.1:0-2755 GCA_964404035.1 uncultured Verrucomicrobiota bacterium | reverse complement strand
AGTGCGGCAGTTCAACTGCCGCCTTCGCCATAAATAGAGCTGGCCAGACACCGTTTAGTTAGATATCTTTAATTTATCAACTAGCGATAGAACCACCTCATGTTAGCCAAAGTCCATTCCGCGGCCGTCTATGGCGTCGAAGCATACCCCGTGGAAATCGAGGTCAATGCGGGACACGGGGACCCCAGCACCGTCATCGTCGGGCTGCCCGATGCCGCCGTAAAAGAGAGCAAGGACCGCGTCCATACGGCCATCACCAACTCCGGGTTCCGCCCGCACGTGGGCCGCACCACCATCAACCTGGCCCCAGCCGACATCCGAAAGGAAGGCCCCTGCTTTGATCTTCCCATCGCTGTGGGGATCCTGGCGACCCAGGATCACATTCCTCCCGAGCGCCTGGTTGACTTCGCCCTGATCGGCGAACTGGCGCTGAGCGGTGCGGTCCGGCGCATCAAGGGCGCCCTGCCCATTGCCCTGAGGGTCGCCGAGGAGGGCCTTCGCGGACTGCTCGTCCCCATCGAGAACGCCGACGAGGCGGCCGTGGTGACCGGCCTGGAGGTTTTCCCTGTCCGGAACCTGCGTGAGGCCGCCGATTTCCTGGCGGGCAAACTCACCCTCGCGCCGCACCGCGTCGACATGGACCATCTGAGCGGCACCCTTCGCGACCACGAGGAGGATTTCGCCGAGGTCAAGGGACAGGAACAGGCCAAGCGCGCCGTCGAAATTGCCGTCACCGGCGGCCACAATTTATTGATGATCGGACCTCCGGGAAGCGGAAAGACGATGCTCGCCCGCCGTATCGCCTCGATTCTGCCGCCTATGACCCTCGACGAGTCGCTGGAAGCCACAAAAATCCACAGTATCGCCGGCACACTGCTCCCGAATCAGGCCTTGATTGCCCGGCGACCCTTTCGCTCGCCCCACCACACCATCTCCGATGCCGGCCTGCTGGGCGGGGGCGCCCATCCCATGCCGGGCGAAGTGAGCCTGGCCCACCGGGGCGTCCTTTTTCTGGATGAGTTGCCGGAGTTCCACCGTAACGTGCTCGAAGTGATGCGCCAGCCGCTGGAAGACGGCCACGTCACCATCTCGCGCGCCGCCGCCACCGTCACCTTCCCCTGCCAGTTCATGCTCGTCGCCGCCATGAATCCCTGTCCCTGCGGCTACTATGGGGATCCCAAGCGCGAATGCCGCTGCATGCCCAGCCAGATCCAGAACTACCACAACAAGATCTCCGGACCGTTGCTCGACCGCATCGATCTTCATATTGAGGTCCCCGCCATCCGCTACCAGGATCTTGCCGGCATGAGCCCCGGGGACGGGTCCACCGCCATCCGGGACCGTGTCGTCGCCGCGCGGCGCCTGCAGCAGGAGCGGTTCAAGTCGCTCCGGAAGATCCACAACAATGCGGGCATGCGGTCGAGGGAACTGCAGAAATTCTGTCCTCTTCCCGCCGACGCCCAGGATATTCTCAAGATGGCCATCACCGATCTCAATTTCAGCGCCCGCGCCTACGACCGGATCATCAAAGTGGCGCGCACCATCGCCGACCTCGACGCCGCGGAGACCATCCAGCCCCGCCATGTCCAGGAAGCCATCCAATACCGCACCCTGGACCGCCAGTTGTGGGTCTAGACGCGAGCCCGTGCCCCGTGCTAACATCGTATCCAGAAGATAAGAAAGGGACACCTTATGAAAACAGCAGTTGTGTGCGGAGCGGGCGGGTTTATCGGCAGCCATCTTGTCAAACGCCTGAAAGCGGAGGGCTACTGGGTTCGCGGCGTGGATATCAAGCGCCCCGAGTTCTCCCGGTCAGCCGCCGATGAGTTCAAGGTTCTCGACCTGCGTATCGCCAGGAATGCCGCCAAAGCCGTTTCGCTCGATCAGGGGGTCGTGGATGAAGTCTACCAGCTCGCGGCCGACATGGGCGGCATGGGGTTCATCCACTCCGCGGAGTGTGACATCATGCACAACAGCGTGCTCATTAACGTGCACATGACCCATGCCGCCGCCACCCTGGGGGTGAAACGTTATTTCTACTCCTCGTCGGTCTGTGTCTATCGCGACATGAAACACGGGGAACCGGAGATGACCGAGGCCCAGGCCGTTCCCGCCAATCCGGACAACGAGTACGGCTGGGAAAAACTCTATTCGGAGCGCATGGCTCAGGCCTATAGCCGCCGGTTCAAGATGCCGGTCCGCATCGCCCGTTTCCAGAACTGCTACGGCCCTGAAGGCACCTGGCAGGGGGGGCGCGAAAAAGCGCCCGCCGCCCTCTGTCGCAAGGTCGCCATGGCCAACGACGGCGACACGGTTGAGATCTGGGGCGACGGCTCAGCGGTCCGTTCCTACACCTATGTCGACGACATGGTGGAGGGCATCTACCGCCTCATGCATTCCGATCTGGAAGGTGCCGTGAATATCGGTTGCCCGCACTATTACAGCGTCAAGGAACTGGTGGATATTGTGGCGAAGGTGGCCGGCAAGACCCTCCACGCCAAGACCGTTCCGGGACCGGTGGGCGTGCAGTCGCGCAACTTCAGCAACGAGCGCATCTACTCGATCGGCTGGCAGTCCAAGTTCGATCTTGCCGACGGCATTGCCAAGACATATCCGTGGATCGTCAAGCAGGTGAAGAAAGCCGCCGCCGCAACCGCCAAGGCGGGGTGATGTCGAGGGGTGGCCCAAGCCCACGCCCTTCGCAAAAGAAAGGCGGCAGTTTGACTGCCGCACTCCGAAGGATGCCGCTGCCGCG
>CAYOIT010000420.1:0-2761 GCA_964404035.1 uncultured Verrucomicrobiota bacterium | reverse complement strand
GCTTCGCGCCGACCCTTTGGCTGCGGCGCGGCGGGGACGCCGCCGCCCTACCGATTGCTTCGCGCCCGCACCGATCACCGATGCGTCCCGCCGCGCCGTCAACTCAGGTAGGGCGGCGGCGTCCCGCCGCGCCGCTGATGATGGAAATGCATGACGGCCTGCGGCGAGCCTCTTCAGTAGACGCGACGTCCTCGTCGCGTCACCGGCCCGCGCGCAATCCCTTGACGCGACGGGGACGTCGCGTCTACCGCGCCCCCCTTACACGCACCCTTACACGCCCACCCTTGCCCGCTCACCCTTACACGCTCACCCTATCCGATTACGCGGTTCGGTTAAGACCGAGTAAGAGTTGCGAGTAAGGGTAACCGAGTAAGAGTTGCGAGTAAGGGTGACCGAGTAAGAGTTGCGAGTAAGGGTAACCGAGTAAGTGTGAAATCCCCCAACAAACGGGGCGGGACCGGCTTGCGCCAGACCCGTCCCGCGTTGTCTCCGTGTTCGGCTATCCCGACTGAACACTGAACACGGAATACTGAACACCGAACACTTCCCCCCGACCCCGGCCTCTGGCGCGCCGTAGCCCCGACTCCCCTGCGGGAGGTCGGGGCGAAGGCGCCTACCACAGCAGGAGCATCGTGCCCTTGGACGGAACGTACTCGTACGCGCCCATATCCACGACGGCATTCAGGATGCGCGGGTTGCCCGCCAGATCCTTGGCGCCGGTCATCCAGGTCTGATACGATCCCTTGTTGATGCAGGGCGATGTCTCCTGCAGCGTATAATCGCCACCCGCCAGATTGGTGAAGAGCGGGTCGTCCGTGATGTTGCCATTGGCCGTGGTGCCGGGGTTTATGGAACAGGAGTAGTAGAGACCGTCCGTGGTGTTGAGATTGTCAGGCACGCCGCCCACGTAGTTGAAGTACACGATGCTGTTGCTGACCGTGCCGCCCGTGCCGCGATAGATGCCGCCGCCGTTGCCGGTGGATGTGATGCTGTTCGAGACGATCGTGCAACTTTGGATCGCACCGTTGTTCAGGTACACGCCGCCGCCGTTGTAGGCTTCAGTAGTGTTGGTGTTCCGGGCGACCTGGCAGTTACGGAGGGTGGCGGAAGCGCCATCCAGATAAACCGCGGCGCCGCCGGTGCCGGCGCTCGGTGCGCCTGTATTCTCGAAAACTTGACAATGGGTGATTAACCCGTTTGTTGCATAAATCACGCCCCTGGTACCGCCTGCCGCAGCTTTGTTCGCCGTGATCACGCAGTTCGAGACCGTGCCGCCCGTCATGTACACGGCAGCACCGGCAGTGGAGTCACTCCCCAAGCCGTTATCGCGCAGGATGCAATTCCGCACCAGCCCCCCACCTTTCAGGTACACGCCACCGCCCAAGCCACCTTCATCATAATAGCCCTTCGATCCTCCATTCAGAATGGTGAAGCCATCGAGCTCGCCACTGGCATGGGTCACTTTGAAGATGCGGATATCCCCTGGGGAACTGAGTCCCACGAGGGTATTCGACGCATTGCCCAACCCGCCGTAACCGCCATTTCCGAAGCTGCGCACGGTCATGGCCTTGTTGATCACAATCTGCATCGAGATCGTGTACGTGCCGTTCGTGACGATCACCACGGTGCCGGCGGGTGCCGCGACCACAGCGTCCCCGATCGTCCGGGAGGCATTCGTCCACGTGTTATACGGCACAGCCGGCGAGAGGCTGTTGGTCGAGACGTAGGCATTCGCACCCCATACCGCAATGTAACCGGCGTTCGTGACCGTAAAGCTTTCGTTGGCGTCGTTGGTGACCGTCAGTGTCACCGTGTACAAACCGACCGCGGTGTAGCGATTGGTCACGACGGCGAGCGTGGCGCCGTTGGTGGTCTGGCCGTCGCCGAAATTCCATGTGTAGGACGTCACATTGCGGTTGGTTCCGGCCACGTAGGCGGTAAAGACCACGTTCGACGGCGGCACTATGCTCGTCGCATCGGCTGCCAATCCGCACTGGAGGGCGCCGTAGAAGATCCCTTCATACGCGCCCATATCCACGACGGCATTCCGGATGCGCGGGTTGCCCGCCAGATCCGTCGCGCCGACCATCCAGGTCTGGTTCTCCCCTGCGTTGTTACAGGACGAGCCGCCTGACAGCGTGTAGTCCCCGCCCGCCGCGTCAACGAACAGCGGATCGACAACCTTGTTACCGGTGCCTGAAGCCGGTGCCGGTGCCGTGCACGAATAGTTGAAGATGATCTCGAAGGAGGAGGATAATTGGGGGCTCTTGCAGTAATTGAAGTCGACTGTCGCCACCGATGTGTTGTGCCACACGATCGAATTCATCATGGTGCCGTTACAGACGCCGCCGCCGCCATCGGGCGCGTCGTTGCCGACAACCGTACAGTTTTCCAGCAAAACCGGGGGACTCCAAAAATTGCCGCACACACCACCGCCGTAGCTTGGGTAGTATGCCCCGAGCGCCACGGAGTTGCCGGTGATCAGGCAGTTGCGCAGCGTACCCTGCCCATAATAACCGCCGCCGTGACCCCAATACGTAGTAAACACGCTGTTGTTGGCAATGATGCAAGACTCGACCAGAGTCGCGCTGCTGCCGCTGTTAATGCCGCCTCCCCAGGCCTCACGGTCACTATCCAGCCGGTTATCGCTGATCGTGCTGTGCCGCACAATGCCGCCGTCAATGTAAATGCCGGCGCCCGCGCATTCATTCGCAGCGTTGGCGAAGATCAGGCAGTTGCTAACCAGTCCGCCTGCCCCAAC
>CAYOIT010000419.1:0-2784 GCA_964404035.1 uncultured Verrucomicrobiota bacterium | reverse complement strand
CTTACCAGGATGAGAACCTGGCGTCCTAACCGATAGACGAAGGGGGCACATCCGAATTGAGGCGCGCAATGTACCGATTCAGACTCAGAGGGTCAATCCTTTTTTCGGACAGGATGGGCACCGATGGGGATGCGGCCGTCGGCCGATGCAACTGGCGCTTGGCATACTCCACATGTAGAGCCATCAGGAACAGGGGCCTCGCTCAGCGCTGTGAGGACATTGGTCATGCTCCTCGCACGCCTATTCGCAGCTGCCCCCGAAAATCATTTTCCCCGCCAGACGATTTCGCGCAGCGCTGGGGCATTGGTACCGGTGTGATCCCACAAATTCAGGTAAATATAGCGCACCGAAACCGGCCAGTTGGTCACCGTCCCCAAGTCGAACCAATGATCCAGATCGGTGCCTCCAACGATGCCTTCGTTCAACCAAGGCTCATCCGCGTACAGCAAGCCCAGATCACTGACCTCCATCGCACACCCAAGGTCCAGCATGATCCGCCACGGCGATTCACCCAACCCCGTCCAGATAGTATTGGTGTCGCCATCCACGAGGACACGGGCCTCAACATCTTCGGCCTGCCCGTCACCCGTATAGACCACAGGCCAGTAGCCTTGCGCCTCGTCCACACGGCCCAATGCCGATCCCATGCTGGCCGCTTTCACGAACCTGACCGCATCGGCGATCACGTAACCATCCGTTCCGGTCGTGCGCACGCGCACCCACCCATTCGTCCCGGCGGCAAACGTATTCACCGCCACCAGGGTCCATTGCCCGCCGCCGAGTTTCTGGTTCACGAATACCGTGTTAGTCCCCGCCGAATCCTTGATGTCCACCGGCGCCGCACTTGCCCACGGATAGGTCGCCTGTTGCGCCGGCCACCACAGATACACCTCGTAGCTCCCGCTTGACGGCAGATTCGGACGGAACGTCACGCTCTTGGTCCCCTTGTCCGCGTTCCCATCATGCAGGTAGTTCGCCCGGTAGTAGCCCGGCGCCCAAGTGCTCGTCGTCCACGCCCCTGCCACCGTCACGTTCGGCGTGTTCGTGTTGTCCACGATCACTTCCACCGCTGGCGGCACCGGCGCGTTGGTCACGGCCAACACCACCGTCACAGTCTGCGTACCCCCCGCCCCGGATACGGTGATCGCCCCACTGTACGTCCCCGTCGCCAGCCCGGCGGTCGCATAGTTCACGTTCACGACATCGTGTTCGCCCGTGCTTGTTCCGCTCGTTGGACTGCACGACAGCCAAGCCACGTTGTCACCGATCCCATAGCTCAGCGTCCCGCTGCCCGCGTTCCACACCTGGAACGTCTGGCTCGCCGCAGTCGTCCCCGCAAGGCAACTGTTCGTCAACCCCAGCGGCGCCACCGCCAACACCGGCACCACCGGCGGTGCCCCCACCGGCGCGAACCGCACCGCATCCGCAATCACGTAGGTACCCGTCGTGTTGCCCGTACGGATCCGCACCCACCCGTTCGTGCCAGCCGCAAACGTGTTCGTCCCCAGCACAACCCAGCGGCTCCCGTTGGTCTTCTGGTTCACCAGCAGCGTGTTGGTTCCCGAGCTCGACAGGATATCCACCGGGGCATTACTGGCCCATGCGTAGCTCGTCTGCGCCGGCCACCACATCGACACCTCATACGTCCCGCCCACCGGCAGGTTCGGACGGAACGTCGCACTCTTCGTCCCCTTCCCGGCGTTCCCGTCATGCAGGTAGTTCGCCGCCCAGTAGCCCGGCGCCCAAGTGCTCGTCGTCCACGCCCCCACCAGCGTCACGTTCGGCGTATTCGTGTTGTCCACGATCACTTCCGCCACTGGCGGCACTGGCGTGTTCGTCACCGTCAGGAGCACCGCCACGGTCTGCGTAGCCCCCGCACCGGTCACGACAATCGCCCCACTGTACGTCCCGGTCGCCAACCCGGCGCTGGCGTAGTTCACGTTCACGACATCGTGTTCGCCCGTGCTTGTTCCGCTCGTTGGACTGCACGACAGCCAAGCCACGTTGTCACCGATCCCATAGCTCAGCGTCCCGCTGCCCGCGTTCCACACCTGGAACGTCTGGCTCGCCGCAGTCGTCCCCGCAAGGCAACTGTTCGTCAACCCCAGCGGCGCCACCGCCAACACCGGCACCACCGGCGGTGCCCCCACCCACACAAACCTCGCGGCGTCCGCGACCACGTACCCCGACGTCCCGTCCGTTCGAATCCTTAGCCACCCGTTCGTCCCCGCCGTCAACGTGTTCGTACCCAGCAGGAACCACGCATTGCCGTTCAGCTTCTGGTTCACCACTACCGTGTTCGTCGCCGTGCCGGAGGATATATCCACCGGCGTGTTGCTCGCCCACGCATAGCTCGCCCCCTGTGCCGGCCACCACAAATACACCGCGTAAAACCCGTTGCTCGGCAGATTCGGGCGGAACGTCACACTCTTCGTCCCCTTGCCCGCGGCGCCGTCATGCAGGTAGTTCGCGGCCCAGTATCCCGGCGCATACGTGCTGGTCGTCCACGCCCCCACCACCGTCACATTCGCGGCATTCGTGTTGTCGACAATCACACCACTGACCAGGCTGTCGTCATCCCTGATCGTCACCGTGGCGGCCGACGGACTGCCCACCGTGTAGCCGGTGCCGCTGGCCAACGTCAGGACCACCGTCTCGTCGCTTTCCACCAGCGTATCGTTAAGCACACTCACCGTCTTGGTTGCCGTTGCGGCCCCCGCGGCGAAACCCACCGTCGTGCCCAGCGCCGTGTAGTCGCTGCCGCTTGCGGCCGTGCCGCCCACC
>CAYOIT010000418.1:0-2805 GCA_964404035.1 uncultured Verrucomicrobiota bacterium | reverse complement strand
CGGGCGGAACGGTCGTAATAGATTGCGCTCTGGCTGAACCCGACCCAGCAGGTCAGACCCCGCATGAACCGGTGGAGTTCACGCACCCCTTTGAGGGCCTCAATCACCTTGCGATCCACCAATCGGAAATCACCCGTGTCCATGGGCACATCGATCTTGGCAAGCGCATGGAAAACCCTGTAGAACGCCGCCGCCAGAAACTTCTTGACCCAGGATTCACCTGCACGGCTCCGACGTACGGCGTAGACCACCTCAGAACCCGCCCGCCACGCCGCAAGGAGTTCGGGAATGGTCTCCGGAGGATCCTGCAAATCCGCGTCCATGATCACCGCCGCATCGCCATCGGCATGGTCAAGGCCGGCGGTAATGGCAATCTGATGGCCAAAGTTCCTGGACAACCGAAGCAGGCATACCCGGGAATCAGTCTTGGCCTTCTCCACCAGCCACCGGACAGAGCCGTCGGTACTGCCGTCGTCAACAAAGAGCATGCCGAGGCTCTCCGGCTGGCGCTCCATCACCTTGCAGAGCCGGTCGTAAAGCAGCGGAATATTCTCCTCCTCGTTGAGGAAGGGTACGACCACCGTCAGTTTTCGCTTGGATGTTTCCATAGGGGATAATCTCTATATCTCTTGAGAAGATATCGGACTGCGTGCTTGCTGAAAACCACCAATGTGCGGCCAACCTGTATTCCTCATGCTTCCCGCCTGCCGCCTGCCGCTTCCCCCCAGGGCAATATGGCCAGCGACAAGGCCAGCGCGGAGATCGACGTCACACCCAATACCATGACAATCTGCAGAGGAGTTTCGTGCCACCGCATGACCCCCACCATGTACCCCGCCGCACACAGCACGAGCGGGATCGTGATCCTGAACCGGCGCTGGGCCACTTCGTAGTTCAGGAGCAGCATCACCAGCGTCAGCGGCGCCAATGCCACCACCATCCCCCGAACCACCGCCACCTGCCCCGGCTGGACACCGCCCGCCAGGATTCTGAGGATCAAACCCGGCACCGCCACGCATACCACGCCAACCGACCCCACGATCCCCCCCGCCAGCACCAAGGCCTTGAAAAGGGTCCGCCGGCTGGCCTGCGACGACTCGCCCACCGATGTCACCTTGGGGAACATCGCCGCAGCCACCGGAGCGGGGAGGAAGAACACAATCCTCGCCACCATCGCGGCCTTGGCAAACAAGCCCGCCTGATCCGCCGTGAAATAGTGCTTCACCAGCACCACGTCCGCATTCGACAACAATCCATAAGCCGCAAAAGCCCCCATGTACCCGCCCAGGTACCTGTACAGGCCCACCGGCCGCTCCGCCTTGGGCCAGCCCCGCCCCAATATGGACCGAACAATCAGCAACGCGCCAGCCCCGCCGGCCATCACGCCCACCAGATGCGCCGTAAGCCCGCCAGCCACCCCCAATCCCGCCCAAACCAGCAACACGCCGGCCACCAACCGGATCACAGCCCAGCTGTTGCCAACCGTCGCCGCCCACTCAAACGCCTGCACGCCGGTCAGCACGGCCGACGGTACCGCCGCAAGAAATCCGATCACGATAATCGCCACGGCGAAGTACATCGGCCCTGCCGTCTCAAGCCTCAAGAACTCCATCCCTTGCTTCTGCCACACGGCCACGGCCACGATCATCAGCGCCGACGGAATCAACAAATCGCGTCCCACGCCCAGCATCATGGCTTTGATCTTGTTCTGGTCCTGCCTGGCCGTGAAATGCGCCGTAAAGTGTGTAATGGTTCCACCGAGCGCGCCCAGCGGCGCTCCGACAACCATGAGCACCCCCAATAGGGCCGAGAACACACCGAAATCGGCCGGCTTCAGCATCCTCATCATCGCCACCTGGAACAGCAGATTGCAGACATTTCCAAACTGCGCGCCGATAAAAAGCATCAGGCTATGCGTCAGCAGATAATCCCGCACGTCTCCAGCGGGATGAACCCACGGCGCCAGAAACCGATTGTAGAACGACACCACCCAACTGAAGGGTGAATAGATCAACCGAAGGCGCGCCAACGCCAGCATCATCTCCGTCGACGCCTTGCCGATCTGGACTTTCGATCCCGCTACATCATGCCAGATCGTCGGGATCTCCTTGATAGCAAAACCTGCCCGTCGCAACTGAAAGAGAAGGTCCACATCGAAAGCCCAGCGGGTAATACCCAGGATCGGAAGTACCGCCTGTAAGGCCTTGCGCTGCATAAGTTTGGCGCCACACTGGGTATCCGTCAACTTCAGGCCGAACAGGATGCGGACAATCAGGTTGAAGAGACGCGAGGAAAGACGGCGATCAAGCGACTGCCTCGGGCTGACTTGCGCCCCTGGGCACCAGCGGGAGGCAATGATGACACCGGCGTCACCAAGGTTATCCATAAGGTCATGAAATGCCTCGGGGGGCGTGGAGCCATCGGCATCCACGAACCCCACAAAATCGCCTTTGGCCTCCCGGAACCCTATCATCAAGGCTCCGCCTTTCCCCACAGGCTCGCGCTCAACGAGCACCCGCAGACCGGGATAGAGCTTTCCATGGCGACCGATCACCCCTTCCGTGTCATCGGTGCTCCCATTGACAACCACGAGGAACTCGACGTCGTCGCCATAGCGTCCAGTGAAGAAAGGGAGGTAGGCGTCGAGCATGGGCCCGATCCGATGTTCCTCATTATGCGCAGGAATGACAATTGAAAGCCGCATGCGTGGCATGATGCCAGAACGCTCGCACAGGGAACAACAAAAGTTTTGAGGCCCTGTCGACCTCCGACAAGAGACTTGCCCGGAAAGCGGAACACGTTATG
>CAYOIT010000417.1:0-2811 GCA_964404035.1 uncultured Verrucomicrobiota bacterium | reverse complement strand
GCCGCCGCCGGCCAAACCTCTGTTATGTGAACTCATTTGAGAAACAGCACACTAGGGGACCCCTTCGCACCGGTCAACAGTAAGACGGCCCAGGCCATCCTCTACTCCATCAGCAGCAATGCGTTGAAAACAACGCTATGGATCGCCAGGGTTCGATGAAATCGAGGTCAACTCGGGAACAGCATTGCATCCATCCGCCACGAACTGCTTTCGCGCCACGCTCCGGTGCCTGAACGGCTGGCTCGGAGGGGATTCGGAGGGGGATGCTGGACGGTGTCCCCTGCCCTGGCGCCGGGTGTCAGCAGGGGGACCGGCGCTGCAGGCGTGAGGGGGAGAGGCTTGGGAACGTGGACCTCGCCCCGTGACAGACTGTGAAGAGTGAAGACGTGACCCTCATCCGCGTGTCGCTTCCTCCCATGAGTGTGGAACCCTCTCCAGAACAAGTGTCCAGTGGCGCAGGTTAGCTTTGCAGAAGTGCGGAGCGTAGATGCTAACGAGTGAACCTGCGGGTCCTTCGTCCCGTAACTGTATGGAGCAGTACTCGCCCGAGGCCAGCTTCTGTATTGCAGCAACCACATCACACGACAGAGCCTCGTAGTTGAGACTCGTGCAACCACTAGCCCTGAGACCTCTCATGTCGTCTGTGCGGCCGGCAACGACATAACCCACAAGAATCCCCGCGAGATCGTCGAGGCCTCTGGCGTATGCTGCGATCACAACACCTTTCATCGCCTTCCTCCCAGCCTGACAAATTCGTCGACAACTCCACCGGGCGTTGCATCAGCAACATAACTCATTATCTTCCCGTCCTGCACAACACGGAACTCGTTTCCGCGCCTGTAGATGGATGCGTTCAACAGAGCGTCGGTGCCAGTTCCAACCTGCCCCTTGACAACCTTTAGGCATGGCCTTGAACAAGGCCGTCTTTTCCTGTTCTGCCATCCTCAAAAGCCAGCCGATGCGCCGGTGACTCGCTTTAAAGTGAAGACCCTCCGCCCTCCGAAATGTAGCGAACTGGGTCGTGGGAGTCACGTTTGTCGTGTCGTGGTGCAAACCGGCGCAGGTGCGAAAGTCAGCGATTATCAATGTGCTGGGAGCAAATGCCTGGCTGAGCATCGATCACCTTTCCGCTGAGCGAGACATGAACGAACGGCAAAGGGTCACACAGGGCCGGAACATCCGTCCGAATATAGGTGACATTCCAAAATGGCAGATGGTAAGGCCCTTTTGTCGAAAAGGTGGGTATCAGAGAAATATGGAAGTAGCGCAGAACGTCTCTCCGAGGCGACATATGGTCATCGGCAGCGGCACGAGCCATCCATCGGGAGAATGCAAGTAAAACGCCACTGGCCATCACGAGAAGCATAAGAACAGCGACAGCACGGCTGAAGCGTCGGGTCCTCATTACGGGTACCCCCATCTCGGCAACATGCTCATGCGTTCACGCATGGGGTTAGAACGCTCGACAGCCTTCAATCCTAATTGACGTATTGCATCATCGGAGAGTACGGATCGGTCGATCTGGGTATTCGGCTCGTTTTGAGCATGGGCGTACGCTCGCGCTAACTCGTGAGACAAAATACTCGCCTGCGTTTCCTTCTGGCCTGGCACAGGCATCCAATTCCTAATACCCACATACGGGTCATTGACTGTCCTGCTTAACTTGATCGTTCCGCCGGCGCCACCGGCCGTGAATGAACCGCTGCCCGTGCCCGCCGCATCAACCAACAAAATATCGTAGTAGTTCTTGGAGGCGATGACATCACTTATCATGTCGTCGTACGCTTCGTCTTGGGGACATCGTTTCCTGTAAACAAGGCCGCCCTTCCCTGCCCCAAGTTGCCCTCTTACGAACTGCTGCATGAGGGATAGTAACTGCTGCTGTTCCTGGGGTGTGCCGAGCAAACGGATTCTTAACCCCATCGGGTCAACTGCGTTCACCGGATTATTGTCACAATACTGGTAGAGGTTCAGCCCTCCCGCCTCCGCCAGGGGGTCACGGGTGAGCCACTGACCTGTTCTCGTGTCGAACCAACGATATCCCCAGTAGCCCAGCCCGCTGCGGGCGTGGGCGATTTTGGTCTGGAACCTGAACGGTTGAATATAACTGCCGGTATTGGTGAGAACAGCCCCGAACGGCGCATAAGCATAGGTGGCGACCACCACCGTATTGCTCTGGCGGACCTCAGTGATGTTGCCCTTGCCATCTGTGCGCACGCAGTAGTTGGTTCCGGACCCTGCGTAGCCTCGCATTCCCACCAGGCCGCCAATGCCCCCGGCGCCGCCGACCGTACCACTCAAGTCCAGGCCCCAGGTAAAGGTCCTTTGTGTGCGGTTGCTTGCGTCGAGCTCCGCCCACGGCAGCCAGCCGTTCCAGGTGTAGCGCACCACATTGGTCGGCACGGCGTTCGTGCCGTATTCCGCAATCTCACGCAGTCGCCCTGAACCGTCATACCGTAACCGCGTCTCACCAGCCGTCCCATAGGCGAACCGCACAGGCCGGTTCTCCGCATCCCATTCCAGCGTCGTGCCCAAGCCGTTCGTGCGGTTTCCGTCGAGGTCATACGCGAACGGCACGTTAGTCGTCGCGTTGACCACCTTGACGGTTTGGGTACTGGCATTTCCCGACTTGTCCGTGGCCCGCACGAGAATCGTGTTGGTCCCGGCATTGGTGACTGTCACACCGTAGGCCTCAAACCACGCCTGGGTGTAACTGACGTAGCACAACCCCACGCGCTGCCACGCCGCCACGGAGTCGCTCTTGATCTCGACAACCGTACCTGTTCCGGCCTCGTTGACGTAGCCTGCCAC
>CAYOIT010000416.1:0-2824 GCA_964404035.1 uncultured Verrucomicrobiota bacterium | reverse complement strand
TTTTTTCCCTCTTTGGGCGTCTTTACCCTACCGGATCGTGTATATCGACCCTTGCAGCGAGAGAGCGAGATTCCCGTAGTTCTGGATTTCCAGGGCGTCCGGGATCCCGTCCCTGTCCAGGTCGCAGTTCGCCCCACTCGTGAGGCCCGGCGGCATGTTCGTCCAGATCTTGACGTCATCCATATACGCCTCACCATCCCCGGAACTCAGGCTGAGCCCGTGATAACTGGTCACAGGCGACACAAACGGAACCTGCTGGCGCAGGAGCTGCCCGTTCACAAACAACGCCACCTTTTGCGCCGTGAAATCCTCGAAGATCGACACCCGGACCCACGTCCCCGTGGAGACCACCGGCGCGTTATTCCCCGCCACGTCAAGCGCGCATTCATCCCAGGCAGTGGAGTTCCAGATCACCACACGATTGTTCGTGTTGACGAACACCATCACGGCCAGGTTCCCATTGGTCTCCGGATACGCCGATTCCGAATACTTGACCGCACTGTCATTAAGCCAGACATCCGACCAGACCTTGTTCAGCGTTGCGGCACTGACCGTATTGGAGAGCTCCGAATGCGACACCACCAGCGCCGCCTTGGCGCCATTGGTGAACACCGAGTCTTGAATGATCGATCCGCTTTCCGAGGCCCCCCACCCCTGCCCGCCACACAGGGCAAGCGGCTGACTCAGGGAATAGGCTTCGAAATCGTTTGTGAAATTAATTGACGACCTCGTCAACGCGGTCGCCCACGCCGAATTCATCGTGAACGGCCCCGTCAGCGTCACGCCACCCACGGTCACGGCGGTCCCGTTGCTCACCACGACTGTCGCGCCCGACTGAATGACCAGGTTGGTGACCACAAAGGATGAAAACCCGCTCAACACCAGATTCTGATTAGCCTGGACGGTTACCCCCGCCAACCCGGTCACATTCGTCCCGAACAGCTTCACGCTGTTACCCACCACCAGCGTCTCAGCGTACATCCCGTCGCTGACCACAATCTGGTCGCCCGACTGTGCCGCCGCCAGCGCGGCCCCGATCGTCCCGTAGTCGCTCGGCACATAACGGATGCCATTATAGATAAACGCCGCCGTGATGATCTGGTCGTTCGTGATATTGGCGGCCGGATCCGTGTAGGTCGCCGTTTTCTCGCCCGCGCCAACGAGCGCCCCACCTACATCCGCACCATTATTCGTCAGCGCCCCGACCAGATAACCCGGATCCGCCGTCAGGGAATACGTCACATTCGACCACGTTGAAATCATGGTGCTCGTCCCGGAGGGAGTGATGGATCCACCCACACCTGCGGAAACCATGTTCGTCACCAGCGACAGCGTGAAGTCACTGGCCGTATTGGTATAACCACCGACGATCAACGCGCCGTTCACCACGTGTAGAAATCCGCCACCCCCAATTGACAGCCCGCCGAAATTGGCCACCGTGTTGCTGATCGTCAGCAGGCCTCCGTCCGCGATCGTCACCTGGCCCGTCACCGTGAACACTCCCGACACGGCGACAACAGTCCCGGTTCCCACCGTCACGTTGCCCTGGATCGTCAGGTTCGTCGCGTTGGCGGAGAGAATGCCTCGTATCAGGGTCACCCCGTTTGACAACGTGAACGAGGTGGCATAGGTCCCATTGCTCACCACGATCCGGTCTCCAGCGTGGGCTGCAGCCACTGCCCCCGTAATAGTCGCGATGTCACCGGGAACCATTTTGGCAATGGCCCCGTACTGCATGATCTCCACGGCATCCACAATGCCATCTCCGTTGATATCGTTGGTGGACGACGGGGCCTGGCCCGCCAGCGTCGCTGGAACCGCGTTGCTGACGTAGACTTCGTCCACGTATCCGGTACTGGAATCCCCGCTACTGAACGTCACCTGGGCATAACTGGTCTGGTTGGTGATAAATGGGATTCCCTGGCGAAGGAGGCGCCCATTGAGGAACAACGCCACCTGGTTGCTGGCAAAGTCTTCGCAGAGGCTCAACCGCGCCCATGCCGCCGCTGACAGCCCCGCCACGGCACTCCCGCGGGCATCGTTCGTACAGATGTCCCACCCGTTACTGGCGGTGTTGTACACCGCGGCAAACCCGTCCGTCGTCACCCCGGCCATCACCATCGTGTTGGACTCAAGCAAAGGCAGAGAGATTGGATCCACCCGCATCGTCTCGTCAATCAGGCAGTCCGTCCAGATCTTACCCGGCGCCCCGGGCGCCATCCCAACCGTATTCGTGAGAACCGTATTCGGAGGAAGCGCCGCCATGTTCGTCGGATTGCCGAACACATTATTCGTTACCATCACGCTGGCATCCGAAGCCCCCCAGCCCTGTGCCGACAGTGCGGCCAGGTTCGTGCCGACAGTATACGATTCGAAGTTATCCCAGAAGAACCCCGACGCCATGGCACTGGCGGACAGGCCTCCCGCCAGAATAGCCAACAGTCCCAGTTTTGTTCGTCTTGTATTCATGATCACGCTCCCCCTTAATAAAGAACGCGATTAGTAAAGCCGAAGAATCATGCCGGTTGGCGACACGAGTTGCACCTGCTTCTGCGATGCCACGGTGCGCACAACCGCCTTGCTATCGGGCCTGGCCCCTATGATTACCCAACTCGACAGGGTAGTCCCATCGGGCGTCCCGGAGGAACCACACTTGAACAACACCGCCCCACTGGGCAATGAGCCTGAAATCTTGCTCACCATCACCGTTGCCACATTCGGCAACGAGAGCGTACCCTTCACATTGATCAGGTCCTGCGCCGTGTCGGAGTAGTTCCAGACATAGGTCGAGTCCCCCGCCATGACCAGGTTGGTAAGCGTCAGG
>CAYOIT010000415.1:0-2827 GCA_964404035.1 uncultured Verrucomicrobiota bacterium | reverse complement strand
GCGATGGGTCGCTGCCGATGACGGGCGACCTCAACATGGGCGGACACTCGATCACCAACATCAGCACGGATAGCATCTTCATCGGCGACGTGCGACTTTCGGCGGCATCCGGGACGGTAGCGGTCAATGGGGCTGACGTGGCCCTGGCTTCGGACGTGGCCCTGGCTTCGGCTGTGCCGGCGGCCGGGTGGCGGAATGACGTGTACTGGTTGATCGGCATGGAGGAGCGTTACCAGGCCGTGGCGCAGACGCTTGTGACCACGAACCTCGACGTGGTGACGTACCGCGAGATCGCCGGGATCGGGCGCATCAATTGGCAGATCACACCGGAGGTGCTGCGGGGCTTCCCGGACGGGGCGTTTGGCTTCACGGTTTCCGGCACAGCCGGGAGCATCGACCAGGACGGGCTGCTGACGATGACGGAGGCGGGACTGGTTGATGTTACGGTGACGAACGGGGCCGCCAGCAAAACGGTTGCGGTAGACCTGTACTACTCTAGCCAGGGCGAAGAGCGGTCGGTTATCTACGCCGGCGTGGCGGGATCGGCGCGGGCGGCGGCCATTGCCGCAATCGACGGAAGGCTGGCCGGGGCGGGGAGTGCGGAGTATTGGCTGACCAATTCGCCGCCGAGTTCGTTCGCCCGCAACCCCGCATGTTGGGCCGCTGATGCCGACTTTTCTGGCGTGGTGGTCAGCACTGGCACGGGGGCGGCGTACTGGCACGGGACGCTGATTACAACGCAGCACGTCTTGCAGGCAAAGCACGCCTACAACGGGGTCGGGAGCGTGAAGCGGTTCCGGGGGCGGAGCGGCACCAATTACGTGCGGACGATCACGGCGATCTACACCGCCGGGGGCGACTTCACCATCGGCAAGCTATCCGCGCCGCTGCCGCCTGGGGATGTGAAGGTGTACCCGGTTATGCCGGCGAACTACGCGACCTACTTCCCGTCTGGATTCAACAGCATTCCCGCGATGATCTATAACCAGAACGGGCGGGCGGCGGTCTGCGTGATGATGCGGCCAGATTTCATCGGGCAACCCGGCTCGGAGTTGCGAAAGGATTATTGGGAACTGCCCTACGGCGGGGACTCGGGGCGTCCGTGCTTTCTTTGGATAGGCAACGAGCTGGCGCTGATGTTTCTGTTTTCGGCGGCGACCTCGGGCAACAACAGCCCGATCACGTACCGCGACCAGATGAACGCGTTGCTGGCGCCTGACGGCGCGGCGCTGACGACGGTGGATCTTTCCGGGTACACGGAGTTTTAAACGATGAAACTGGCAACTGGAAACTGGAAACTGGTGGCGGGACTGTCGGTCCTGTCGGGACTGTCGGTACTGGGGGGGCCGCTGGGAATCGAGCGGATGGAGGAGATCGAGGCGCAGGACACCGTGCTTGACGACGGGGAAGTGGTGGCCATCAAGACAACCAGTGACCCGGCCACGGTGCAGCTGCGCTACGGCGATGGGGAGACGGCCGGCGGGATCATCGTCGCGGACCCGTACAGCATCAAGGCGGCCTATCACCGGCCGCTGGCGCGGAGCGAGTACAGCATCATCCTTTCGGGGCGGGCGGTGGTGACGAATGGCGTCTATCGACTGTTGACGGTGGGGCCGGCGAACGCCTACGACGCGGCGAACGTGGGCGGAATGACAATCAGGCCGCGCAATACCGCAGCGAAGCTCTCGGCGATCAGCTACCTGCAGAGCGACTATGGCGCGTCGTTTGCGGAGACGGAATACCCGGCATTCGCCAGGGGCGCCACGAACATAACGCTTGCGGCGGCGCAGATGAAATCCTCGCCCATTGACGGCGGAACGGTGCGGTGCATCGTGAGCAATTTGACGGTTTACGGATGGGAAGGGACGCACCTGATCGGCAAGACAAACGACTGTCGCGGTACGATGCTGCTGGTGGCGGATGCGGCGGAGGACGACGAGGCGCTAAATTTGGGCACGCATAACCGGCTGCTGGCAAATCACCGGGGCGAAAACTGGAGCCTTTACGCGGCCACGCAGGCCGTGGACATGGCCTGGCAAAACGTCTGGCTGTCGCCCTACTGCCGGCTGACCGGGACAGCCAACGGGGCGGATCTGGCGATCACCAAGCCCAGCGGCGCGCTGGCGACAAACGCGGTCTCGATCCACTACGCGGGCCAGGCCTGCACGATTGTGGGCTACCAGTTGAGTGCGACGAACGTGACGTTTTGGGTGGAGAGCAGTATCACGATGACGAACGCGCCTGCGGTGCAAGCCTGCACAAATCTGACGGTGGGGACCTGGAACACACGAACGGCGACATCCACATGGCCGGCGACGAGCTGGCACCAGGCGGGATCTGGCAAGCGCTTCCCCGTCTGGACAATGACGACGGCCCGGACGGCGCCGTCTGAGTTCTTCCGCATCGTGGGCTATCCGTCGGCGGCGAACAACCATGTGACAATCAACCTGCCACTGCGCCCGGCGGCGGGGATCACTCTGGGTGGAGTGACCGTGACGAGTTGGGCGGAACTGAAGGCGGTACTGGAGGCACTACCATGAAACGGACCATAACTGCATCACTTCTCGCCGTGACCATGCTCGCTTTGGCGGGGTGCTCGCAACCGCTCCCGGCTGATGACGTTGGCGACACGGCAGAGCGGGAGGCGTTTGGAGAAGTTGAAGGGCCGGAACATGGCGTCATGCCAGACATGCCACGCGTGTGGGCCGTGCCGGGCGAGCCTGACCCGGCTGCGGCACCGTTGCAGGCGAGCCTATCATCTAGGCTTCAGAAGTGGTGGAAGGAGATATGGGCGAAGATCAAGGGCGACGATCCCGCCCCTACGCCA
>CAYOIT010000414.1:0-2835 GCA_964404035.1 uncultured Verrucomicrobiota bacterium | reverse complement strand
TCGCCAGTGTGGCGCCTTTGCTCAAGCAGATGCCGGACGACAAGACCCGGGATGAGGCTCTGCGTGTTTTCGCGGGCGAATTGTCCAAAACCGACCCGCCGCTGGCGATGCAGTGGGCCGAGACCATTTCCGATAACGCCCAACGCCAGGTCGCCATGGTCACGGTCGCCAGTTCCTGGGTCGCCAAAGATCGCGGCACCGCCCTGCGGTGGATCGAACAGTCACCGCTTCCGCCCGAGGCGCGCCAGAAGGTGCTTGGAGGGAATCCTCAATAACTGTGCAAGATCACTGCGGCGAGAGCCTTTGTCGGCGCAAGCGCCACCTCTTGGGCGTATCCCGACTGAACGACGAGAAGAATAGGACGGTGCCATGAGTAGTGTAGGATTTCTGATTTACTTGCGCCGTTCTGGTTGGGCTGATCGCGGGGGCGAGCCGTTGCCGGGCGGCGGTTGTTGTTATTGCATGGCTACCTCCATACTGATATACCACCTATATACATCCGTGTGGAGGCTCCGATGATGGCGTAAGAGGATCTATAGGCGGAAGGAATCAGCAATAGCAATAGCAAGAGGAAAGAAGTCCGGAATGAAGAAGACAATCTGTGGAGCATTGATGTTGGGTGCCATGATGATTCCGGGGTTCACGCGGGCGGGGGTGCCGATCGCCGAAAAGGGCGAGGCGCGGGCGGTGATTGTCCATAACGGCAACACAAACCGGCCGGCCGAAGTGGCGGGAGTCCGGGACGCCCAGTTCATCAAGCCGTCGGTCGAAATTCTGAACCAGTATCTCAAGCAGATCACCGGTACGGAACTGCCGGTGGTGGCGACGTTGGCGGAAGCGGGTGCCAAGCCAGCCATCGTTCTGGAACTGGTCGCCAAGGTGCCGGGCGCCAGCGACAAGCCGACCGGGGCACAGGCCTTCCGCATCAAGGTCGACGGCAATCGTCTCACCCTTACGGCGTCCACGCCCCTGGGGCTGCACAACGCCGTCCATGGCCTGCTCGAAGACCACCTGAGCTGCCGGTTCTATACGTTTGCCCGTAAAGGCCTGAGTTATGCCGGGACGGGATTTGAGGTGGTGCCGAAGCAGGCGACGCTGACGCTCGACAAGGTGGATGACTTGCAGGAGCCGGCGTTTGCCAATCGCGGCATCATCTTCTGGATGGGGAGCTACCCGTGGATCCTCCAAAATCGCGGGATCGGGATGCCGGCTGACAACACCAGCGGCGCCCTGGCGGCTGGTCACAACATGTATGATCTCCTTCCGCCGCAGGACAAGAAGGCCGGCAAAGACGTGATCAAGGGGTTGTTTGCCGACCATCCCGCGTTCTATCCGCTGAACCATGCCGGCAAACGCGAGCCGACCTGGGCCTGCGGCATCTGCGGCACCAATCCCGACCTGCCCAAGTTTCTCGCCGAGGGACTGGAGCGCGACATCAAGCGCCGCATCGAGTGGGCGCGCGGTGGCAAGGTCGACTGGTCGCTGCCGTTCTCTGCGGCGCAGGGCGACGGCTTCAGCGGCTGCCAGTGCGCCGACTGCCGGAAACTGGTGCAGGAGCAGCAGTCGGAAGCCGCGCCGCTGATCCTGGCGCTCAACCGCGCGCTGGAGATCGTCAACAAGACCTATCCTGAGGCTCAGGTGATCACCTTTGCCTATTTCGAAACGCTCGACGCGCCGAAGACGCTTAAGCCGAACAAAAACCTCTGGATCGACGTGGTCTCCAGCGCCCGTAGCCAGAATTCCGCCGGCGATCAGGTCGGACCGATTGCCGGTAACCCCGCCAACCGCGACTATGCCAAGGCGCTCCAGGAGTGGCCGAAGATCGCGCCCAACCGCGTCAGCGTCTGGAACTGGGACACGTACCGGTCCGAATGGCCGTCCGTCTTCTACGTGGCCGGCAACCTGCGCTATATGCGCGACTGCGGCATCTACGGTATTAATCCACAGTTCTGCGGCGGGTCCTGGAACGACCTGCTGGCCTGGCTCTATCTCAAACTCGCCTGGAATCCGGACCAGGATGCTGACAAGCTGATCCGCCAGTTCCTTGACGACAACTACGGCAAGGATGCCGGCGCCCACGTGTGGGACTACCTCAAGCTTACCCAGGCTGCCTATGCCGACAGTTGCCACGTTCCCAGCGCCGTACGGTGGACGGGCTGGACGGAGATCACCCGGCAGAAGGTCTTTCAGCCCTATCTCGCCAGGATGACGGTTGCCATGGACCAGGCTGTGGCGGCGGCGGAGAAGGCCGGCGACAGGGATCATCTGGCCAATCTGTTGACGGCCCGCGGCAGTTCGCTCGATCTGGTTACGCTCAACGATGTGGGCTGGAGCGGCAAGACGTGGGGACCGGTGAAGAACCCGGTTGACGGCAAGAACTGGTTTGTCGCTGGCGCCGATCCGCGTGTGCCCGGCTGTTTGTTGCGCGCCAAACAGGGCATTCAGATGGATGGCGGCGGCGAACATGGTGTCTTGCGAACCATCTCCTGGTATGTCGCCAATCAGGGCGGACCGCTGGTCGAGATCGATGGCAAGTCCATGAAGGCGGCGATCTGTCCGGATCTCAAGGGGCAGATCGTCAGCGCGGTTGACGGCCAGACCGGCAAAGAGTTGTTGGCCATGCAGGGCGGTGCCAGCGGCTATGCCGATGAATTCAACCGTATCAGTTCCCTGATCTGGCTGCCGCCGGCGGTGGCGGAGGCGGGTCTTGCCAAGGCGGGCGATAAGGACTGGACCGCGGTGTGGAGCGAGTTCAAGAACCCGGCGGCGGATCGTCTGGAGACCGACCTGACGCTGTCGGCTTCCTACTACGGCTTCGATCCCAAGAACCACCTG
>CAYOIT010000413.1:0-2845 GCA_964404035.1 uncultured Verrucomicrobiota bacterium | reverse complement strand
ACGGCATGCACTACAACCTGCTGTCGAGCAACGCGACGATCCTTGCGGGCGACACAAGCACGGTCGTCACCCTGACGCCGAAGTTTTTCGGCGTCGGGAACGCGATCCTGACGCTGCTGGGCGGCTACAACTATCCGGTCGGCGCATCGCCGAACGACAGCGCG
The DNA here is from genome assembly GCA_964404035.1 of uncultured Verrucomicrobiota bacterium. Taxonomy (GTDB): domain Bacteria; phylum Verrucomicrobiota; class Kiritimatiellia; order CAIKKV01; family CAITUY01; genus CAMBRF01. The sequence continues at coordinate 2,681 of CAYOIT010000413.1, read as the reverse complement.
ACCGTCACCATTGCGGCCGCGACGATCCCGATCCCTTCGGAGATGTTCGTGGCGACAAACTCGCCCTCCCCCTCGGAGCCGTACAGCACCTGGGCCACGGCGGCGCACGACATCAAGGCTGCCTTGGACTTAGCTGCGGCCCTGTCCCCGAGCACCCTCACGGTCACCGTCTCCAACGGCACGTACAACATCACGAGCCGAATCGCGATCGCCAACGCCATTACCGTGCGCAGTGCCGATGGCGGGTTGAGCGGGGCAACGAACACGATTGTGCAGCGGGGGGGGGCCGGGAGCACGCGCATCTTCAAGCTCACCCACCCGGGCGCCGTCCTTGAGGGGCTCACGATCCGGAACGGATCCGGCAACTGGTTCGACGGCAACGCTCCCGGGGAGGTATGGGGTCACGGCATGGGCGTCTATATGACCGGCGGGCTTGTGCGGGATTGCATCATACGCGACAACGGCGGCGGCGACGGCTACTACGGCGGCGGCGTTTACATGGCCGGCGGCACGGTCTCGAACTGCGTTTTACAATCGAACGATGTGGGGCAAGATGGCCGCGGAGGGGGCATCTATGCGACGGGAAGCAGCCTCATTCGTGATTGCCGGATCCTCGCGAATTCGGCGGGATCGAAAAACATCTGGGGCACCGGCCATGGCGGTGGCGTATATGCGGATGCTTCTTCCGTCCTGATCCGCAATTGCCTGGTCGCGGGCAACTACACGCTGAAACAGGGCGGCAATGTGGGCGGCGTCTATGGCGGCACGGCCGAGAGCTGCACGATCGTGGGCAATTCCGCGACCGGCATCGGGGGCGGCATCGGCTATAGCCAGGTCGCGAATTCCATCGTGCACAACAATGCGGACGGAAGCGGGGCGGCTACGTACAACTATGTCAACTGTTCGTTCGACTACTCGTGCACCACGCCGCTGCCCGGGGCGGGAGACGGCAATATTGACGGCGATCCGCAGTTCGTCAATGCGGCCGGCGGCGACTATCGGCTGATAGCCTGCCAGGCGATGGATGCGGGCACGAACCTGGCCTGGATGGCGGGGGCGCTCGATCTGGCCGGCAACCCGCGCACGAATGGCGTCAACAACCGCGTGGACATGGGCGCGTATGAGCTGATTCCCGGCGCCCTGCGGTGCGGATTGGTAGCGAATGTGACGAGCATAGTGCCGCCGTCGAACGTGGTCTTTACCGCCTACGTGGCTGGAACCAACCGCAACGTGATGTCCTACACATGGGATTTCGGGGACGGCAAGACCACCAACGGCGCCACGCTCGCCGTCGTGACCAATCGCTACACCGCGGTCGGTTTGTACACGGTGACACTGACGGTCACCAACGACGCCAACGAAAGCTTTACGGTCACGAACGCCGGTTACATTGCGGTATGGGGTGCGAATGCCTACGTCTCGACCAACAGCCTCTCGCCGGCTGTGCCGTATAACACGTGGACGAATGCCTCCCGGACGATCGGGGACGCTGTGGTCGCGGCACCCGCCGGCACCGTGGTGATCGTCACGAACGGCACGTACACGATCTCGATGCAGATTGTGATCAACAAGGCCATGACCGTGCGCAGCTTCGGAAATGGCGGTTACGGCGGGTTGGGCAATGCGTCGAATACCCTCGTGGGACTCAGTTCCCCAGGGGATATCCGCATCTTCAAAGTGACCCATGCCAGTGGCGAGCTCGATGGCTTCACCATTCTGAATGGAGGATCGAAGGGCTATTATGATGAAGGTGGCTTGGGCGGTGGCGTGTACCTGAAAGGTGGGGGGCTGGTGCGGAATTGCATCCTGCGCGATAACGGCTTGGGGAGTGACTCCACTGCCGGTGCTGCCGTGTACATGACGGGCGGCACGGTCTCGAACTGCGTGATCACGGCGAACAAAGCCCGCGCCGGCACTACCTATGCCGTGATCTATGCGACAAGCGGGTTGATCACCCATTGTCAAGTCCTCGCGAATACAAACGAAGCAAACGCCACCGCCTCCGCCCCCGCAGTGTACTTGAATGGCGCGACCGCCACCCTCCGTAACTGCCTGATCACCCAGAACAACACCACGTCTGCTGCAGGCGGCGGCGGGGTGTACCTGGGCAATGGCGCGATCCAAAGTTGCACGATCGTTTCGAACATCACCACTTCCACTGCAAACGGCGGCGGCATCTATCGCGGCACGGGCGGCACGGTCAGCAACAGCATCGTGTACTTCAACTACGTGGGCGGCGTGCATGGCAATCTCAACACCACGGACGGCCTGGGCAACTCCTGTTCATTCAACCCCGGCACCACGGCCGACGGCAATATCATGGACAATCCGCTCTTCTCAGATCTGGCTGGTGGCGATTATACGCTGCAGAAGAGATCGCCCTGCATCGACAAGGGGTCGTATCAGACCTGGATGACCGGCGCCAAGGATCTGGCGGGCAACGACCGGATTCTCAAGGGCACCAGTTTCGGTCTGATCGTGGACATGGGCGCCTACGAGACCTACGTCTCGCCCAGGGGCACGATGCTCCTGCTGTGGTAGGCGGAAGGGTCGGGGAAGTTTTCAGTTTAAGGGTCGGCGCGGAGCAATCGGTAGGGCGGCGGCGTCCCCGCCGCGCCGCAGGCCAAAGGGTCGGCGCGGAGCAATCGGTAGGGCGGCGGCGTCCCCGCCGCGCCGCAGGC
>CAYOIT010000412.1:0-2866 GCA_964404035.1 uncultured Verrucomicrobiota bacterium | reverse complement strand
ACGGACCCAGAGACGATTGCCGCGAAATGCGTAGATTGACTTGATTTCCATGGGCCTAGCGGGTGATGCTACTTCATTTCAAAAAGTTTGGCCACGGTCGGCGCAATTGCGTCCGCCCAGCGCAGATAGCCCGGACGCCCGGGATGGAGTCCGTCGGGAAACACCTCCCTGGAGATCGAGCCATCGGGCTCGATCAGCTTGTCGGCCAGATCCAGGAAGAAGACGTGCTGCTGATCGGCCAGCCGGGCGGTCAGCGCATTGACCTTGCGGATTTCGTCGCCGGCCGGCGGAACAAACGAGGTGCCCCGGGGGAAGATGCCGAGGAGCAGAATCCGGGTCGTCGGCGTTTTCGCCCGGATGTCGTCCACCAGCCGTTTGGTTCCCTGCGCAACCTCCTCGGGCGTAAAGCCGTTGGAGAGGTTGTTGATGCCGATCAGCAGCACGATGACGCGGGGCTTGATCTGGTCGTAGATGCCATTGGCCACGCGCCAGCGCAACCCCTGCACCCAATCGCCGCTGATGCCGTTGTTGGCCGGCTTGTATTGGCCGAAGCGCTCCTTCAGCAGGTCCTGCGGCCAGCCGGCCGTGATGGAATCGCCCAGGAAGACCAGTCCCGGCTGCTCCTGGCGCGCGGACTCCACAAAGCGCTCGTGCTGGCCGACATAACCCTTCTGCCTGCCGCCGCGGGGATCGCGATGGGGGGTGACTTCCGTGATCTCCGGCGAAATGATGTTGATGGCCTCCGGCGGTGCGGCCTCGCCATCGGGGCGGGATTCCAGCATGAACTGCAAGCCAAACATGCCCCCGGCCGACGCGCCCGGCCCGACCATGACATAGACGACATCGCCGCGCTTCAGCTTGCCCAGCTTCTGCTGAAAAAGCGACGGACGCCGCTGGACCGGCACCTTTATCGCGAGCTGTGCCGTGTCATTCACATAGACCTTCAGCGTAATGCCGTTGGTGTCGCCACCGAAACGATGCGAGACATTGCCGTTGCGCAGCCAGACCACGCCGGCGGAATCATTGGTCAGCGTATAGGCGGCGATCCAGTAACGCGCGATTTTCTCAGGGTCCTGCGCGGCGGCGGGCCCCGCCAGATTGATGCGGGGCTTCTTGCCATCCACAGCTCCCATTGCGTTGGTGAAGCAAAACATTTTGGCGCCTGCATCAAAGGGAACGGGTTCATAGGCGCGGGCGTCGCCGATCGCGCCCCTGGCGTTCCAGAGAAATTGCCAGTTCGGCGGACAGGCGCCCTTCGTCTGGGCGGCCTCGCCATATACGGCAAGCACCTCCTGCGCAAACGCGGGCACTCCGAGCCCAAGTGCAAGTGCCAACGTGATTCCCACCCCAAGCCTGTATTTATTCATGGTATTAATACCTTACGCGCCAACAACAGCAACAAAAAACAAGGTGTTCAAACACCGGAACCGGCACGAACCGCAGATTGACGAATAATGAGGTCCGAATCATGAAGGAAAGACAAATACAACCGCAAAGGAACGGGATTGACTTCGACGGGTTATGCGCCCGCGCAGCGGGAATTCTGCGGTTCAGTATTCGTCGGGTTATGCGCCCGCGCAGCGGGACATCTGCAGTTCGATTGGGTTGCGGGCTCTGCCCGCAGTCGTTTAGGGGAAGCAACTCGCGTGCCAGAGAATGAACTCGCAGACCGCCGTGCCCGGCTGAGGCGAATGAAGCCGTCACTCTTAGTCGGTCACTCTTAGTCGCGACTCTTAGTCGGTCACCCTTAGTCGCCACTCTTAGTCGGTTACTCTTAGCCGTCACTCTTAGTCGTTGATCCACAGACATTTGCCGACCAAGAGAAACGATTAAACGTAACCGACTAAGCGTGGGATCACGTGTGGCGACCAAGTGTGCTCCGCCGTCCCCAGCGGCAGTGAATGAAGCCGCCGTCCCGTCTCCCGATTCGCTACGGCGGAGGACCGCCGGGTCCACTTCTTTCTTTGTCGCCTGTATCTTCCCTGCCGCTTGCCGGGTGTACGTGCGTTGCAACCGCAGAGTGACGATTGAAGAGGAGCGAATCACGAAGGAGCATCGACCTTCTGCTGTGCGGTGTTCGGCGGGTTGCTGCTGCATCGGTCGGGCGCAGGCCGGTAGGACGGGACGTATCGGACCGTCCGCTGAACGCGGATTGTGATCGCGAAAGCCAGTGTGCCGTTCAAGAATGGGTTTTATCTCCCATGCGGCAAAATACCGCTTGTCACCAATCCGCAGCCGCCCTACACGTGCCGCACGAGGGATAAAACGCTATTTGCTCTCGGCACTCTGGCATTCGTGGGCGTGCTGGTCATGGTCCTCCACGGATGAGAGTCGCTCCAACCAAGCGTAGCAGTCTACGTCGCTTCGCGCTGAGTTTGAACGCCGGGTGCGCGTCAAAATAGTTGACGCGGAGAGTAGCAAGGGTTCAGGGTTCAGTGAGGCCTCTGGCCGGCTTTGCCGGCCAGTTGGATCGAGTTTGAGACTTGCTGAGCGGCCGCATCCCTGCTGCCTGGCTAGTCCCAAAGCTTTGTCGCGAGCTTTGTCTTGAGCTTTGTCGATGAAGGATACAACAAGGCAGGTCGGGCCGCCCGTTTCACACGGGTTGGTTGCATGCTTTTTGCCGCTTCAACGGGCGAGGCCGCCCGTTCCCCCAAAAGCTTGTCCCCATTACGCGCGCCTGGGAGAACGGGCGGCCTCGCCCATTTCAAATGGGTCGTTTCACACTCTGGTCGTTCACGCTCCATCCATGAACGCAGATCGCTCAACACCAAAAAGAGAAATGCGGATGTGCATAACTCGTTGGGAATCAAGCCTGAACCCTGTCTCCTGATCCCTCGGGGCTCGGCAACGAAGTTGACGCGCACCC